>NZ_JARAYJ010000005.1:0-395648 GCF_033794345.1 Streptomyces niveiscabiei
CTAGTGTCCTGAGTCGGGAATTCGCTGCGTAAGTCAGTGCTGGTTCGGCATGATGGCCGGATGGCGAGGACGGGACGGCCGAAGGCCGAGCTGGTGCTGACCGACGACGAGCGTGAGACATTGGCCCGCTGGGCCAGGCGCCGGACTTCCTCTCAAGCGCTGGCCCTGCGGTGCCGGATCGTGCTGGAGAGCGCAACGGGTGCCACCAACAAGGATGTTGCGGACCGGCTGGGCGTCGAGGCACACACGGTGAGCCGGTGGCGGGCCCGGTTCGTGCGGGACCGGCTGGACGGCCTGACCGACGAACCGCGTCCGGGCGGGCCTCGGAAGATCTCCGACGACCAGGTCGAGGAAGTGGTTGTCAGGACGCTGGAAGCCGCACCGAAGGACGCCACGCACTGGTCGACGCGGTCGATGGCCAAGGAGGTGGGCCTGTCGCAGTCGGCAGTCTCACGGATCTGGCGGACCTTCGGTCTCAAGCCGCACCTGGTGAACACCTTCAAGCTCTCGAAGGATCCGCAGTTCATCGAGAAGGTCCGTGACGTGGTCGGGCTGTACCTCGCTCCGCCCGAGCATGCGCTGGTGCTGTGCGTGGACGAAAAGACGCAGATCCAGGCGCTGGACCGGTCGGCACCGGTGCTGCCGATGATGCCGGGGATGCCCGAGCGCCGTACTCATGACTATGTGCGCGGCGGTGTCACCACCCTGTTCGCCGCGCTGAACACCGCCACCGGCGAGGTGATCGGCCAGATCCACCGCCGGCATCGTGCCGTGGAGTTCAGGAAGTTCCTCGTGCGGATCGACAAGGAGGTGCCCGACGGGCTGGACGTGCACCTGATCTGTGACAACGCCTCGACGCACAAGACACCCGCCATCCAGCGGTGGCTGACCGCACACCCGCGCTTCCACGTGCACTTCACCCCCACCAGCAGTTCCTGGCTCAACCAGGTCGAGCGGTGGTTCGGCCTGCTCACCGACAAGCAGATACGGCGAGGCGTCCACAAGAACGTCCAGGCCCTGGAGAAGGACATCCGCACCTGGATCAAGATGTGGAACGAAGACCCGAAACCGTTCGTCTGGACGAAGACCGCGGACGAGATCCTCGAACGCCTCGCCGGATATCTGAACCGAATTCCCGACTCAGGACACTAGCACCCCCGCGCGGCCGAGCGTGGCCGGCGGCCCGTTCCGTCCCGAGGAGCGGGGTACCCCGGCCACCGGCGGAAAGGCATCATGAACTCCGTGCCTCAAGCGACATCGCTGCGCCGAGCGCCCGTCCAGCGCCGGAGTGCGGAACGGCTGACCAGGATCCTCGACGCGTGCGCGGACCTCCTCGACGAGGTGGGCTACGACGACCTCTCCACGCGGGCCGTCGCTCAGCGGGCCGGTGTGCCCATCGGCTCGGTGTACCGCTTCTTCGGGAACAAGCGGCAGATGGCCGACGCGCTGGCCCAGCGCAACCTGGAGAGGTACTCCGCCCGGGTGACCGAGCGCCTCGCGCGGGCCGGTACGGGGGACTGGCGGGCGGCGATGGACGCGGTGCTCGACGAGTACCTGGAGATGACCCGTACCGCCCCCGGCTTCTCCCTCGTCGACTTCGGCAACCAGATCCCGGTCGGCTCCCGGCACGCCGAGCCCAACACGCGCGTCGCCGACCGCCTCACGGAACTCCTCTCGGCGTACCTCGACCGGACGCCGGACGACGACCTGCGCCGTACGTTCCTGATCGCCGTCGAGACCGCCGACACCCTCGTCCACCTGGCCTTCCGCCTGTCCCCCGAGGGGGACGAGCAGGTGATCGAGGAGACGCGGCAGCTGCTGCGGGCGTATCTGGCGCGGGTGCTGGACTGAGAGAGCCGGGCCGGGGGCGTCGTAGCCCCCTCCCTCTCAAGGACCAGCCCCAAAGGACTCCCCGTAATACCTACCGGTCGGTACGCTCGGAGTAGCACTACGCACGTACTAGTACCCGCGTACTAGTACCCGCGTACCAGTACCCGCGCCGAAGCCGTCGCCTCTCCGGGAGGACCCGTGTCCCGAACCGCCCTGCGTGTCTGCCCCCTGTGCGAGGCCACCTGCGGTCTGACGCTCACGATCGAGGGGACCGCGGTCACCCGGGCCAGGGGAGACCGGGACGACGTGTTCAGCAAGGGCTTCGTGTGCCCCAAGGGCGCGTCCTTCGGCGCGCTCGACGGCGACCCCGACCGGCTGCGGACGCCACTCGTCCGCCGGGACGGCGAACTGCGGGAGGCGACCTGGACGGAGGCGTTCGACGCCGTGGCCGCCGGGGTGCGCGGCGTCGTCGAGCGGTACGGCGCCGACTCGGTCGGCGTGGTGCTGGGCAACCCCAACGTGCACACCGTCGCCGGCGCGCTCTACCCGCCCGTCCTGCTCGCCGGCCTCGGCACGCGCAGCTACTTCACCGCCTCGACGGTGGACCAGATGCCCAAGCACGTCTCCTCCGGCCTCCTCTTCGGCGACGCGAACGCCATCCCCGTACCCGACCTCGACCGCACCGACCACCTCCTGCTGATCGGCGCCAACCCCCTTGAGTCCAACGGGAGTCTGTGCACGGCCCCCGACTTCCCGGGCCGCCTCAAGGCGCTGAAGGCGCGCGGCGGCACCCTCGTCGTCATCGACCCGCGCCGCACCCGCACCGCGAAGCTCGCCGACCGCCACGTCCCGATCCGCCCGGGTACGGACGCCCTGCTGCTCGCGGCGATGGCGCACACCCTGTTCGCCGAAGACCTCGTGGAGACCGGGGAGTTGACCCCGCACCTCCAGGGCCTGGCCGAACTCCGCGACGCCGTCGGCGAGTTCACCCCCGACGCCGTGGCCGCCGCCTGCGACGTCGACGCGGACACGATCCGTACGCTCGCCCGGGACCTCGCAGCCGCCCCAACTGCCGCCGTGTACGCGCGGATCGGCAGCTGCACGGTCCCGTACGGCACGCTCGCGAGCTGGCTCGTGGACGTCCTCAACATCCTCACCGGCAACCTCGACCGCGTCGGCGGCGCCCTCTTCCCGCAAGCGGCGACGGACAGGACCCCGCGCCCGGCGGGCCCGAGCCACGGGTTCGCGCTGGGGCGGTGGCGGTCCAGGGTGAGCCGACATCCCGAGGCCAAGGGCGAGTTGCCGCTCTCCGCGCTGGCCGAGGAGATCGACACGGCGACGGCGGAGGGCGAGCCGATCCGCGCGCTGATCGCGGTCGCCGCGAACCCCGTGCTGTCCGCGCCCGACGGCGACCGGCTCGACAAGGCCCTGTCCGGGCTGGAGTTCATGGTCAGCGTCGACCCCTACCTCAACGAGACGTCCCGGCACGCCGACGTGGTCCTGCCCCCGCCGCCGCCCTCGCAGAGCCCGCACCACGACTTCGCGCTCAACACCCTCGCGATCCGCGCGCAGGTCCGCTACAACCGGGCCGCGATCCCGCTGGAGCCCGGCCGCATGGCCGAGAGCGAGATCCTCGCCCGCCTCACCCTCGCCGCGACCGGCATGCACGGCGCCGACCCGTCCGCCGTCGACGACATGGTCATCGCCCAGACCCTCGGCAAGGCCGTCAAAGAGGCCCACTCCCCGGCCCACGGCCGCGACCCGGAGGACCTCGCCGGTCAACTCACCGGCGAGAACGGCGTGGAGCGCCGCCTCGACCTGATGCTGCGCCTCGGCCCGTACGGCGACGGCTTCGGCGTACGGCCCGACGGCGTCACCCTGGAGAAGGTGCTCGCGCACCCGCACGGCATCGACCTCGGCCCCCTGCGCCCGCGCCTGCCGCAGCCGCTGAAGACGAGGAGCGGCAAGGTCGAGCTGTTCCCGGAGCCGATCGCCGCCGATCTCCCGCGACTTGCCCGCGCGATGACTCAACTCCCCGACGGACTGGTCCTGGTGGGCCGTCGCCACCTGCGCTCCAACAACAGCTGGATGCACAACGTGCCGCCTCTGACCGGCGGTTCGAACCGCTGCACCCTGCACATGCACCCCGAGGACGCCGAACGCCTCGGTGTCGCCGACGGCGGGTACGTCCGCGTCAAGGGCGCCGGGGGAGCGGTCACCGCACCCGTCGAGGTCACCGACTCGGTCCGGCGCGGCGTCGTCAGCCTCCCGCACGGCTGGGGCCACGACCGCCCCGGCACCCGGATGAGCCACGCCGCGCTCGATCCCGGCGTCAACGTCAACCAGCTCCTCGACGGCCGACTGCTGGACCCCCTGTCGGGGAACGCGGTCCTCAACGGCGTACCCGTCGAGCTGGACCCCGTCCGCTGATACCGCAGTACTAGAGCTCTAGTACCTGACCAGGAGTTTTGCGCTTATTGCTCGCGTGTCAACGTCTTGTTAACACTCTCGCGCGCCACCTAACGTCGTCGCACCGCCAGCCCCCGGTGGGATGTTCAAGGGCGAACGTTAGGTATCCAACTCATGCTGACCATCCTCGGCTTCACCATGATCGCGACATTCCTTGTCCTGATCATGCTGAAGAAGATGTCGCCGATCGCGGCGCTCGTGCTGATCCCCGCGCTGTTCTGCGTGTTCGTCGGCAAGGGCGCCCACCTCGGCGACTACGTCATCGACGGCGTCACCGGCCTCGCCCCCACCGCGGCCATGCTCATGTTCGCGATCGTCTACTTCGGTGTGATGATCGACGTCGGCCTCTTCGACCCGATCGTGCGGGGCATCCTGAAGTTCTGCAAGGCCGACCCGCTCAGGATCGTCGTCGGTACGGCGATCCTCGCGGCGATCGTCTCCCTCGACGGCGACGGCTCCACGACCTTCATGATCACCGTCTCGGCGATGTACCCCCTCTACAAGCGGCTCAAGATGAGCCTGGTCGTGATGACCGGCGTCGCCGCGATGGCCAACGGCGTGATGAACACGCTGCCCTGGGGCGGCCCGACGGCCCGCGCGGCGACCGCGCTGAAGCTCGACGCGAGCGACATCTTCGTCCCGATGATCCCGGCGCTGGCCGTCGGCCTGGTCTTCGTGATCGCCCTCAGCTACGTCCTCGGCCGCCGCGAGCGCAAGCGGCTCGGCGTGCTGACGCTGGACGAGGTGCTGGTCAAGGAGACGGAGACGGAGACGGTGCTGGTGGGCGCCGGTACTACGGGTACTACGGGTACTACGGGTACTGCGGCTGGCGGCAAGAGCAACGCTTCCCTCCCCGAGAACCCGCACGACCCCGAGGACTCCGACGACGACGGCTTCCGGGTCCTCGACCCCGACCGCCCCACCCTGCGCCCCAAGCTGTACTGGTTCAACGCGCTCCTGACGGTCGCCCTCCTCACCGCGATGATCATGGAGTGGCTGCCGATCCCGGTGCTGTTCCTGCTCGGCGCGGCCCTCGCCCTGACCGTCAACTTCCCCCACATGCCCGACCAGAAGGCCCGCCTCGCCGCCCACGCGGAGAACGTCCTCAACGTCTCCGGCATGGTCTTCGCCGCCGCCGTCTTCACCGGCGTCCTCAAGGGCACCGGCATGGTCGACCACATGGCGCGCTGGCTCGTCGACAACATCCCCGACGGCATGGGCCCCCACATGGCCTTCGTCACCGGCCTGTTGAGCCTCCCGCTCACCTACTTCATGTCCAACGACGGCTTCTACTTCGGCGTCCTGCCCGTCCTCGCCGAGGCCGGCCAGGCGCACGGCGTCTCCTCCCTGGAGATCGCCCGCGCCTCCCTCGTCGGCCAGCCGCTGCACATGTCCAGCCCGCTCGTCCCCGCCGTCTACGTCCTCGTCGGCATGGCGAAGGTCGAGTTCGGCGACCACACCCGGTTCGTCGTCAAGTGGGCCTGCCTCACCTGCCTGGTGATCCTCGCGGCGGGCATGCTCTTCGGGATCATCTAGCGCAGGACCCTGGCTCAACCGGCGTACATCTGGAGGTACTTGTGAGGCCCGGCGGGAACCGCGGCTGGCTGCTCAGGCTCGTCGTCGCCTTCTCCTTCGCGCAGGGGGCGGTGTCGATGGCCCGGCCCGCGGTCTCCTACCGGGCCCTCGCGCTGGGCGCGGACGAGCGGGCGGTCGGCGTCATCGCGGGGGTGTACGCGCTGCTGCCGCTCTTCGCCGCGGTCCCGCTGGGCCGCCGTACGGATCACGGGCGGTGCGCCCCGCTGCTGCCGGCCGGCGTCGTCCTCATCGCGGGCGGCTGCGCGCTCAGCGGCGCCGCGAACTCCCTGTGGGCGATGGCTCTTTGGAGCGGCGTGATGGGGCTCGGGCACCTCAGCTTCGTCATCGGCGCGCAGTCGCTGGTGGCCCGGCAGTCCGCGCCGCACGAACAGGACCGCAACTTCGGGCACTTCACCATCGGCGCCTCCCTCGGCCAGCTCGCCGGACCCGTCGCCGCCGGTGCCCTCATCGGCGGGGACGACCTGGCCGGCACCAGCGCGCTCGCCCTGCTCGCCGCCGGGGCGGGCGCGGCCGTCGCGGTCGGTTCGCTGTGGCGGATCGAGGACCGGGGGACCGTCCCCAAGTCCCGTGCGCGGCAAGGCGATCGGGTGTCCGTGACGGGGATCCTGCGGACCCGGGGCGTGCCCGCGGGGATGCTGGTGAGCATGTCGGTGCTCTCCGCGACGGACATCCTCACCGCGTACCTCCCCGTCGTCGGCGAGAACCGCGGCATCTCTCCTACGGCCGTCGGCCTCCTCCTCAGCCTGCGCGCCGCCGCCTCCATCGCCTGCCGCCTGATCCTCACCCCGCTGCTGCGGCTGCTCGGCCGTACGTGGCTCCTCACCCTGACCTGTCTGCTGGCCGCGCTGCTGTGTGCGGCGATCGCGATTCCCGTACCGGTGTGGGTACTTGGGACGGTCCTCGCGGCGCTCGGCTTCTGCCTCGGCGTCGGCCAGCCCCTGTCGATGACGACGGTCGTCCAGGCGGCCCCCGCCTCCGCCCGCTCGACGGCCCTCGCGCTGCGCCTGACCGGCAACCGGCTCGCGCAGGTCGCGGCGCCCGCCGGGGCGGGTCTGATGGCCGGCGCCGCCGGGGTCGCCGCGCCGTTCCTGATGCTGGGGGTGCTGTTGCTGCTGTCGTCGGGGGTGGTGCTGCGGGCACCGAAACCTCGGGGGGACGGAGAGGGGGTACCTGAGAGCGAGGCACCTGAGAGCGAGGTACCTGAGAGGGACCGTCCTCCCCGGCGGCGGGGGCGCCTCTCGCTGAGCCGTAAGAGTGAGGACTGACGCCCCGTACGGCGATGCTCCCGCCCGATTCGTACGCCATGGGCACAGGCTTCCGAAAAAGATGACAATCATCCGACTCGGAGGACTGTGTGACCCGCAGGTATCTCTCTCGCCCGTACCCCTCCCATGGGGCCGCCGCCCTGACGGCCCTCGCCGCCGCAGGTATGACACTCCTGGGAGCCACGGCCGCCGTCGCCGCACCCGGTGACAACGGCGACATCAAGGTCCACATGGTGGACACCGCGATCGCCGCCCAGGCCAACCAGCCGAAGGTCTGCCGGTTCTACCTGGACGCCTTCAACTTCGACACCGCCCAGGGCATCGACTGGACGATCCAGCCGCAGGGCGGACAGTCCGGCTCCACCGCCACGCTCTCCGACTCCCTCACCCTGACGGGCGGCGCGGGCGTCACCGAGAACCTGCTGCTGCCGACCGGGCAGTACAAGCTGACCTGGAAGATCGTCGACGGCAACGGCGCGGGCAAGATGAAGGTCTTCAAGGTCGACTGCCCCGACACCCCGCCCACCAACCCGCCGAGCAGCCCCCCGCCGGGCGGTCCGGGCGGTCCCAACGGCGGTCCCCCCGCGGGCGGCGGCGGGCTCGCCAAGGCCGACGCCTTCAGCCCGCTGACCGGCGCGGCGGCCGTCGGCGTCACCGCGGTCGGCGCGGTGGCCTGGTTCCGGCTCCGCCGTCGCCCGCACGGTGCCGCGTAGCTCCGGAGCAGTACGCGTGCCCCCGTTCCCCGGCGCCCTCGCTTCCCCGGGCGCCGGGCCCGGCCCACGGGGACGGCGGCGTCCCCCCGTACGCCCCTGGTACCGCACCCGCGCCTATCGCCTCACCCGCACGCTCGTGGTGGCCGCCGCGCTGACGACGGGCTGTGTGTGGTGGGCGGGCGATCCGGAGCCGCCGACGGTGAGCGCCGCGCATGTTCCTGGCGCCGACGCGAAGAGCGTCCTCGCGGAGTCCGGCGCCGGTGCGGGGAACGGGCCCTCGGGCTCCGGTTCCGGCAGGGGGAGCGCCTCGTCGGCCGCGCGCCCCGGCGGCGGGAACGCGGGCCCGCCCCCTCGTCCGGGCGCGGGAAGCGTGCCCCCGGCCTCCGGCGCCGACCCGGGAAAGGCGTCCGGCGCACGGGACGCCACCCCCTACCCGTCCCCCTCCAGAGCCACCCGCCTCGTCATCCCCTACCTCGACGTCGACGCCCCCGTCATGCCCCTGTCCCTCGACCGCGCCCGCCGCCTCACCGTGCCGCCCGGCGACGACCCCAACCTCGTCGGCTGGTACACCGGCGGCCCCGCGCCCGGCGGCTCCGGTACCGCCGTCGCCGTGGGACACCTCGACACCGACACCGCGGGCGCCGTCTTCGCCGGGCTCAAGGAGCTCACCCCGGGTCACCTCGTGGAGGTACGCCGCGCGGACGGGCGGACCGCCGTCTACACGGTCGACACGGTCACGACGTACGACAAGAAGAGCTTTCCCGACCGGGAGGTGTACGGGGACCGGGGGCGGGCGGAGCTACGGCTGATCACGTGCGCGGGGCGGTACGACCGGCGTACGGGGTACTCGGGGAACACGGTCGTGTTCGCGCGTCTCACGGGCGTGCGCGGGAGCTGAGCAGGCGGTTCGCGCACCCCGGACCGGTCGGCCGGCGCCCCGCCCCACTGAATCCGGACGTCCGCTTTCTCACCCCTCGGACCGTGCCGCCCGATCCCTTCCCCCACCGGCGCACGGTCCGTTAGCTTCCCTTGCTCACCCGTCCCGTACGACCCGTGGGGGACGGCCGAGCGCCGGGGACGAGTCTCATGACACGCGCGATCTCTCTGCACGACGTGAGCAAGGTGTACGCGAAGGGCGTCCGCGTCGTGGACGGGCTGACGCTGGACGTCGAACCGGGGGAGTTCCTCGTGCTGCTCGGCCCGTCCGGGTGCGGCAAGTCGACCGTGCTGCGGATGATCGCGGGTCTGGAGGACATCACCGAGGGGGAGTTGCTGCTCGACGGCGCGTACGCCAACCAACTCCCGCCGTCCGGGCGGGACATGGCGATGGTGTTCCAGAACTTCGCGCTGTACCCGAACATGACGGGCCGCGCCAACATCGGCTTCCCGCTGCGGATGGATTCGCCGAGCGTGGACCCCTCGCCCCAAGTGGACGCCACCGCGCGGATGCTGGGCATCGAGGACCTGCTGGAGCGCTACCCCTCGCAGCTCTCCGGCGGCGAGCGCCAGCGGGTCGCGATGGGCCGGGCGCTGGCCCGCCACCCCTCCGCGTTCCTGATGGACGAGCCGCTCTCCAACCTCGACGCGAAGCTCCGCACCCACTTACGGGCCGAGATCTCGCAGCTGACCACGGCGCTGGGGGTCACGACCCTGTACGTCACGCACGACCAGGCCGAGGCGATGTCCCTCGGCGACCGGGTCGCCGTCCTGCGCGGCGGCGTCCTCCAGCAGGTGGACACGCCGCGCAACGTCTACGCCCTGCCGCGCAACGTCTTCGTCGCCGCGTTCATCGGCACGCCCCGGATCAACCTCCTGCGCGGCGTGGTCCGCGCCCCGCTCGACGGCGCGATGTCGGTCGGCCTCGGCAGACAGGCGCTGCGGCTGCCCGAACCCCTGTCCCCGGAGCACAAGTTGCTCCGCGTCCAGCAGGGCCGCGAGGTGATCGTCGGCCTGCGCTCCGAGGCGATCCGCATCGCCCCCGGCCGAGCGGCACGCCCCGGCGAGACCCTGATCACCGGCCTGGTCCGGCACGTCGAGTTCCAGGGCCACGAGGTCCTGGCCCACTTCGACACGGGCTCGACCCCGGCCCAGGTCCCCACCCTGGAATCCCCCCGCCCCGTACCTCTCCACCCACCGCGCCGCCGCAGAACACCCCCACTCCTGACCCGCTTACGCCCCCACCCCGTACCCCCGACGCCCCCACCCCCTACCCGTACCCCTCAGGTACCCGGCGACCTGATAGTCCGCACCACCCCCGCCCTGGACCTCCGCCCCGGCACCCAACTCCCCCTCCTCGTCGACCTCGCCCACCTCTTCGTCTTCGCCCCCCAGGGCGAACGCATCTCCCCGGCCCCGGCCCACCTCCCGGACCTGGCGGAGTGACCGCCCCGCCCGACGATCCGGGCGTACTCCCTGAGGGCTGGCTCCCCACGCCCGAACAGGTCATGCACCCCGTTTCCCGTCCACCCCGTTGACCCCATACCGTCCGGTCAGTATGTTCCCGGGAACGTCCCCCGCACCCCCCGGAGTGTGCACGCATGGACACGTTCCCCACCGCTCACCCCCGTACCACCCCTACCCGCCCGGCGTCCCACCGCAGGGTCGCCACGGCTGCCGCGCTCGCTTCGGCCGTGGAGTGGTACGACTACTTCGTCTTCGGGATCGCCGCCGCTCTGGTGCTCGGAGACCTCTACTTCCCGTCGGGGAGTTCCACCGCCGGGATCCTCGCCGCGTTCGCGACGTTCGCCGTCGGCTTCCTGGCCCGCCCGATCGGCGGGATTGTCGCGGGGCAGCTGGGTGACAAGCGGGGCCGCAAACCGATGCTGGTCCTGGCGCTGACCCTGATGGGGGTCGCCACGACCGCCATCGGGCTGCTCCCCACGTACGACACGATCGGCGTGGCCGCGCCGATCCTGCTGGTGCTGCTGCGCGTCGTGCAGGGCATCGCCGTCGGCGCCCAGTGGGGCGGCGCGATGCTGCTGGCGACCGAGTACGCGCCGGAGGGCAAGCGCGGCATCTACGGCAGCTTCGTCCAACTCGGCGTCCCCATCGGCGTGGTGAGCGCGAACTCCGTCTTCCTGCTGGCCGGCGCCTTCACGAGCGAGAGCGCGTTCGAGGCGTGGGGCTGGCGCATCCCGTTCGTCATAGGGCTGTTCGTCCTCGGCCTCGCCTGGTACATCCACCGCCATGTCGAGGAGACCCCCGAATTCCGCGCGGCGGAGCGGGAGTTGGCGAAGAAGGAGCGGTCCGAGCAGGGCTCCCCGCTGCGCACGGTCCTGCGCCACCACCTCGGCACGGTGTTCCTCGCCGGCGGCTCCTTCGCCGTGAACACCGCGACGTTCTACATCCTGATCACCGGCGTCCTCGACTACACGACCCGCGACCTCGATATGAAGAGGAGCGCCGTCCTGACGGTCTCCCTCTGCGTCAGCCTCACCCAACTCGTCCTGATCCCGGCCTCCGCCGCCCTCTCCGACAAGGTCGGCCGCATCAGGATCTACGCGCTCGGCGCGGCCGGCATCGCCCTGTGGGCCGTACCGATGTTCCTCCTCATCGACACCGGCTCGCTGCTGTGGCTGGCCGTCTCGACCTTCGTCGCCGGCTGCTTCCTCAGCATCATGTACGGCCCCCAAGCCGCCCTGTTCGCCGAGCTGTTCACCCCGGAGATGCGCTACACGGGAGCCTCGCTGGGCTACCAGATCGCGGCGGTCGCCGGCGGCGGACTCGCGCCGTTCGTGATGGTGCTGCTCCTGGAGACGACGGGTACGTCGATGTCGGTCTCGGCGTACATCATCGGCCTCGCGCTGATCGCCCTGGTCTCCATCAAGGTCCTTGCGGACCGGGCCCGTTCGCGCTGAGCCGGCCGAACTGCCCTTCCAGGCCGTCGAGCAGAGCCGTCAGCCCCGTCTCGAAGGCCCGCTCGTCCACCTTCTCCTGCTGCTCGGCCAGCAAGTGCGCCTGGCCGAGGTGGGGGTAGTCGGCGGGGTCGTACGCGCCGCGGTCCTTCACGAACCCGCCCGCGAACGACCCCAGCGCCGACCCCATCACGAAGTACCGCATCAGCGCCCCGACGGACGTCGCCTGCGCGGCGGGCCACCCGGCCCGGACCATCGCGCCGTACACCGCGTCGGCGACGCGTAGTCCCGCGGGTCTACGACCGGGGCCCTGGGCGAGTACGGGGACGATGTTGGGGTGGTCCCTCAGGGCCGCCCGGTACGACGTCGCCCAGTCGTGCAGCGCGGTGCGCCAGTCGCGGCCGTCCTCGAACATCGACAGGTCGACCCGCGCGCTCACCGCGTCCGCGACCGCCTCCACGATCTCGTCCTTGGTGCGGAAGTGGTTGTACAACGAGGGTCCGCTGACGCCGAGTTCGGCGGCGAGCCGGCGTGTCGAGAGCGCGGCGAGCCCCTCCGCGTCGATCAGCTCCCCGGCCGCGGCGACGATCCGTTCGGTGCTCAGCAAGGGCTTGTGCGGTCGGGCCATGGCGTTCATAGTAGGGCTGCGCCAGAAAACTAGCAGTGGTAATTAACCGGTGCCGGAACCGGAACCGGGACCGAACCGGAACCGGAACCGGTGCCGGAACTGCCGGACAGATCGGGGAGCGGCACCGTGAACCTGGAACTCACCGAGGAACAGACCGCCGTCCAGCGCCTGGCCCGGGACTTCGTCGCCCGCGAGATCACCCCGCACGTCCGCGACTGGGACCGCGCCGAGGCCGTCGACCGGGGCATCGTCAAGAGACTCGGCGAGGTCGGCTTCCTCGGCCTCACGATCGACGAGGAGTACGGCGGCTCGGGCGGCGACCACCTCGCGTACTGCCTGGTCACCGAGGAACTGGGGCGCGGCGACTCCTCGGTGCGCGGCATCGTCTCCGTCTCCCTCGGCCTCGTCGCCAAGACGATCGCCGGGTGGGGGAGCGAGGAGCAGAAGCGGGAGTGGCTCCCAGGTCTGACGTCCGGGGCATACCTGGGGTGCTTCGGGCTGACGGAACCCGGCACCGGCTCCGACGCGGGCAACCTCGTCACCCGGGCCGTACGTGAGGGGGACACATACGTCGTCAACGGCACCAAGATGTTCATCACGAACGGCACGTGGGCCGACGTCGTCCTGCTCTTCGCGCGCTCCACCGACGCGCCCGGCCATCGCGGCGTCTCCGCGTTCCTCGTCCCCACCGACACCCCCGGCCTCACCCGCCGCACGATCCACGGCAAGCTCGGGCTGCGCGGCCAGGCCACCGCCGAGCTGGTCTTCGAGGACGTCCGCGTTCCCGCGTCCGCGCTGGTCGGCGAGGAGGGCAAGGGGTTCTCCGTCGCGATGTCGGCGCTGGCCAAGGGGCGGATGTCCGTCGCGGCCGGCTGCGTCGGGATCGCGCAGGCCGCGCTGGACGCGGCCGTCGGGTACGCGGGGGAGCGCGAGCAGTTCGGTACGCCGATCGCGGGCCGCCAGCTCGTGCAGGAGCTGCTCACCGACATCGCGGTCGACGTCGACGCCGCCCGCCTGCTGACCTGGCGCGTCGCCGATCTCGTCGACCGGGGGCTGCCGTTCGCCACCGAGGCGTCCAAGGCGAAGCTCTTCGCCTCCGAGGCCGCCGTACGCGCCGCGAACAACGCGCTCCAGGTGTTCGGGGGGTACGGGTACATCGACGAGTACCCGGTGGGCAAGCTGCTGCGGGACGCGCGCGTGATGACGTTGTACGAGGGGACGAGCCAGATCCAGAAGCTGGTGATCGGGCGGGCCCTGACCGGGGTATCGGCCTTCTGAGGTCCCCCTCGGGTCCCCCTCAGGTCCCCCTTGGTTGAGTACCTCCTGAGTACGACGGCGGATGTGGCGCGGGCCACGTCCGCCGAGACTCGTCCCCATGAGTGACACACCCAAGCAGCAGAGCACCGCCGCCTTCTACGGCCAGGCGGTGGCCTCCTTCGCCGTCGCCATGGCGGCCACCGCCGTCGGCATCTACCAGCTCAGCGCCGACGCCTGGGTCCGGGCCTTCCTCGCGATCGCCGTCCTCTACCTGGTGACGTCCTGCTTCACCCTCGCCAAGGTGATCCGCGACCGCCAGGAGGCCAGCAGCATCGTCGGCCGCGTGGACCAGGCCCGCCTGGAGAAGCTCCTCGCCGAGCACGACCCGTTCGAGAAGCTCTGAGCGCGGGCAGACTCCGCGCGTGGACACCGCCCCGACCGGCCCGGCTAAGCGCCCGCTCACCTTCGGCGGTATGGTGGGGCGACTGTCTGTGAGAAGGGTCGGTGAGCGATGAGTACGGCGCAGGACACGATCGGCGGCGAGGCCGAGCCGTGGGAAGAGGTCACGCCCGACGCGGCCCGGCGTCTGCTCGTCGCCGCGGTCGAGGCGTTCGCCGAGCGCGGCTACCACGCCACCACCACCCGGGACATCGCGAGCCGCGCCGGCATGAGCCCGGCCGCGCTCTACATCCACTACAAGACCAAGGAGGAGCTCCTCCACCGCATCAGCCGCATCGGCCACGACAAGGCGCTCGGCATCCTGCGCACCGCGGCCCGCCGCGAGGGCAGCGCCGCCGACCGCCTCGCCGACGCGGTCAGCTCCTTCGTCCGCTGGCACGCGGTACGGCGTACGACGGCCCGGGTCGTCCAGTACGAGCTCGACGCGCTCGGCCCCGACGCCCGCGCCGAGATCGTCGCCCTGCGCCGCGAGGTCAACGCGGAGGTGAGCGGCATCCTCGACGACGGGGTCGCCTCGGGGGAGTTCGACGTCATCGACGTACGCGGGACGACGCTCGCGATCCTCTCCCTGTGCGTGGATGTCGCCCGCTGGTTCAACGTGAACGGGACGCGGACACCGGAGGAGGTCGGCGAGCTGTACGCCGACCTCGTACTGCGGATGGTGGGGGCACCGAAGTAGCCCTCCGGGGGTAGCTCCCGCGGGGTAGCTCTGCGGGTGTAGCCCCTGAGAGGTAGCCCTCTAGAGGTAGTACCGCGACACCGACTCCGCCGCGCACACCGGCTTGTCGCCGCCCTCGCGCTCCACCGTGAACGCGAGGGTGATCTGCACCCCGCCCTGGACGTCCTCGACGGAGCTGATCCGCGCGGTGGCGCGCAGCCGGGAGCCGACCGGGACGGGCGCGGGGAAACGGACCTTGTTCGTGCCGTAGTTGACGCCCATCTTCACGCCGTCGACCTGGATGAGCTGGGGCCCGAACAGCGGCAGCAGCGACAGCGTCAGGTACCCGTGCGCGATGGTCGTGCCGAACGGCCCGGCCGCCGCCTTCTCGGGGTCGACGTGGATCCACTGGTGGTCCCCGGTGGCCTCGGCGAACAGGTCGATCCGCTTCTGGTCGACCTCCACCCAGTCGCTGTACCCCAACTGCTCGCCCACCGCCGCCTTGAGCTCGTCGGTGGACGTGAAGATCCTCGGCTCTGCCATGGTCCCGGCCTCTCGCTGCGAAGTCCCGATATCTAAGCAACTGCTTAGCATGGTCGGTCGGTGGGACCCTGTCAACGGACCGGATCAGGCGCGCTCGCCCCACTAGGCTGGACGTGTGCCCCAGATCCACGAGAACGTCCAAGAGCTGACCGTCGGCCAGTTGTCGGCGCGCAGTGGTGTCGCCGTGTCCGCGCTGCACTTCTACGAGGCCAAGGGGCTGATCGCCAGCCGCCGCACCTCCGGGAACCAGCGCCGGTACGGCCGTGACACCCTGCGGCGCGTGGCGTTCGTGCGGGCGGCCCAGCGGGTCGGCATACCGCTCGCGACGATCAGGGAGGCGCTGGCCCAGCTGCCGGAGGAGCGGACGCCGACGCGGGAGGACTGGGCGCGGCTGTCGAAGGCGTGGCGCTCCGAACTGGACGAGCGCATCAAGCAGTTGAACCGCCTGCGCGACCACCTCACGGACTGCATCGGCTGCGGCTGCCTCTCCCTCGACACCTGCGTCCTGTCCAACCCCGACGACGTCTTCGGCAACCGCCTCACCGGCTCCCGGCTGGTGGTGGAACACCGGGAGGGGTAGGGGGGACTACCCCTCCGGGGCTACCCCTCAGGAGCCACCTCCCCGGACGTACCCCCGAAGCCCCGCCCGGCGTCCCTCACTCGTACTCCGTCCCGCCCTTCCGCGTCAGATACGCCGGACTCACCGCCTTCGCGATGGCCCGCCCCCCGACGACGGGGCTGTACCTCTCGACGGCGGGCCGGATCACGACCCCCTCCCGGAGATGCAGCTCCCTCCCGGACACCGTCTCCCGGCCGGTCGCCAGCGCCAGCACCCGGCCAGGGTCGTACGGCCCCTCGAACAGCCGCGGTACGAGGGGCAGTTCGCCCTCCAGCACCGCCCCCGCGTCCAGCCACCGCACGGCCCCGTCGACCTCCGCGGCCACGTCGAACACCGCGTACCCGAGGGACTCGCGCCGCCCGTCCGCCCCGTACGACAGATCCTGCACGCCCTCCCCGTACACCTCCCCGAAGATCCCCACCCGCCGGGCGCCCAGCCGCGCGGCGAGCCGGGCGGCGGCCTCGGGGACGCCGTGACCGCGTACGGCTCTCCAGTACAGGTTGCGCGGGTCCTCCTTGAGAGCCAGGGACTTGGCGCCGAACCCCTTGGAGGAGACGTACACGCGCTCCTCGTCGGCGACGTACGTCAGCAGGCAGGCCGAGCCGTGCAGCTTCTCCGTGAGGACCACGGCCTCTCCGGGCGTGAAGACGTCCGGGTAGCGCTGGATGTTCTCGATGTCCACCCAGGGGACGAGGTCGGGCGCCGGCTCCACGTCCCCGCTCATCGTCGGCGGGATCGGCGGCACCCACTTGGTGATGCCCAGCGCCGCGGCGAAGTCGGCCCCCTCGGCGGCGGCCCGCGCCAGGTCGACCCCCGCCAGCGCGCGGGGCCGGCACACGATCCCCTGCGACAGCTCCCCGCGCAGCCGTACCGCCTTGACCCGGTCTGCCTTCCCGCCCGCGAGCCGCCCGGTCAGCCCCAGCTCCTCGATCAACCCGGCCGGAAGCACGGCCTGTTCGGGGATGTACACGGCGATGTCCCCGGTCCGGTACGCCCCCTTGGCGACGACCGCGCGGTACAGGCCCACCTGGGCCAGCTCAAGGGCGTCGGCGTTCGGATGCTCGTGAACGGTCAGGACTTCGGCGGTGACGCGCAGCGTCGACATGGGGTGCTCCTACGGATGCGGTTTCATCGGCCCCAACTGTCCTTGCGGGAATGGGGTGGAGCGACCCGTTTTCGGCCTGCTACGGTCAACGGCCTTTGTGCGAACCCCACTTCACCCCCACACCCACCGGATCCCGAACCGGCACTCCCCGGCCCCCAGCGCCACCGCGTGCACCACCCCCGCCGCGTCCACCCGCAGCCGCTGCTCCCGCCGGAACCGCGCGCCCCTGCCGTCCCCCTCAAGTCCCGTGGTCCGGTAGGAGTAGCAGGCGTACGGCAGGGCCCGCGGATCGAACCGCACCTCCAACAGGTGCTCCCGCATGGGGACATGGATGGCCGTCTCGATGTGCCGGGTCACCGGCCGGGGCTCCCGGTGTTCGACGGTGTAGTCCACGATGACCGTCTCCCCTCGCGCGAGCGGCCGTTCGAAGAGCATCTCGGCGACGATCAGCCCCTCCTCGGGGAGTTCGACGACGGTCCCGAGCCGCAGGGGTTCGGCGAGCCGGACGAGGGGGAGCGGCCCGGGGGAGTCGAGCCGGTAGAGGGCGATCCACCGGTCCGCCCCGTCGGCCTCCGCCCGCAGCAGCCGCCGGCTGGACAGCGACCGCAGCCGCCGCTGCCCGTCGACCTCGGCCCGGTTGTGGCAGCTGAGCCGGGTCAGCGAGGAGTCCCACCGGACGTCGACGGCGTCCCGGGCGTCCCCGAGCGGCCAGGCCCGGTCGAGCGAGGGGAGCCCGTCGCCCGGCGGCAGCCACCGGCCACGCGGCCGGGGCGGGGCCAGCCGGGCGCTGAGACTGGCGGGCGGCAGTGACAGGACGTCCTCCAAGGCCGCCAACGCCGAGAGGGAGCGCCGCCGTTCGGGCTGGTGGCGGCCCGACTGCCAGGAGCTGAGGGTCGCCGCGGAGACCGGGACCCCGCGCAGCCGCAGCCGCTCGTGGATCCGGTCCAGGCTCAGGCCGCTGGCGGCGATGGCGGCCCGCAGCTCCTCGTGGAACGGTCTCTCGCCGTGCATCCCCCAGTCTCCGCCCGGGCGCACCGCGGAGCGGAAGACCGCCGTCCGGATGTTTGATCAAAGTTTCCGCTTGTTTGATCGAAACCGCCCGAAGCTAAAACCTTCTCCTGGTCGCCGTTTCGGTCGTATTGCCCCTCAATTCCCGCAGGACTGAACGCACTCGGACTTCTTGCCATGCCCATGAGGGCTCACGGAAGCTGCTGACCACCGCCGCATGTCCCCCCACCTCCCCCGGAAACATGGAGAGTTCATGTCCAGCATCAGGTCCGCGAGCCTCGCCGTCCTCGCAGCGGGCACCCTCACCGCCGCCCTCGCCACCCCGGCGCTCGCGGCGACGCAGACCACCGCCGCGCAGGCGACGGGTCGGCTCACCCAGTCCATCGAGAGCCACGAGAACCACGCCCTGCACGGCGCGCTGAAGCACTCCGGCAAGGTCAACGCCTCGGAGACGTCCACGAACTGGTCCGGGTACGCGGCCACCGGCTCCTCCGGCGCCTTCACCTCCGTCACCACCTCCTGGACCCAGCCGACGGTCACCTGCGGTTCGGCCACCACGTACTCCTCGTTCTGGGTCGGCCTCGACGGCGACGGCAACGACGCGCTGGAGCAGACCGGCACCGAGGCCGACTGCATCAACGGCCGGGCCGTGTACGGCGCCTGGTGGGAGGTCCTGCCGGCCGCCTCGACGGCGTGGGACGACGTCACCGTCAAGGGCGGCGACAAGCTGACCGCGACCGTGACCTACAACGGCAGCAACTTCACGATGACTCTGAAGGACTCCACCCAGGGGTGGACGAAGTCCCAGACCGACGCGGGCTCCTCCGACTTCCAGAACGCCTCCGCCGAGGTCATCGCCGAGGCGCCCGAGGTCGACGGCTCGCTCGCCAAACTGGCCAACTTCGGCAGCGTCGGCTTCACGGGCGCGAAGGCCAACGGCTCCGCGCTGGACAACGCCTCGCCCGACAAGATCACGATGACCAACAGCAGCGGTACGGTCCGCGCGCAGCCGGGCTCGCTGTCCAGCGGGGCGTTCTCGGTGGCGTGGAAGTCGGCGTGACCCACCGGTAGTACACGGGTAGTACCGGCGTCGCGCCGAACCGGCGCCGTACTGAACGGCGCCGTACTGAACCGGCGTCGCGCCGAATCAGGGGGGTGCGGCATCCCCGTCGCACCCCCGCCTCCCTCTCGGGTATCACTCGGGTACTACGCCGACACCAGCAGCCGCCCCCGGCGCGCGAACGCCAGCGCCTCCGGCGTGAGGACCGGACGCGGGACCAATATGCCGCAGTCCGTGCAGACCGGTCCCGCCGACGGCTCGTGGTCGAGGTCGTACTTCCACAGGAGCCGTTCACCACCGCACACCGGGCAACTCTCGCCCGGTTCCCGCTCCAGCGCGGCGATCAGCCGGCGCAGTACCTCGGCCAGCGGCTCACGGGGGTGCAGCCGCGGGTCGTCGCACCACGCCACGCCGAACCCGCCCCAGGTCAGCCGGTGCCAGTCGTCGAAACTGCCGGGCCTGCGCAGTCCGTCGTGCTTCTCTTTCCTGCGCCGTTCGGCGAAACCCGCCTCGTACGCCAGCCACACCGTCCGCGCCTCCTCCAGCTCCTCCAGTGCGGCCACGAGCCGCGCCGGGTCGGGAGAGCGGTCCTCGGGGCCGAACCCGGCCCGCGAGGAGAGGTGGTCCCAGGTCGCCCTGTGCCCGTAAGGGGCGAACCGCTCAAGGCACTTGCGCAGCGAGTAGCGCCGCAGCGCCAGATCGCTGCGCGGATCGCGCGCCTGTCTCGCCAGACTCCGGAAACCTGCCATCGCCTTGCACCTCCGTCACACCTGCACCTGTACTTCGGTCACTTCGGCGCCGCCGCGCCGAACTCGCGCGACGTCGTCGAATAGACGTATCGACTCTCGATTCGGCTCCATCCGATTTCAGGACAGTTCCCGTCGAGGTAAGAAGCCGGGAAAAACTTGACGCATGTTCATCTTCAATCCCGGGGATACCGGCGGTAACCTTCCGGCCACCCCCGTCGCTAGGAGCTGCACATGCCACGGCGAACTCCCCTCGACAGACTGAGAACTCCCGGCAGATTCCCCGGGTTCCTGAAGAGCGCGACCGTATGCGCGCTCCTCGCCGGTCTGTTGTCCCCACTCACCCAGGTCGCCACCGCCGAGGCGGCCGAACCGAACGACTACTGCGGCGGACAGTGTTCCGACATCCTGCCGCCCGGTCAGAACGGCAACGCGACCCTCGCGCAGATCATCCTCAACCAGGCCTTCGGCACCCAGCCCGAGCACGCCGAGGACCAGCTCGGCCCGTACAACAACCTGGCCAAGGGCTATCCCGCCCTCACCAACGCCACCATCAACACCTTCTTCAACGACGCGTCGTTCGGCGTGCCCGCGGGCCAGGTCGCCTCGACCCTCCAGCCGGCCGGCCGCACCGACGTCAAGATCGTCCGCGACAAGAAGACCGGCGTCCCGCACATCACCGGCACCACCCGGTACGGCACCGAGTTCGGCGCCGGGTACGCGGCGGCCCAGGACCGGCTGTGGCTGATGGACGTCTTCCGCCACGTCGGCCGCGGCCAGCTCACCGGCTTCGCCGGCGGCGACCCCTCCAACCAGGGCCTTGAGCAGCAGTTCTGGCGCAACGCCCCCTACACCGAGGCCGATCTCCAGGCGCAGATCGACAACGCCGTCGCCACCAGCGGGGCGCGCGGCCAGCAGGCCCTCGCCGACGTGAACGCCTACCTCGACGGCATCAACGCCTACATCGACGCCTCCGACAGCGGGCGCTACTTCCCCGGCGAGTACGTCCTCACCGGGCACAAGGACTCGGTCACCAACGCCGGCACGATCGACCACTTCAAGATCACCGACATGGTGGCGCTCGCGTCCGTCATCGGCGCCCTCTTCGGCTCCGGGGGCGGCGGCGAGGTCAACAACGCGATCTCCCTGCTCGCCGCGCAGGAGCAGTACGGCGTCACCGAGGGCACCAAGGTCTGGGAGTCGTTCCGCCAGCGCAACGACGCCGAGGCCGTCCTCACCGTCCACAACGGCGAGAGCTTCCCGTACGCCACGAAGCCCGCGAACCCCCAGGGCGCGGCGCTCCCCGACGCGGGTACGGTCGCCGCCGAACCGCTGATCTACGACGCGACCGGCACCGGAGGCCCCGCCGCCTCCGCCGCTGCCGCCGCGACGACCTCCGCCAAGCGCGGCATGTCCAACGCCCTCGTCGTCAGCGGCGCGCACACAGCCAGCGGCCACCCCGTCGCCGTCTTCGGCCCCCAGACCGGCTACTTCGCTCCACAGCTCCTCCTTCTCCAGGAGATCCAGGGTCCCGGAATCAGCGCCCGTGGCGCGTCGTTCGCAGGTCTCTCCATGTACGTGGAACTCGGGAGGGGCCAGGACTACGCCTGGAGTGCCACGACGTCCGGCCAGGACATCATCGACACGTACGCCGTCGAACTCTGCCAGGACGACTACCACTACCTGTACCACGGCAGTTGTACGGCCATGGACAAGGTCGAGCAGAAGAACGCGTGGAAGCCGACGACCGCCGACGGCACCGCCGCCGGCTCGTACACGATGCGCGTGTGGCGCACCAAGTACGGCCCCGTCACCCACCGCGCGACCGTCGGCGGCAAGAAGGTCGCCTACACCACCCTGCGCTCCTCCTACCTGCACGAGGCCGACTCGATCATCGGCTTCCAGATGCTCAACGACCCCGGCTTCGTGAAGGGCCCGGACACCTTCAAGGAGGCTGTCCAGCACATCAACTACACCTTCAACTGGTTCTACGCCGACTCCCAGCACACCGCGTACTACAACTCCGGCGACAACCCGGTCCGCGCGAGCGGCGTCGACGCCGAGTTCCCGGTCTGGGCGCAGGCGGCGTACGACTGGAAGAACTGGAACCCCACCACCAACACCGCCGACTACACGCCCTCTTCGCAGCACCCGCAGTCCGTCGACCAGGACTACTACATCTCCTGGAACAACAAGCAGGCCAAGGACTACACCAGCGCCCCCTGGGGCGAGGGCTCGGTGCACCGCGGCAACCTGCTGGAGACCCGCGTGAAGAAGCTCGTCGCGGCGGGCGGCGTCACCCGTGCCTCCCTCACCAAGGCGATGGCGGACGCGGCCCTCGCCGACCTGCGCGCCGAGGACGTCCTCCCCGACCTCCTCAAGGTCGTCAACAGCTCCGCGGTGACCGACCCGACGGCCGCCGCCGCGGTCACCAAGCTCCAGACCTGGCTGGCCAACGGCGGTAAGCGCACGGAGACTTCGGCCGGCTCCAAGACGTACGCCGACGCCGACGCGATCCGTATCCTCGACGCGTGGTGGCCGCTCCTCGTGCAGGCCGAGTTCCAACCCGGCCTCGGCAGCGGCCTGTTCAACGCCATCACCACCAACCTCCCCGTGGACGAGGCGCCTTCGGCGGCCCACGGCCCGACCGGCTCGCACGCGGGCAGCTCCTTCCAGTACGGGTGGTGGAGCTACGTCGACAAGGACATCAGGTCGGTCCTCGGTGAGAGCGTCCAGGACCCGCTGGCCCGGAAGTACTGCGGGGGCGGCGTCCTGACCGCCTGCCGCGACACCCTCATCAGCACCCTGAAGACCGCGGCCGGCAAGACCGCCGCCCAGGTCTACCCCGGCGACGCCCTGTGCGCGGCCGGCAACCAGTGGTGCGCCGACTCGATCTTCCAGCGCCCCCTCGGAGGCATCAAGCACTACAACATCAGCTGGCAGAACCGGCCCACCTACCAGCAGGTGGTGGAGTTCACGTCACACCGATGAGCGCCGACCGGTAAGTGCCGTACGGCGGGGCCGGGTTCACCTTCGGGTGCCCGGCCCCGCCCGCTGCCTCAGCCGATCCGCCCCGCCGCCAGGACCACCCTGGCCAGTTCGGGGTGCGCGATGTCGCTGTGCGCGCCCGACGGGGGACCGCCCCTGCGGACGACGGCCGCCGCGTCCACGTTGACGCACCCGGACGCCGGGAACGGGCCCCGCAGCGCGTCCGCGAGGGTCAACGCCCTTGTCCCCGGCACCGCTTGGACCCCGTTGTGCCCCATGGCGCCCCACTTCTCGCCCAGCAGCTCCCCGACCGCCCCGCGCGCGTCCCCCGCCATCCGCGAGGCCAGCGGGTACATCGTCCCGAGCGCCTGGTCGTACGAGGAGTAGCAGCACGCCAACGGCCCGTCGATCCGGGCCTGTTTGCCCTGCAACGCCCCGCACGCACCCTGGTCGTGCGGCAGCTTCGCCGCGAACGCGTAGTGGGAGAACGCCCCTTGGAGCAGCGTCACGGACTTCACCGAACGCACGCCGGGAGCAAGCCCGCCCAGCGCGAACGACACCAGCCGGCCGCCGAAGCTGTGCCCGACCAGGTGGACCCGGACACCGGGTACGGCTGCCGCCAACTTGCCCAGGAACGGCCCGAGTCCACGCTCGCCGACCGTCCCGGCCCGGCGCTTCATCGCGTAGTACGTCGCCTGCCGCAGCAGCTCCTTGGCGCCGTCCCAGGGGTTCGGCAGCGAGAACTCCCGTGTCCCGTCCGCCTCGTGGAGCGCCTCGGCGAACTCCGCGCACATCTGCGCCGCCGACTCCGAGAGCATCGCGGGCACCCCCTCGTCCGGCGTGTCCGTCACGCACCTCGCCGGCACGGCGTCCACGAGCCGCCCCACCAGCTCCCCGAACTCCGCCAACCCGGCGTCGCCGGGCGGGCGTCGGTCGAGCAGCAGGGCGATGCGCTCGACGGTGGCCGCCTTGCCGGGGAAGGTCTCCAGGAGGGCGCTCTTGGTGTTGCCGTCCAGACACCTTTCCTGACGGGCCGTCAAGTGCGGGAAATCGGGGATGGGTTCGTCGCAGAACCGCATCGACGGCCACATGACGCCCACGTACCCGAGCTTCGCGTTCGGCGCAAGCCGCGGGAAGGGCGCGAAGAAGGCCCGGTAGAGCGCGGTCGCACGGGACCGGTCGTTGTTCCAGCCGTGCGAGAAGAACACGAGGTCCCGGACCTTCCGGGCCCCGACCTCGGCCGGCAGCCGATCACGCTCGCCGGGGTCGGCATCCCCGTCCGCGTCGAAGGTGAGCTGCCAGTAGGGAGAAACAGTCATTGCGGGTCCGGCCATCACGGCCTCCGTCCCCCGGGGTGATGTGGGCGCAGTGTCCTGCCAACGGCGGAACTTGGCCATACGTCACGCACTACGCCCGGTACTCCAGCGGAGCCACCCCCACCCCGCCCACCGGGCCGCACCGCTCCCGACCCCCCTTCCCCCTCACATACCGACTGGTTAGTCTGTACCCGTTCCGAGCCGCACGTGTCGTGTCGAAGGAGACCCGATGGTGGAAGCCGTTCGAGGTGCCGGAGTTGTCGTGACCGGAGGCGGAGGAGGCATCGGCGCCGCACTGGCCCGCCGTTTCGCCGCCGAGGGCGCACGCGTCGTCGTCAACGACCTGGACGGCGCGAGGGCGAAGGCCGTGGCGGACGAGATCGGCGCCATCGCGGTCGCAGGGGACGCCTCGGTCGTCGTGGACGAGGCCCGCGAGGCGCTCGGCGGCCGGGTGGACGTGTACTGCGCGAACGCCGGCGTCGGCTCGGGCGGCTCGGAGTCGGCGGGGGAGGCCGTCTGGGCCCTGGCCTGGGACGTCAACGTCATGGCGCACGTCCGCGCGGCCCAGGCCCTGCTCCCTGAGTGGCTGGAGCGCGGCGAGGGCCGCTTCGTGTCGACGGTGTCGGCGGCGGGCCTGCTCACGATGGTCGGCGCGGCCCCCTACAGCGTCACCAAACACGGCGCGTACGCCTTCGCCGAGTGGCTCTCCCTGACGTACCGCCACCGGGGCCTCAAGGTCCACGCGATCTGCCCCCAGGGCGTACGCACCGACATGCTGGAGGAGTCGGGCAGCGCCGGAGACCTGGTGCTCAAGCCCACCGCGATCGATCCCCCGGAAGTGGCGGAGGCCCTCATGCGGGGCATCGAGGACGACCGCTTCCTGATCCTCCCGCACCCGGAGGTAGCCGGGTACTACCAGGGCCGCGCGGCCGACCCCGACGGCTGGCTCGCGACCATGAACCGCCTCCAGCGCAAGTGGGAGGCGGCCCGGTGACGACGTACGCCGACAAGCCCTGGACCGCCCTCCTGGACGACGTTCAGCGCGCCCCGGTCACCCCGCTGGACTCGATGGTCGACGCCCTGCGCGAGGCGGTACGCACGACCCCCGACCGCACCTTCCTCACCTACTTCGACGGACGCCTCACGTACGCCGAGACCGACACCCTCACCGACTCCGTGGCGGGGTACCTGGCCGACCGGGGCATCGCCCAGGGCGACCGCGTCGCCGTCATCCTCCAGAACTCCCCCCACTTCGTCCTCGCGCTCCTCGGCGCCTGGAAGGCGGGCGCGATCGTCGTACCCGTCAACCCCATGTACAAGTCGGGCGAGGTCGCCCACGTCCTGCGGGACGCCGAGGCCACCGCGCTGATCTGCACGGAGCGCGCCTGGGACTCGTACCTGAGAGCTACGGCGGCCGGCTCGCCGGTCCGGTTCGCGCTGACCGCGAGCGAACTGGACTTCCAGACGCGGTACGACACACGCGTACTGGGCTTCGAGCCGCACCCCACCGACGCCGACGACCTCGTCGAGGTGGCCCGGCGCGGCGGCAAGGCGCCCGAGGGGCGGGCCCTCACCCCGGCCGACATCGGGCTGATCAGCTACACCTCGGGTACGAGCGGTACCCCCAAGGGCGCCACCAACACGCACGGCAACCTCATGGCCAACGCCGACCGCCAGCGCGCCTGGCTGCACCTGCCGGACGCGCCCGTGTACTACGCCCTCGCGCCCCTGTTCCACATCACCGGCATGGTCTGCGAACTCGGCGCCTGCCTCAACAGCGCGGGCACCCTCGTCCTGACGTACCGCTTCGAACCCGGCGTCGTCCTGGACGCGTTCACGGAGCACCGGCCGCACTACACCGTCGGCCCCTCCACGGCGTTCATGGCCCTCGCCGCGCACCCCGGGGCGAGCCGGGAGCACTTCTCCTCCTTCGTCCACATCAGCTCGGGCGGCGCGCCGGTGCCCCCGGCGCTGGTCGAGCGGTTCCGGGCCGGCTTCGGGCCGTACATCCGCAACGGCTACGGCCTCACCGAGTGCACGGCGCCCGCCGCCTCCGTACCGCCCCAGCACGAGGCGCCCGTCGACCCCGTCTCCGGCACCCTCGCCGTCGGGCTGCCGGGCCCCGACACCGTCGTCCGCATCCTCGGCGACGACGGAGCGGAGGTGCCCTTCGGGGAGCACGGGGAGATCGTCGTGCGTGGTCCTCAGGTAGTACCCGGGTACTGGCGCCGGCCCGAGGCGACCGCCGAGACGTTCCCCGGCGGGGAACTGCGCACGGGGGACATCGGGTTCATGGACGAGCAGGGGTGGCTGTACGTCGTCGACCGCAAGAAGGACATGATCAACGCGTCCGGGTTCAAGGTGTGGCCGCGCGAGGTCGAGGACGTCCTGTACACGCACCCCGCCGTCCGCGAGGCCGCCGTCGTGGGGGTACCCGACGGGTACCGGGGTGAGACCGTGCGCGCCTACATCAGCCTGCGTCCCGGCGCCGACGCGACCCCGGACGACCTCGCCGCGTACTGCAAGGAGAGACTGGCCGCCTACAAGTACCCGAGGCAGGTGGAGATCCTGCCCGAGCTGCCCAAGACGGCAAGTGGGAAGATCCTGCGTCGGGAACTGCGTTCCCGTACGGCAGAGAACGATTAGTCCCCAGAAAGGCAGGTGGCGGCAGTGCCCAGAACGACGGACAACGACGGCACCCCCGTCCCGCAACGGCTTCTCGCCGCCGCCACCCGGCTCTTCGCCGAGCAGGGCTACGACCGCACCTCGGTCCAGGAGATCGTCGAGGCGGCCGGCGTCACCAAGGGAGCGCTGTACCACTACTTCGGCTCCAAGGACGACCTCCTCCACGAGGTGTACGCGCGCGTGCTGCGCCTCCAGCAGGAGCGCCTCGACGCGTTCGCGAACGCCGACGAGCCGATCGAGCAGCGCCTGCGCGGAGCGGCGGCCGACGTGGTGGTCACGACGATCGAGAACCTCGACGACGCCGCGATCTTCTTCCGCTCCATGCACCACCTGAGCCCCGAGAAGTACAAGCAGGTCCGCTCGGAACGCCGCCACTACCACGAGCGGTTCCGGGCCCTGGTGGAGGAGGGTCAGGAGGCGGGCGTCTTCTCGAAGGCCACCCCGGCCGACCTGGTCGTCGACTACCACTTCGGCTCGGTCCACCACCTGCCGACGTGGTACCGCACGGACGGGACGCTGAGCCCGCAGGAGGTCGCGGAACACCTCGCGGACCTGCTGCTGAGGGCACTGCGACCCTGACGGCACCGCGACCCTGACGGAGCGCATGAGTAAGGGGCGGTCACCCAGGTGACCGCCCCTTACCCGTGCATCCCTACGCGTACTTCCTCAGCTCCCGCCGGGCCAGCGACCGCTGGTGCACCTCGTCCGGCCCGTCCGCGATCATCAGCGTGCGCGCACCCGCGTACAGCTCGGCCAGCAGGAAGTCCTGGCTCAGGCCCCCCGCGCCGTGCAGCTGGATCGCCCGGTCGATGATGTCGACGACCGCGCGCGGGGTCGCGATCTTGATGGACTGGATCTCCGTGTGGGCGCCCCGGTTGCCGACGGTGTCCATCATCCAGGCCGTCTTGAGCACGAGCAGCCGCAACTGCTCGACCGTCACGCGCGCGTCGGCGATCCAGTTGTGCACGACCCCCTGCTGGGCCAGCGCCTTCCCGAACGCCTCGCGCGAGACGGCACGCCGGCACATCAGCTCGATGGCCCGCTCGGCCATCCCGATCAGCCGCATGCAGTGGTGGATGCGCCCGGGGCCGAGCCGCGCCTGCGCGATGGCGAAGCCGCCGCCCTCCTCGCCGATGAGGTTGGTGACCGGCACGCGCGCGTGGTCGAAGACCACCTCCGCGTGGCCGCCGTGGTAGTGGTCCTCGTACCCGAAGACCTTCATGGCCCGCTTCACGGTCACCCCGGGCGTGTCGCGCGGGACGAGGATCATCGACTGCTGACGCCGTATGTCGGCCCCGTCGGGGTCGGTCTTCCCCATGACGATGAAGATCTTGCAGTCGGGGTTCATGGCCCCGGAGATGTACCACTTGCGGCCCGTGACGAGGTACTCGTCGCCGTCGCGCTCGATGAACGTCGTGATGTTCGTGGCGTCGGAGGAGGCCACCTCGGGCTCGGTCATCGCGAACGCGGACCGGATCTCCCCGGCGAGCAGCGGCTCCAGCCACTGCTTCTTCTGCGCGTCGTCCCCGAACTGCGCGAGGACCTCCATGTTCCCGGTGTCGGGGGCGGAGCAGTTCAGGACGGTCGGCGCGAGCTGCGGCGAACGCCCGGTGATCTCGGCGAGCGGCGCGTACTGGAGATTCGTGAGGCCGGCACCGTACTCGGCATCGGGCAGGAAGAGGTTCCACAGGCCCTGTCGGCGCGCTTCGGCCTTGAGGTCGTCCACGACCGCCGGGGTGTCCCACGGGGACGCCAGAGCGGCACGCTGCGCCTCCGCGACCTCCTCGGCGGGATAGACGTACTCGTCCATGAAGGCGAGCAGCCGCCCGCGCAGCTCCTCCGTGCGCGCGTCGAACGCGAAGTCCATGCCGGTCAGCCTTCCTGGAGAGTGGTCAGTCCGTGCGAGATGAAGACGGGGACGAGCTCCCCGATGCGGTCGAAACCGCGCCCGACCGTCTGGCCGAGGGTGTAGCGGTAGTGGATGCCTTCGAGGATGACGGCGAGCTTGAACCAGGCGAACGCGGTGTACCAGGACACGTCGGAGACGTCCCGCCCGGACCCGCGCGCGTAGCGCTCGATCAGCTCGGCGGGGGAGGGGTGCCCGGGAGCCGCGGCGGTCGTCGACACGGGCGAGTCCGGCATCTCCAGCGGCACGCTGTACATCACGAGAAGACCGAGATCGGTCAAGGGATCGCCGAGAGTGGACATCTCCCAGTCGAGAATCGCTCGGATCCGGTCGTCGTCCCCGACGAGGACGTTGTCGAGCCGGTAGTCGCCGTGCACGATCGCGGGCGCGGGCGAGGCGGGCAGGCTGCGGCCGAGCGCCGAGTGCAGCTCGTCGATCCCCGCGAGGTCCCGGTTGCGGGACGCGTCCAGCTGCTTCCCCCAGCGCCGCAGCTGCCGGTCCAGGAACCCCTCCGGCCGCCCGAAGTCCCCGAGCCCGACCGCGCCGGGGTCCACGCCGTGCAGCTCGACGAGCGTGTCCACGAGCGACAGCATCACCCCGCGCGTCCGCTCGGCGCCCAGCGGCACGAGCTCCTCGGCGGTCCGGTACGGCGTCCCCTCGACGAACTCCATGACGTAGAACGGCGCCCCCAGCACCTCCTCGTCCTCGCACAGCAGCACCGGCCCCGGCACGGGTACGTCCGTCTCGCGGTGCAGCGCGTCGATCACCCGGTGCTCGCGCCGCATGTCGTGCGCGGTCGCCAGCACGTGCCCGAGCGGGGGCCGCCGTACGACCCACCGCTGCGCGCCGTCCGAGACGGTGTACGTCAGGTTCGAGCGCCCGCCCTCGATCAGCTGCCCGGACAGCGGTCCCGTGACCAGGCCGGGCAGCTCTCTGTCGAGCAGAACGCGCAGCCGGTCGAGGTCGAGCCCGGGTGGATGATCGGTGCTCATACGGCACTCCTGGATGCGTGCGACGGTGGACGTGGATCACATGATGCCGACCGGTCGGTATGTCGTCCAGTGCCAGGTGCCCACGTGATCGGGGCCACCCTAGGGGTACGGCTCCCCGCGCGAGTGCGCGGGGAGCCGTACAGGAGCGTTTTTCGGACGTACGCGCGTACGCGTCAGTGGTCGTCGTAGTGGTCGTCGTGCTCCGCGTGCCGGTGCCCGTCGTGCACGTAGTCCACATGGTCGCCGTGCTGCACGCGCGCGTGGCCGCAGTTCTCGTCGTGCCGGTGGTCGTGGCCGTCGTGCGCGACGTGGCCGCCGGGCTCGCACTCGTCCCAGTGGCCGTCGTGCGAGCGGTGCAGGTGGCCGTCGTGCGCGTAGTCGACGTGGTCGCCGTGCCGGACCTCCGTGTGACCGCAGTCCGGGCCGTGCGCGTGGGGGTGCGTGGGGTGTTCCTGGTGCAGAACGCTCATGGTGCTCACCTTCGGGAGGTGTGGGGGAATTGCCTCCCCTCAGGCTGCCACGCGAACGGCCCATATGGCGTATATCGGGGCATACGGCTTGCGTGGCGCGCACCCAGCCCGGAGGGTCGGAGCCATGAAGGCCATCAGCTACAGCCGGTACGGCGGACCCGAGGTGTTCGAGTACGGCGACGTCCGCGAGCCCAAGGTCGGCCCCGACTCCGTGCTGGTCAAGGTACGGGCCGCCGCCGTCAACCCCGTCGACTGGAAGGCCCGCGAGGGGTACCTCGACGGGATCATCGACACGGTGTTCCCGGTCGTCCCCGGCTGGGACGTGTCCGGCGTCGTCGTCCAGCCGGGCGTCTCCGTCACCGAGTTCGCCGTCGGCGACGAGGTCATCGGGTACGTCCGCGAGGACTTCCTCTCCCGGGGGACCTTCGCCGAGTACGTCGCCGCCCCCGTCCGCACCCTCGCCCGCAAGCCCCGCAACCTCTCCTTCGAGGAGGCCGCGGGGCTCCCCCTGGCGGGCCTCACGGCCTACCAGGGCCTCGTCCACGCCCTCGGCGTCAAACGGGGCGAGACCGTCCTCGTGCACGCCGCAGCGGGCGGCGTGGGCTCCCTCGCCGTCCAGATCGCCCACCACCTCGGCTGCCGCGTCATCGGCACGGCCAGCGAACGCAACCACGACTTCGTGCGCTCCCTCGGCGGCGAGCCCGTGACGTACGGCGAGGGCCTCGTCGACCGCATCCGCGGCCTCGCCCCCGAAGGCGTCGACGCGGCCCTCGACACGGTCGGCGGCGACGCCCTCAAGGCCTCCGTCAACGTCCTCAGCGGCGACGGCCGCCTCGCCTCCATCGCCGACGGCGACGTCCTCGGCTACGGCGGTCGCTACTTCTGGGTCCGCCCCGACACGGCCGACCTCACCCGCCTGTCGGAACTCGCCGAACAGGGCGTCGTCTCGGTCCACGTCTCGCAGACGTTTCCGCTGGACCAGGCGGCGGAGGCGTACCGGCTGAACGAGGAGGGGCGGACGCGGGGGAAGATCGTGGTGACGGTGGACTGGGGGGAGGACGGGGTGTAGGCGGGCGTAGGCGGGGCGGTTGGCCGGAGGTTTCCGCCGCAGCGGTCCCCGCGCGCGTGCGCCCCCGCTCGTGATCGGGGCCGGTCTCCGTGACCAGGTAGCGGTCCCCGCGCGCGTGCGCCCCCGCCCTACACCACCACCAACGCCGCCGCGCAGACCGCCGTAGCCACCGTGCACAGCACCGCCGCAGTGGCCAGGCGCGGTGTGAGGGACGGCGGGTGGGGTGTGGACGACAGGGTCACTATGCGGCGGTGGGCCACTGTCAGGAACGTCAGCCACAGGGCGCAGCACGCCGCGCAGATCAGTGACCCGGCGACTGTGGGGCCCCCGTGCAGGGAGGTCTTCATCGCGAGGACGGTGGCGACGGCGCCGGCGAGGGTCGTACGGCGCCATGCGAGCCGCGTACGTTCGGGCTGGAGGCCGGGGTCGCGGGTGTCGGGGGCGGCGGTGGGGGAGTGCGACTTGCCGGTGTGATCATCGGAGTCGGCGTCCGAGGTTCGAGCCCCATCGGGAACCCCCGCCCCCGTAGGAGCCTCCGCCCCGCTCACTCGTTCCACCCGAGAACGACGACCACCACCATCGCCACCGCGACAAGAGCCACGACGAGGGTCAACACAGCCGGGAACCGCGACGTCGGCAGATCCTCCCCCCGCCGCATCGCCCGCTCGCACCGCACCCAGTGATTGAGCGCCCGCACGGCGCACAGCACCCCCGCGACGAGCAGCGCCAACGCGAACCCGACCCGCCACCCCCACCGCAGGTCGGGCAGGAACTGGTCGACCGCGAACCCGCCTCCGACGAGGGCCATGGCGGTGCGGAGCCACGCGAGGAACGTGCGTTCGTTGGCGAGGGAGAAGCGGTAGTCCGGCGTCGTCCCTTCCTCGCGGACCGCGGAGGGCGCGAACCACAGACGGACGTTCCGAACAAAATCGATCACGCCGAAAACCCTACCCGGCGGTCGGGGAGGGGGGCGTTGTCAGTGGCGGCCGTTACGGTCGGTGCATGGAGGTTCCCACGCCGCTGAACGGCTACGCGCACCCCGGTCACGGCATAGCCCCGGCCGAACACCACCTCACCCTGCGCGGCTCCCGACGACCCGGGCACCGACTGCCTCCTCACGGACCCCGCGCACCCGGGCAGCCCCCGTACGCTCGCCGCGACCGAGGGGGCCTTCCCGGGCCCGGCGCTCCCCTGGCCGGACCTCCTCGCGCTGGCGGAAGCGGTGCCGGAGACCGGCGAGGGCGTACGCGACCCGCTCGCGCGGGAGGCGCGGGAGCGGACGGCCGCCGCGCTGACGGCGATCGGCGTCCCCGCGCGAAGCGCCCCCGCCCTGACCGGCCACCTCCTGGACCGGCACCCCCCGGACCTGGGACGTCTCCGGCACCAGCCCCCTCAGCGGCGCCGGAACTCCTTGAGCCGCCCGTACGCCGCGAGCCCGTCCGGCACCCACTCCCACTCCTGGAGCCGCCCCTCGACCTCCTCCTCGGACAGGAACCCGTACCACTCGACCTCCTCGACCTGGGGGAGGACCGGCAGGTCGCACAGCACCTCGTACACGGCGGACCACCAGCTCCGCCCCGCCCCGTCGTCGTACAGGAACTTGAAAAGGAACTCCGGCTGCGGCAGCCCGCTCACCCCGAGCTCCTCCTCGGCCTCCCGCAGCGCGGCCTCGTCGTACCCTTCCCCGGCTCCGACGACCCCGCCCACGAACATGTCGTACAGGGAGGGAAACACCAGCTTCGTCGGGGTCCGCCGGTGCACGAACAGTCGCCCCTCGGCGTCGCGCGCCTGGATGAACACACACCGGTGCCTGAGCCCGTCCGCGTACACCTCCCCGCGGGGCAACTGCCCGATCACGTTGTCCCGTTCGTCGACGATGTCGAGGATTTCGTCAGCAGCGCTCATGGCACCATCCAAGCAGCCACCTGGGGCCGGCGGTCCGAACGGCGGCTCCCGGGCAGCACGTTGAGCGCCCACACGGGAACGCCGAGCACCTGTGCTGGATCGGCGAGCATCGGCCCGCACTGGATCGCCGAGCGCCCGCCCGCACCGGATCGCCGGGCACCGCGCCGGACGGGTGACCCGAAACATCGCCCGGCCCCCCGAACCAGCTTGCCGCGAGTCTCGCCCCGGCCTCGGCCGTGGAGCCTTCCGTGTCCCTGCCCCTGGCCCTGGCGCGGAGCCGTGCTTGCTCCCGGTTGCCGCAGATCCTTCTGATCTTCAGTCGGGCCCGCCGCCGGGAGCCGCCCCTGGCCTCGGCAGGGAGCCGCGCCCAGCCCTGGTCCGAAGCTCCCCGGCTCCGGCCCCGGAGCATTCCTTCCCTGGCCTGGCCTTAACCCGGTTCCTCGCCCGATCCCAGTTACCGCAGATCCCCAGATCCCACCCCCGCCTCGCCGCCCGCCCCCGACTCCGATCTCGCCGGCCCCGCAGCCCTGCCCCGCCGCCCGCCTCCGACTGCCCGGACCCTTCCGATTCCGGTTGTCGCAGACCCCTCATCCCACCTGCCTCGCCGCCCGCCCTCTCGACTGCCCTGAGCCCTCCGATTTCGGCGGCCCCGGAGCCCCGCCTCGCCGCCCGCCCCTCGACTGCCCGCCGCCCCCGACCTGGCTGACCCCGCAGCCCCGTCCCGCCCACCCCACCCCTCACCGCGGCTGAAGAACCCGCTCCCGCACCGCCACCCCCTGCGGCATCGCCGGATGCAAGCCCAGCAGCACGATCCCCGCGACGATCCCCGCCAACCCCGCCGCCTCCCAGGCCAACGCCCCCGTGTCCGTCCGCAGCCGGTCGCCGAGGAAGCCCACCCCGCAGATGATCCCGGCGAGCGGCTGCGCGGCGGTGAGGGCCGGCAGGGACATCCGCAGCGGCGCCGTCTCGAACGCGCTCTGGACGAGGACGAGCCCGGTCACGCCGAGCGCGAGGACGGCGTACGGCTGCCACCCGGTGAGGAGTTCGACGACCCCGCCGGCCGCGAACCGCTCGCCGCTGACCCGCGTCAACGCGTCCTGGACGCCGTACAGCAACCCGGCGGCGAGCGCGAGCAGCACGGGCCCGGAGCTGAGCCGGGACCGCTTCGCGTACGTCGTGAGCAGCAGCGCGAGCCCGATCATCGCGCCGATGATCAGCCAGTGCCGGAAGGGATCGGCCACGGCGTGCCCCCCGCGCGGCTCGCCGGCGACGATGAACGCGGTCACCCCGCCCGCGAGCAGCGCGAGCCCGGCCCACCCCTGCCGCCCGAGGGACTGCCGGGTGCAGCGGCGGGAGAGGGCGAGCGCGAAGAGCAGGTTCGTCGCGAGCAGCGGCTCGACGAGGGACACCTCGCCCTGCCCCAGCGCGACCGCGCCGAGCACCATCCCGGCGACCATCAGCGCGAGCCCGCCGAGCCAGCGCGGCACCCGTACGAGGTCGAGCAGCAGGCGCGGCGAGAGGAAGTCACCGAGCGGCGCCCGCTGCGCGGCCTGCTGCTGGAGGACGAACCCGAAACCCAGACAGCAGGCGGCGCTCACGGCGAGAGTCAGAACCAGAACCGACACGCTGCGTACCTCGATGATCATCCGGTCGGGCCACGGTCGTCGTGAGCCGACTGTAGTACTCAGGAGCTACGACCGTTCCCGGGTAGTACGAGAACGACTCCTACGGGTACCCCGGGACCGGGGCCCCGACGCCGGCCGCGACCCCACCAGGAAGCAACGTGAAGCAAAGCACGCGGGGGGTACGGCCGTACCGCCATCGTGGGGCGCGCGGCCTCGCAGCGCCATGGCGTACGCCACACCCTCGTCACGTTCGCGCCATACGCACCACCCGCGTCGGACGCCGCGCACACCCCCCGACCAGCGCGCCCACCTCGCCGATCACCCGGACAAGTCCCTTGTGCGGACCGCCACTTGATACGTGTCATGTTCCCCCGGCCCTTGACGCTGACCACTGCCTGGGGCTTTGCTGTGCGTGATCGGCCGATCGCAGGCCGACGGCAACCAGTGTCGCGCCAGGAGGACGAGGAAAACCCGCGGTGCCCCCACCCCCGCCTTCCCCGGTTCCCGGTCGCGAACGCGAGCCCAGGATCCTCGACGCCACCCTCGACGACGCGGAACTCGGCGTCGCCCGCGCCGCGTTGGCGCAGGGCCGCTGGCAGGCCGCCCGCACGCTGCTGGCCCGCACGGGCGACGACTGGGACCGCCGAGGCCACCGAGCCGCCGTCCTCGCCCTGGAACCGGACACCGCGGCCACGGACTGGCTGCACGCCGAACCGGACAACGCCGACGCGGCCACCCTCCGCGCCCTGACCCTCGTCCACCGCACGGTACGGGGCAGGACCGAGGGGTACGACGACGCCCGCGCGGCCTGCCGCATCGCCGCCGACCTGGCCCCCACCGACCCGACCCCATGGCTGGGCCTCCTGCGGCTGGCCCTGTTCCGCGGGGGCGGGGGAGAGGACGCGGGGCTGGTACGGGGGGAGGGGTATGACGACGCCGAGGCGGCCCGGCAGGACGGGTACGACGGCCCCGAGGTGGCCCGGCAAGGCGGCGACGCCGAGGTGGTCCGGCTCTTCGAAGAAGTCCGTGCCCGTCACCCCGACCACCACCAGGCCCACCACCTGATGGTCGCCCACCTCGCGGAACGCCGTGCCGACAGCGGCCCCGACCCCCTGCACGAGGTGTACGACTTCGCCGCGTGGGCCGCCGAACAGGCCCCCGCGGACTCCCCGCTCGCGATCCTCCCGGTCGTCGCGCACGCCGAGCGCTACCGCGTCCTCGCCGCCCGGGGCCACCTCTCCGCCGACCCGGCGGCCTCCGGACACTGGGCCGACGACCGCGCGCGCGAGGTGATGAAGACCGCGTACGACTGGTGGCTGGAGTGGGAGCACGAGGGCCACCCGCGCCGCCTGCTCGACCTCAACTACCTGGCCCACGCGACGGTCTGCGCCGGCCGCACCGCCGAGGCGTCGGCCCTCTTCCACCGCATCGCCGACCACGCGACGATCCGCCCCTGGTCCTACCCCGCCAGGGACCCGTACGAGGCGTTCAGGGCGGCGAGGGAAAGGGCGCTGGGCAGGGGCTGCTGCGAGGACCACCCCGCGTAGTACCCGGCTCATACCTGAGAACGAGGTGTGACCGCCCCGCAGGACTGGCCCCCACCCACCTCCGAGTGCTCGAATGGATACGTGAATCCCGAACCACCCGAGGAGACCCCCGCAGCCGGCACCCCCGTCGGCCGCCGTGTCTTCCTCGGCACCCTCGGCCTCGGCGCCCTGGGCGTGGCCGCCGCGCCCGCCCTCCAGCGCGGCATGGAGTCCGTGCTCGGCGCGATCGCGGGGAAGGACCCCACGGGCCTGACCGGCCTCCTCCCGAACGGCGGCGGCTTCCGCTACTACTCGGTGACCGCGTCCGTCCCCCGCAAGAACGACACGAACTACCGCCTCACCGTCGACGGCCTGGTGGACCGCCCCGCGACGTACACCCTCCCCGACCTGAGAGCCATGCCGCAGACCCGCATGGTGAAGGACGTCCAGTGCGTCACCGGCTGGCGCGTCCCCGGCACCCCCTTCGAGGGCGTACGCCTCTCCCACCTCCTGGACGCGGCCGGCGTGCGGTCCAAGGCGGGCGCGATCCGCTTCACCTGCTTCGACGGCGCCTACACCGAGAGCCTCACCCTCGCCCAGGCCCGCCGCGCCGACGTCCTGGTCGCCCTGCGCATGCAGGACAAGGACCTGGGCCACGACCACGGCGGCCCGGTCCGCCTCTACGTCGCCCCGATGTACTTCTACAAGTCCGCCAAGTGGCTCTCGGGTATTACGGTCACCGAGGACGTGCGGCCCGGCTACTGGGAGGAACGCGGCTACGACGTCGACGCCTGGGTCGGCAAGTCGAACGGACGGGACGATGACCCCACCGGCTGACACCCTCCCCGCCACGACCGACGTCCCCCGCTTCTCGCCGGCCGTCCGGTGGATCCACCGCACCACCGCCCTCCTCATGGGCATCTGCGTCGTCACCGCCGCCTGCCTCTACCTCCCGGAGCTCGCGGAACTCGTCGGCCGCCGCGAACTGGTCGTCCGCGTCCACGAGTTCGCGGGCCTCGCGCTGCCCGTCCCGGCCCTCGCCGGCCTCGCCTCGCGCGCGTTCCGCGGCGAGCTGCGCCACCTCAACCGCTTCGGCCCGCACGACCGGATCTGGCTGCGGGCGGCTCTCCGGCGGGACCGGCGCCACTCCTCCCGCCCGGCCGCCAAGTTCAACGCCGGCCAGAAGGTCTACGCCGCCTGGATCGCCGGAGCCACCCTGGTCATGCTCGGCACCGGCCTGCTCATGTGGTTCACCCACCTCGCCCCGATCATGTGGCGCACCAGCGCGACCTTCGTCCACGACTGGCTGGCCCTCACGATCGGCGTAGTACTCGCGGGCCACATCGGCATGGCCTTCGCCGACCCCGAGGCCCGCCACGGCATGCGCACGGGCTCGGTCAGCCGTACCTGGGCCGGCCGCGAACACCCCCTCTGGCACCCGGAGGACGAACGCTGACACCGAGAGCGCCCGGACAGCCGTAGGCCACCGGCTGGAGGGCGCCCCGGCGGCGGACGACGGCCACTCGACCGAACGCCCCGGCTCCTCGGCGGGCGGCGACGACTCCCCGGCCGAAGGCGAAGGCCCCTGCACGGCGACGTCCCCCGCAGGGAACAGCGGCACCCGCACCCCCCTCGACGACCGCGCCCCCTTCGGCCACCAGCTCCCCGAAGCCGAAGAACCGCCCCCGCAGCCGGACCCGCACCACATCCCCCGCCGCCACCTCCCCGCCCCCGACGACCCGCACCCCGAAGGAACAGGCAGGCACACCACCGGAGTCGACGACCAACCGCACCGAATCCCCACCCCGCGCCCCGCACCGGAACGCCAGCAACTCGCCCAACACCCGTCGCGCGGCAACCCCCTTGCCACTGACCCCACGCACCGGCTCGGACGCCTCCGCCCAACTCCCGCCCTCACCCCGCGCAGCGAGACACGCGTGCGCCAACGCCTTCAACACCCGCCACTCGTCCCCGAGTTCGCCCCCAGGGATCATCCCCAACGCCTCCCGGCACCGCGCCGGGGACCGCAGCACGTCGTACACGCTGTCCGGATCGGCCAGCCGGTCCGCGTCGGGCGACACCGGCCCCGGCGGCAGCCAGGAGACCGTGACAACACGCGGCGTACGACCGGGACTTGGCGTGGGAAGAGCCGGCGCCTCAGGAACCACGGAAGGCGCGGGCGTGCTCCGCCCGACCGTGCCCCCTTCCAACCCACCGGTCCGAGGCGCCGGAGAAGAAGTGACCGCAGGCGTCGACCGCACCGCCGAGGAACTGGCCTCCGGCACCACACCCCCGCCCCGCACCCGAGGCGCGTCCCCCTCCTGAAGCGCCACGGTCACCACCGCCACGGCCCCCGCGAGCAGCACCACCGAGATCCGTGTCCCCAGCGAAATCCCCATGACGTCCCCCCAGTCGTCACCCTCCAACATGCGCCGCCCCACCCCGCACCGAAACCTGCCCCACGACGCCGGGCGCGAAGGAGCCCTGGGAAACCGGCGAGCAGACAAGGGAGTTCACCCCACCCCGCTGAAACCGGCGAGCAGACAAGGGAGTTCACCCCACCCCGCTGAAACCGGCGAGCAGGCCGGGGAGTTCACCCAGCCCCGCCGAAATCGGTGAGCGAGCCGCAGAGTTCGCCCCACCCCGCCGAAACGACCGAGCGGGCCAGGGAGTTCACCCCGGCCCGCTCGTTCCAAGAGGCCCGCCCCTCAGCCCCCGAAGTCCAGCAGCACCTTGCAGGACCGCCCCCGGTCGGCGGCGAGGGTGAACGCCGACTCCGCCTCCTCGACCGGCACCACCGCACTCACCAGCCCGTCGAACGCGGGCTGAACGGCGAGGAGCCGGAGCGCCTCGTCGAACTCCGTGTCGAAGCGGAACGCCCCGCGCAGCTCGATCTCCCGGCTGACGACGAGGTTCCCGGCGAAGGGACTCTGCCCGGCCGGCAGCATCCCGAGCTGTACGACGACCCCGCCCCGCCGGACGATCCGCAGACACGTGTCGAGCCCGGCGGCGACCCCGGACGCCTCGATGGCGACGTCGACTTCCGCGGGCCACCCGGGATCTGACGGATCGTCGGCGCGCACCACGTCGGAGGCGCCCGCGATCCGCCCGAACTCCAGCGCGGCGGGCAGCAGATCGGTCACCGTCACCCGCGCCGCCCCGGCGGCCTTCGCGGCGGCGACGACCAGGCACCCGATCGGCCCGGCCCCGGTCACCAGCACATGCCGCCCCCGCACGTCCCCGGCCCGCCGCACGGCGTGCAGCGCGACGGACAGCGGCTCGGCGAGAGCGGCGCGCCGCAGATCGAGCCCGTCCGGCAGCACCCTCAACTGCTCCTGCGGCACGGCGATCCGCGCCGCGAACCCGCCCTGGACGTGCGGCGTGCGCGCCGCGCTGCCCAGGTACCGCGTGTCCCGGCAGACATTGCGCCGCCCGTCCACGCACTCCGGACACACCCCGCACGGAGTCGCCGGGTGCACGGCGACCGCCCGCCCCTCGTAGGGCCCCGACAGCGCCGTGCCGACGACCTCGTGCCCCAGGACCATCGGCTCCTTGAGCCGGAAGTCGCCGACCCCGCCGTGGCGCCAGTAGTGCAGGTCGGAACCGCAGACCCCGCCGTAGCGCACGGCGACCAGCACCTGTCCGGGTCCCGGCTCGACCGGCGTCAACTCCTCGACGCGCAGGTCGCCTTGAGCGTGGATGACACAGGCCCGCATCCGTGTTCCCCCGTTCACAGCACGCTCGTCATGCCGCCGTCGACGTACAGGATCTGCCCGCTGACGAAGTCCGCCGCCGGGGAGGCGAGGAACAGCACCCCGCCGACCAGGTCCTCGGTGCGGCCCCACCGTCCGGCCGGGGTCCGCCTGCGCACCCAGGCGCTGAACTCCTCGTCGTCCACGAGGGCTTGGGTGAGTTCCGTCTCGATGTAGCCGGGCCCGAGGCCGTTGACCTGGACCCCGGACGGCCCCCAGTCCGCGCACATGCCCTTGGTCAGCATCTTCAGCGCGCCCTTGGTCGCCGCGTACGGCGCGATGCCGGGCCGCACGACCTCGCTCTGCAACGAGCAGATGTTGACGATCTTCCCGTGCCCGCGCGCGGTCATGTACCGGGCGGCCTCGCGGCCCACGAGGAACGCGCTGGTGAGGTTGGTGTCCAGGATGCGGTGCCAGTCGGAGTCGGTGAACTCCAGGAGCGGGGCCCGCAGTTGCATCCCCGCGTTGTTGACGAGGATGTCGAGCGGACCGACGCGTTCCTCGACGTCCTTGATCCCGGCGGCGACCGAGGGGCCGTCGGTCACGTCGAAGACCGCGGTGTGGACCTTGCCGGGCAGCTCGCGCGCCGCCTCGGCCAGCCGCCGCTCGTCCCGCCCGTTGAGGACGACCGTGCAGCCCGCTTCCGCGAGACCCCGGGCGAGCGCCAGGCCGATACCTCGGCTGGACCCGGTGACGAGCGCGGTCCTGCCGGTGATGTCGAAGAGAGGATGAGTCATCGGCGTACCCCTAAAGGACCAGAGACAGAAGGAAGACCAGGCCACCCGCGACCACGGAGATGACCGTCTCCATGACGGACCAGGTCTTGAGGTTCTGGCCGACGCTCAGCCCGAAGTACTCCTTGACCATCCAGAACCCGGCGTCGTTGACGTGGCTGAAGAAGAGGGAGCCCGCGCCGATCGCGAGGACCAGCAGGGCCGCGTGCGCCGTGGACATGTCGGCGGCGAGGGGCGCCACCAGACCGGCCGCCGAGACGGTCGCGACCGTCGCCGAACCCGTCGCCAGCCGGATCGCGACCGCGATCAGCCAGGCCAGCAGGATCGCCGAGATCGACCAGTCCTCGGAGATCTCCAGGACCATCTGGCCGACGCCGGAGTCGATCAGCGTCTGCTTGAAGCCGCCGCCCGCGCCGACGATCAGGAGGATGCCGGCCATCGGCGCGAGGCTCTTCTCGACCAGCTCGTTCAGCCGCTGCTTCGAGAACCCGGCCGGGCGGCCGAGCGTGAAGATGCCGACCAGGACGGCCGACAGCAGCGCGATCAGCGGCGAGCCGACGACGTCGAAGACCCGCTGGACGGTGTTCTCCTTGTCGTCGATCACGATGTCGACCAGCGCCTTGGACAGCATCAGGACGACCGGCAGCATGATCGTGAACAGGGTCACGCCGAAGCTCGGACGCTTCTCCAGATCCTCCGACGGCCGCTGAGGGACCATCTTGTCCGGCGCCTGGACGTCGACCCAGCGGGCCGCGTACCGCGAGAACACCGGGCCCGCGATGATCACCGTCGGGATCGCCACCAGCACGCCGAGCGCCAGCGTGACGCCCAGGTTCGCGCCGACCGCGTCGACCGCGACCAGCGGGCCGGGGTGCGGCGGGACCAGCCCGTGCATCACGGACAGGCCGGCCAGCGCCGGGATGCCGATCCGCATCAGCGAGTAGTTGCCGCGCTTGGCGACCATCAGCACGACCGGGATCAGCAGCACGACGCCGACCTCGAAGAAGAGCGGCAGGCCGATCACCGAGGCGATCAGGACCATCGCCCACGGCATGCTCCTGCCGTTCGCCTTCGCGAGGATCGTGTCGACGATCTGGTCGGCGCCGCCGGAGTCCGCGAGCAGCTTGCCGAGGATCGCGCCCAGCGCGATCAGCACACCGACGCTGGCGACCGTCGAACCGAGGCCGGAACTGAAACTCGAGATCGCCTTGTCCAGCGGCGCCCCGGCGAACGCGCCCAGCGCGAGCGTGCCGATGGTCAGCGACAGGAAGGCGTGGAGCTTGAACTTGGTGATGAGCAGGACGATGACGGCGATGCCCGCCAGCACGGCGATACCGAGCTGAGCGTGCCCGGCCGAGGTGATCGGCTCTGGCGCGTCCGCTGCCAGCATCTCGACGCTGAGTCTGGTCACGGGAGTCCCTTACGGAGACGGGGAGGGGTGGACGGGGTGAGAGAGCTACGCCGGGTGGGGTAGCCCTGAAGGTGTAGTACTGGTGGGGTAGTCCTGGCGGGGTAGTCCTGCGGAACGAGGAACGATCAGCCCTACGGAACGGTCAGCCCTACGGAACGGTCAGCCTTACGGAACGATCAGTCCCGCGCCCCGGCAGCCGTACCGATCGCGGCGATAGCCCGCTCGGCGATCTCCTCCGGCCGTCCCGAGACCTCGACCACGACACCCGCCTCGTCCGCCCGCAGCGGCTCCAGCGCGGCGAACTGCGAGTCGAGCAGCGCGGTCGGCATGAAGTGGCCCTCCCGGTGCCCCATGCGCTCCCCGATCAGCTCGCGCGAGCCGCTGAGGTGCACGAAGAGCAGGCCGGGGGCCGCCGCACGCAACCGGTCCCGGTACGACCGCTTCAGCGCCGAACAGCTGACGACCCCGCCGAGCCCGGTCCGCTCGTGCGCCCACGCGCCGATCGAGTCCAGCCACGGCCACCGGTCGTCGTCGTCCAGCGGGGTACCGGCCGACATCTTCGCGATGTTCGCCGGCGGATGGAAGTCGTCACCCTCGGCGTACGGAACGCCGAGCCGGGCCGCGAGCAGGGGACCGATCGTGGTCTTGCCGGTACCCGCGACGCCCATGACCACGACGACCTGGGGGGTGCTCATCACTACCTCGCTGTCTTCCTCGACGTACTGCCGACACGTGATGTCAACGCCACTGAAACCTATTAGGTACGACGAATTCAAGCCCTCGACTCAAATAAATCTGACTTTTTGAGTCCGTGACGGACGCCGTACTCTGAGTGCATGACCATTCCGGGCCGAGGTCTGCACGGCCATGTACTCGACACCCTCGGCCCCGCGATCACCGCAGGCGAGTACCCCCCTGGCAGCGTCCTGCGCACCGACGAGCTGTCCCAGCGCTTCGACGTCTCCCGCTCCGTCATGCGCGAGGCGGTACGGGTCCTGGAGTCGATGCACCTCGTCGAGTCCCGCCGCCGCGTGGGCGTGATCGTCCGCCCCACCGCCGAGTGGAACGTCTACGACCCGCAGGTCATCCGCTGGCGCCTGGCCGGCGCCGACCGCCCCCGCCAACTGCGCTCACTCACGGTCCTGCGCTCGGCGATCGAGCCGGTCGCGGCGGGCATGGCGGCGAAGAACGCGACGCCGCAGCAGTGCGCCGAGCTCACGGAATGCGTCCTGGGCATGGTCGCCAACTCGCGCGGCCACAAACTGGAGGGCTACCTCATCCACGATGTGGCCTTCCACCGCGTCATCCTCACGGCCTCGGGCAACGAGATGTTCGCCCGCCTAGGAGACGTCGTCGCCGAGGTCCTCACCGGCCGCACCGAACACCGCGTGATGTTCGCCGACCCCGACCCCGCCGCCGTCACCCTCCACGTCCAGGTCGCCGAAGCGGTCCGCGAGGGCGACGCCGCCCGCGCCGAACAACTCACCCGCGAAATCACCGAGGGAGCCCTCCAGGAACTGGACATCCTGGCCCCCTGACCCTCACACGCCGGGAAACTCCCCGTCCACGTACACCCACGCCCCGTCGACCCGCTCGAACCGACTCACCTCGTGCAGCGACCCACCCCGGTACGAGGCCCTGAACTCCACAACACCCTTGCCGTGGAACGCGGTTCCGTCCTCCACCCGGAGAATCTCCAACCCGGTCCACCGCATCCCCGGATCCAGCTCCAAGCTCCCGGGCCGAGTCCGGGGATGCCAGGTCCGCACCAGATACGCCGAGTCCCCCTTCACGAACGCGCTGTACCGCGACCGCATCAACGCCTCGGCGGTGGGCGCACCGACAGGGCCCGCGTGGTAACGCCCACAACAGGCCTCGTACGACGAGGAGAGACCACAAGGGCAGGAGCTAGGACGTGCCATGCCCCCATTCTGCCGGAACCCCTCGGCCACCGCGCCGCGTCCTCCTAAGCTCACCGCAGGTGACACGTACGACGAGGGGGTCGGGGTGGCGGACAGCGAGCCGTTCTGGCGTGCGCTCAAGGCCGAGATCCGCAAACGGGGCGTCCCCCAACGGGACTTGGCCCGCCGCCTCCACCTGAGCCCCTCGGCCCTCTCCGAACTCCTGAACGGCAAACGGACGAACACACCGGACTGGGACGTGGTCCGGAAACTGGTGGAGGCGATCGGGGGCGATGTGGGGTACTGGCGGCGCCGACTTGAGGAGTCGGAAGCCACGGAGAGCGCCCCGGACCGCAACTCCGTTCGGGAGCCCGCGGGTTGCGCCGTCTGCGAGAGCGCGCACACGACCCGGTACGACGATGTCGAGCCGAACGGCCTCGGCGCGGCGGCCCGCATCCTCGCCGGACGGGACATGCGCCTGCTCGACGAGATGGCGGCCCTCGACCGGGCGAGGCTGGATCAGGAACCCCAACTGCTGGATTTCCGCGACCTGTTCGACAAGGCCGCCCGGCGGTTGCTGACCGGTCTGCGCGGCAAGGTGCGCCACGCCTGCCACACGCACAGGGCCCGTCTGTTCCAAGCCGCACGGGCGCTGCTGATCGCCGAGGTGTGCGTCAAAGGGCCGCTGCTGTACGAGTCCCTGGACCTGGACTCCGGAGGTTCCGGACTGATCGACGCGAGCCTGGACGGTGAACTCGTCCTCGTGTCCCTGTCCGAGGCGGACCACCACGCCCGTGCCGTCCAGCACTTCGAACGGGTCGCCAGGGAGCTGAGCCCCTTTTCCCAGCCGGAAGACACCGGTTCGACCATCGCGCTGTACAAGTCGCGCCTGGCCGAACTCGCCGTGCAGTGCCCTGAGTTGTTCATCTGGATCACCGTGCACGATCCCGTGTACGCGGTGGATGCCCTCGCTCACTGTCCGACCGGCCGATCACGGACGGGACTTGAGCAGCTCTACGGTGAACTCGCTGCCCAGAAAACGGGACTTGTCGGCCTGGAAACCCTCCTCCGCGCCCTCGCCCGCGACGTACCCCCCGCCGAATGGCCCGCACGCCTCTCCGAGATCCACCGCCACGAACTGACCCGTCCCCTCTCCGCAGCCGGCGAGACAGGCGAGGCGGGTGAGGACCACTCCAGCCCGCGCATCCCCAAACTCGCCCAGGGATACATCAACCCCGCCTACCGCGTCGCCACCCACGCCCTCGACAACAGCCCCCATGTGGACGCCTGGTGGCGCACTCTCCCTGTGCACCAGGACGTCCAGGCCCTCCTCGCCGCCCACCTCACCACGTACCCCACCCTCGACCATCCACTGATAGTCCTGGGCGACCCCGGCACCGGGAAATCCCTCCTCACCAAGCTCATCGCAGCCCGCCTCCCACCCACCGACCACCTCCCGATCCGCATCGAACTCCGCACGGTCCCCGCCGACGCGGGCGTTCTCGAACAGATCGACCACGCCCTCCACCAGCTCACCCAACGCACGATCACCTGGCCGGAGTTGACCGAGGCGTCCCCCGGCGTCCTCCCGGTCCTGATCTTCGACGGCTTCGACGAACTCCTCCAAGCGGGCGGCACCGACCACTACCGCTACCTCCAGGACATCGCCGACTTCCAACGCCGCTCGGCCACCAACGGACTCCCGGTAGCCGCGATCGTCACCAGCCGCACAGTCGTCGCCGACCAGGCCGCGATCCCGCCGGGCAGCACCATCGTCCGCCTGGAGCCGTTCGACGAGGAACGGATCGCCCACTGGACGCGCATCTGGAACACGGTCAACAAAGCCCACCCCTGCCGCACCGACCTCGCCGCCCGACACCCCGAACTCGCCCCCCAACCCCTCCTGTTGCTCATGCTCGCGCTCTACCACTCCATCGAGCCCGACGCCGAGGCGACAGCGACGATGAGCCGAGTCACCCTCTACGAACGCCTCCTGAAACTCTTCGTACGCCGCCAGATCACCAAACTGGAACCCGGCCTCCGCCCAGCCCACCTGGAGGAAAAGGTCGAGAACGAACTCGACCTCCTCTCCGTGATCGCCATGGCGATGTTCAACAGGGGCAGCCAAGGCGTGAGCGCGACGGACGCGGAACACGACCTCGCGTATCTCCGAGACCCCGCCAACTCCGCGACGGATTCCGCACCGTGGCTCCTCTTCGGCCGCTTCTTCTTCATCCACGAGGCGAAGGCCACGTACGAGAGCGGGGAGGACCACCTCTGGTACGAGTTCCTGCACGCGACGTTCGGCGAGTACCTGGTCGCTCGGAAGATCGCCCGCACGCTGGCCCGTTGCACGGACGGAGGCGCATACGGCGCCCTCCTGTTCGCGCTCCTGTCCTGCGCACCCCTGAGCGACCGAGCACAGATCATCGAGGATGTGGGGGACCTCCTCCCCGAGACGACTGCGGATGTGATCCCCGCTCTGTTCCCCCGAGCCCTGTACCCCGTCGACCACGACAGCGGCTACAGCACGGGCCCAACCCCGGTCACCTACCGCCACGCCTGCTACAGCGCCAACCTCCTGCTGCTCGCGTTCGCTTGGTGGAACACCTTCCTGTTCTCCGAGATCGCCGGCACCACTTCGGATCCGGCTGAGAACTGGCGTACCCACGCGACCCTCTGGAAGTCCCAGTTCGAACCGGGCGCGTGGGACGCGTTCACGCAACTGGTCGAGACAGCGGTTCTCGAGCATGACATTGGGGTGGGGCCGAGTGAGTATGACGGCCCAGGATTCACGGCAGGCTGCCGCACGCTGTTCCTCCGAGACCCAGACATCGACAACCTGCTGAGACCGGCCCTTCCGGTGTGGGAGGAGTTGAGAGGCTTCGCACGGGAGGGCTTCGAGGGACATGCCTCCTACGCAGGTCGTGCCCTGGTCGCCCTCCTGGTGGCCCCGCCAGCACCTCACAGGGACCTGCCGGGCCTGTACGGAGCGTGTCTGGAAAACCTCGTGAACTTCGGCACAGAAACAGGCACACCGCGATTGCACAGCGCGATCAGCCGCCGCCTCGCCGCAGAGAGCGGGCGCCTCCCCGCCGCCTTCGTCAACGACACCCTGAAGGAACTGGCGAAACCACAGTCCATGGAGGACGAAACCCGCATCGCCCTCCTGGCCTGCGCCTGCCGCCAACTCACCCGCCCCGGCGCCGACGAGCCCCTGGCGAGGGTGATCGCACGACTCCTGGGCGTCTCGTCAGTACAACTCGGCTTCCAGATCGACTTCCTGACCACCCCGACCACCGAGTCCGCGATCGAGGCGCTCCACGACACCCTTCAGGCCGCCCGCCCCCGCATCTGGCTCCTGAGAACGGCCATCCACCTGGACCTGCACGCCTGGTGCACCCGCCACGCCGCCCACCTCCTCGGCGACGAAGAGCTCCGGGACGACTTGACCCCCTACGAAGCCGAATACCTCCACCTCACTCCCCGACCATCCGATCCAGCCTCTCAGCCACCCACACCCCCACCACCCCCGCCACCCATCCCCCCGGCGTCCCCAACTCCCCACCCACCTGCACCCCCACAAACCCCGAAACCCCCAGAATCACCGCACTACGAAGGCTGATGAGTTTCCGCACGCCGTCCTCCCGGACCGACCGAATCGAGTAGGTCCCCCCACTCTCCCGACCCCCGGAAACTCACCCCCCACCCTCCGAACACCCCCGAACCGAACGCCGAACCCCCAGCTCAGCGCCCCGCCCCGCCGAACCCCGCCGAACCGCCCTACGGCAACGGCGGAACCGGCGGCATCGACGGAAACGCGGGCAACGCCCCCTCATAGACCCACGCGTCGAAGAACTCGTCCACCGGCTCAGCGGCGAACCGCCCCACATGGGCCACGAACGTGGACGTGGTCACAGCACCCCCCCGATGCAGCCCGGCCCACCCCCGCAGCATCGGGAAGAACGCGGCATCCCCCAGCAGACACCGCACCGCGTGAATCACCACCCCACCCCGCTCGTACAGCCGGTCATCGAACATCGACTTCCGCCCGGGATCGGCGAGCCGCAGATCCTGAGGCAGCCCGGAGAGCAACCGATAAGCGGCCGAGGCAAGTTGATGCGCGCTCCGCCCCCCGGACCGCTCGGACCACAACCACTCCGCGTACTTGGCCAGCCCCTCGTTCAGCCAGATGTGCCGCCAGTCGGCGACGGAGACACTGTTCCCGAACCACTGATGGGCCAGCTCATGGGCGACGAGCCGCTCCGAACCCCGAGCCCCGTCGACGTGGTTGACCCCGAAGAGGGACAACCCCTGCGCCTCGACGGGCACATCGAGCTCTTCCTCGGTGACGACGACGGCGTACTCGTCGAACGGATAAGGCCCGAACACCTCCTGGAAAAGCTCCATCATCGCGGGCTGCCGAGCGAAGTCCCGCGAGAAGAGGGGCAGCAACTCGGCGGGGATGTGCCCGTGTTGAGGCACACCCCCGGGCCCGAGATCCCCGAGCAGGACAGTCTGGTACTTCCCGATGGCAAGCCCGACGAGATAACTGGAGGTGGGGGCGGACTGCTCGTACACCCACGTGGTCGTGGACGCCCGGGTGGTACGGGTGAGCAACCGCCCCCCGGTCACCACGGAGTACGCGGAGGGAACGGTCACCGACAGCAGATAGGACGCCTTGTCGGCGGGCCGGTCGTTGCAGGGGAACCAGGACGGCGCCCCGACCGGCTGACTGGCGACCAGCGCCCCGTCCCCCAGCTCCTCCCAACCGAGCCCGCCCCAGGGACTGTTGACCGGCTTGGGATTCCCGGACCAGTGCACCTCGACGGTGAACGCCGCACCCCCGCGCACGGACTTGGCGGGCCGGACCCGCAACCGCCCGCCGCGGTGGGTGTATTGAGCCTGACGCCCGTCGACCCGCACCCGCCCGATCCGGAAGTCCGCGAGGTTCAGGAAGAACTCGCCGAGCGCCCCCCGCCCGGCGATCGCGTTGATCCGGGCCGTCCCGGACAGCCGGTTCGGCCCGGGACGGTAGTCCAGCGTGATCTCGTAGCGATGCACGCGGTAGCGAGGGTCGCCGTTGTCCGGGAAGTACGGGTCCGCCCCCGCTGCCTGCTGAACTGCCACTACCGTGTCCGCTCCCTGCGCCGTGCCACTCGAACCGTCGCTCATGGAGCCCATGGAGCTCACGGACACCGAGTGGCCCGCATTCACGGGCGCCACGCCTCGATGGGGTTGCCCAGCCAGCGGGTGTCGTCGGGGACGGACTCCGCGGCCATGACGAGCGACGCGGGACCCAGTGTCGTACGGGCCCCGATCGTGCTGCCGGGCAGCACGATTCCGCCAGGGCCCAGCGTGGCGCCCTCACGGAGTACCACAGTATCCGTCCGCAAGATCCGGTCGTGGAAGAGGTGAGTCTGGAGGACACAGCCGCGATTCACGGTGGAACCGTCGGAAAGCGTCACCAGATCGGCCTCGGGAAGCCAGTGCGACTCCAGCCAGACACCCTTCCCGATACGCGCGCCGAGCCCGCGCTGGAAGGCGGTCATGAGGACGGTCCCGGGCACCGAACCGGCCAGCCACGGCACGGCGACGACCTCGACGAACGTGTCCGCCAGCTCGTTGCGCCACACGAAGGAGCTCCACAGCGGGTGCTCCCCGGCCCGATGCCGCCCGACGAGCGCCCACTTGGCGACGACGGCCAGCAGCGCACCCGCGAGCCCCGCCCCCAGCAGCACGACCCCGCCCAGCAGGAACCCCCACGGCCCGAGCGGGCACAGCGCGGCCACCACCAGCACCGCGATCCCCGCCGAGCAGAACACCGGCACGATCCGGCACAGTTCGACCAGCCCGCGCGCCCACAGCAGCCGCGCCGGCGGGTCGTACGTACGGCTCTGGTCGCCGCCCGAGGCGCTGCGCGGCAGCTTCACCGGCGGCAGACCCAGGTACGAACTGCCCTTCTTCGCCTTCTTCGGCGTCGCCGACAGCACCCCGACGAGCCCGCCCTCGGGCACGGACCGGCCCGGCGCGGTCATCCCGGAGTTCCCGAGGAACGCCCGCCGCCCGATCTCGGCCTTCCCGATCCGCACCCAGCCACCGCCGAGCTCGTACGGCGCGGTCAGCGTGTCGTCGGCGAGGAACGCGCCCTCACCGACCGTCGTCAGACTGGGCAGCGCCAGCACGGTCGACACCTCGGCCCCCCGCCCGATCCGCATGCCGAGCGCCCGCAGCCACACGGGCGTGACCAGCCCGGCGTACAGCGGGAACAGCGTCTCGCGGGCCTGGTCCATCAGCTGCGTCACGGTCCACGCCTGCCACCCGACGCGGCTGTGCGTCGGATACGTCCCCTCGCCGAGCCGCAGGCTCAGCAGCCGTACGCCGAGAAGGATCAGGGCCGCGTAGACGAGGCCGTACGCGAGGGTCGCCGGGACGAGCGCGTACAGGACGCCCGGCCACACCGCGCCGCCGGGGCGCACGAACACCGACGCCACCAGCAGCGCGACGGCCGCGGCGGCCACCGGCAGCAGGCTGAGCGCGCCGCCCGTCAGGCCGTACATGAACCGCCAGTACGTGCCCCGCGCCGGCCGCTCCTTGGGCCAACTCCGCTTCGCCTTGCCCAGCTTGACCGCCGGAGCCCCCGCCCAGCGCTGCCCGGTGGGGACTTGGCCGGCGACGGCCGAACCCGGCGCCACCTCGGCCCGCTTGCCGACCCGCGCACCCGGGAACAGCACACTGCGCGTCCCGACGACGGCATGTGCGCCGACCTTGATCGCGCCGACCTCCAGCCGGTCCCCGTCCAGCCACCAGCCCGACAGGTCGACCTCGGACTCGACGGCCGCCCCGCGCCCCAGCTTCAGCATGCCGGTCACCGGCGGCAGCGAGTGCAGGTCCACCTCGGGCCCGATCTTCGCGCCCAGCGCCCGCGCGTACCGCTCCAGCCAGGCCCCGGTCAGCGAGGTCGCCCCGCTGAACTCGGCCAGCCGCTCGGCCGTCCACAGCCGCAGATGCACACTGCCGCCGCGCGGATACCGGCCCGGCCTCACCCCACGCAGCAGCAGCCGCGCGCCACCGGCCGCGATCCCCAGCCGCCCGGCCGGGGTGAACAGCACCAGTGCGACGAGCCCGATCACCCACCACGACGCGGCCGGCAGCCAGGTGTACCCCGGCAGCAGATTCCCGGCGGCGGCCAGCGCCACCGCCCAGCGCAGCCCCGTCAGCGTGAACAGCGGCAGCAGCGCCAGGAGTTGGGCCACCTGCGCGCGCACCGGGACCGGCGCGACGACCCGCGCCGCCCCGTCGTCCTGCGCCGACTCCTCCAGATGCCGGGCGAGTTTGCGCAGCACCGGCCGCTGATAGATGTCCAGGACGGCCGCCGTCGGATACCGCTCCCGCAGCCGCGTCGTGAGCTGAGCGGCGGACAGGCTGCCACCGCCTATGGCGAAGAAGTCGTCCGAGGCGCTCGTGACCGGCGTACCGAGGACGTCCGTCCACTGCTCCGCGAGCCACGCCTCCGTCCCGTACAACTCCTCCTTCACCAGCGAGGTCTGAAGATCCGGCAGCGGCCACGGCAGCGCGTTCCGGTCCACCTTCCCCGAGGTACGGGTGGGGAGTTCGTCGACCGGCGCCAGCAACGGCACCAGCGCGGCCGGGAGTTCGGTCCGCAGCCGCGCCACGGCCGCCGCCTGGTCCCAGCCCTCCTGCGTCACGACGTACCCGACGAGCAGCTGATTCCCGCTGCGCGCGGTCCGTACGGCCGCCGCGGCGCCCGCCACGCCCGGCAGCGCCTGCAACGCGGCGTCCACCTCGCCGAGTTCGATGCGCCGCCCGCCCAGCTTGATCTGCTCGTCGGCCCGCCCGAGGAAGACCAGCCCCTCGGCGTCGGCCCGCACCAAGTCACCGCTGCGGTACGCCCGTTCCCAGCCGAGGGACTCCAGCGGCGCGTACTTCTCGGCGTCCTTCTCCGCGTCCAGGTACCGCGCGAGCCCGACCCCGCCGATCACCAACTGCCCGGTGCCGCCCATGAGGACGGGCTCACCGGCGTCGTCCACGACGGCCAGCTCCCAGCCGTCCAGCGGGAGCCCGATGCGGATCGGCTCCTCGCCGGTCATCAGCGCGGCACACGCCACGACCGTCGCCTCGGTCGGACCGTACGTGTTCCATACCTCCCGCCCCTCGGTCACCAGCCGCTGCGCCAGCTCCGGCGGGCACGCCTCGCCGCCGAAGATCAGCAGGCGTACGTCGTTGAGGGTCTCGGGCTCCCACAGCGCGGCGAGCGTCGGCACCGTCGACACGACGGTGATCTCCTGCTCCACCAGCCAGGGCCCGAGGTCGGCGCCGCTGCGGACCTGGGAGCGCGGCACGGGGACCAGGCAGGCGCCGTACCGCCAGGCGAGCCACATCTCCTCGCAGGACGCGTCGAACGCCACCGAGAGGCCCGCCATGACCCGGTCGCCGGGCCCGATCGGCTCCTCGGCGAGGAACAGCCGCGCCTCGGCGTCCACGAACGCCGCCGCGCTGCGGTGCGTGACCGCGACACCCTTGGGCTTGCCGGTCGACCCGGACGTGAAGATGATCCACGCGTCGTGCTCGACGCCCGGCCGCCCCGCAGGACCGCCCTCGCCGGGCTGGACGGTGATCGTGTCCCCGCCGGTGATCACGGCTCGGACGTCCGCCTCGCCGAACACCAGGTCGGCGCGCTCGTCCGGGTCCTCGGCGTCCACCGGGACGTACGCGGCGCCGACCGCGAGGACGGCCAGGATCGCGACGTACAGACCGTTCGTCCCCGAGGGCACCCGCACCCCGACCCGGTCGCCGAGGCCGACGCCCGCCTGCGCGAGCCGGTCCCGCAACCGGGCGACCTCACCGGCGAGTTCGCGGTAGGTGAGCTGGGTGGTTCCGTCGTCGAGCGCGGGCTCGTCGCCGTAGAAGCGCACCGCGCTGTCGAAGACGTCGACGAGCGTGCGCGCCGGGGCGGCGGAGCCCCCCGAGAACCGCGCGAACGCCGTCTCCTCCTCTTCGAACAAGGCCGTGCTGACCTCGTGTATGGCCGCCATCAGGTCCCTCGCGTCTCGTGCCCGGAAACCTCCGGGGCGCTGGCGGGCCCGCAGGTATGCCTGGGGTTGTCCGGCTCCAGCCCGTAACAAGCCGGAAATTTTAGTACGACGCTATGGATCAACCGGTTCGACGGCCACCGGAGAGACCCGTTCGAGCCACCGATCAAGGCCGTGAGCAGCGTCCTGACCTGCGCGATCTTGGTAAGGGGGAGAGATCCACCACATAACCAGCGAAGGCCCCGACCAACTGGTCGGAGCCTTCGCTCACTGTGTCCGAGGGGGGACTTGAACCCCCACGCCCGATAAAGGGCACTAGCACCTCAAGCTAGCGCGTCTGCCATTCCGCCACCCGGACGGGGTGTGTCTCGCGCGGGTTTCCCTCGCGGCGACGTCGTAAACATTACCAGGGTTTCCGGGGTGCTCGATCACGGGTGGTCCGGCGTGAACGGTGTGTGACGAGGCGGGAGCGGTCTTGGGTGTCGGGGGCGGGGGAGAGAGGATGAGGGCAGAGACAGCACCGGCAGCGGGAGGCACAGGCGTGAGCGACACGGGCACGGGCGGGTACGTCAGGGGCGAGGACGAGGTCGTCGACCTCTGTTCCGAGCTGATCCGGTTCGACACCAGCAACTACGGCGACCACTCGGGCCCGGGGGAGCGGCAGGCGGCCGAGTGGGTCGCGGAGAAGCTCGCCGAGGTCGGGCTCGAACCGAAGATCTTCGAGTCGCACCCCGGCCGCGCCTCCACCGTGGCCCGCATCGAGGGCGAGGACCCCTCGCGGCCCGCGCTCCTCATCCACGGCCACCTCGACGTCGTCCCCGCCAACGCGGACGACTGGACGCACCACCCGTTCTCCGGCGAGGTCGCGGACGGCTGCGTGTGGGGGCGGGGCGCCGTCGACATGAAGGACATGGACGCGATGACCCTGGCCGTGGTGCGGGACCGGCTCAGGTCCGGCCGCAAGCCGCCCCGGGACATCGTCCTCGCGTTCCTCGCGGACGAGGAGGCGGGCGGCACGTACGGCGCGCGCCACCTCGTCGACAAGCACCCCGGCCTCTTCGAGGGCGTCACCGAGGGGATCAGCGAGGTCGGCGGCTTCTCCTTCACCGTCAGCGAGGAGCGCCGGCTCTACCTCATCCAGACGGCCGAGAAGGGCATGCACTGGATGAAGCTGACCGTCGCCGGTACGGCGGGACACGGCTCGATGATCCACCGCGACAACGCGATCACCGAACTGTCCGAGGCCGTCGCCCGCGTCGGACGCCACAAGTGGCCCGTCCGCGTCACCAAGACCACCCGCGCCTTCCTCGACGAACTCGGCGACGCGCTGGGCACCCCCCTCGACCCCGAGGACATGGAGGCCACCCTCGCCCGGCTCGGCGGCATCGCCAAGCTGATCGGCGCGACCCTCAGCAACACCGCCAACCCCACCCAGCTCGGCGCCGGCTACAAGGTCAACGTCATCCCCGGCGAGGCCACCGCGCACCTCGACGGCCGCTTCCTGCCCGGCCACGAGGAGGAGTTCCTCACCGACCTCGACCGCCTCCTCGGACCCCGCGTCCGCCGCGAGGACGTCCACTCCGACAAGGCGCTGGAGACGTCCTTCGACGGCGCACTCGTCGACGCGATGTCCGCCGCGCTGCTCGCCGAGGACCCCACCGCCAAGGCCGTCCCCTACATGCTCTCCGGCGGCACCGACGCCAAGTCCTTCGACGACCTCGGCATCCGCGGCTTCGGCTTCGCGCCGCTGAAGCTGCCGCCGGAGCTGGACTTCGCGGGCATGTTCCACGGCGTCGACGAGCGGGTGCCGGTCGACGGGCTCCAGTTCGGGGTGCGCGTCCTGGACCGGTTCATCGACGCGTCCTGACGAGGTCGCGCGCCTGTTCGGTCTCCCTCGGACGGGTGAATCCGACCATACGCTCGTAGCCCCAATTGGCCCTCCTCGTTACAGGTCATGCGGCCCGCCCCTTGGGCCGCTTACCGACCAGGAGGAAATACACATGATCAAGAAGGTCGTCGCCGCCGCAGCCGCCACGGGCGGTCTCGTTCTCGCGGGCGCGGGCCTCGCCGTCGCCGACGCCGGTGCGCAGGGTGCCGCCGTGGGTTCCCCCGGCGTCCTGTCCGGCAACGTCATCCAGGTCCCCGTGCACGTCCCGGTGAACGTGTGCGGCAACACGATCTCCGTGATCGGCCTGCTGAACCCCGCCTTCGGCAACACCTGCATCAACAAGTGACGCCACCCCGCTGAGGGGGCGTCCACGCCGTACCGGCCCCGGAGCGCGCGCCATGCGCTCCGGGGCCGGCCGGTTTCGGCAACAGCGGACCACGTGGACATCAGTAAGGGCAGGTAATCAGGGATGCGACAGGTCACCCGCAAGGGGTTCATGACCGTGGCGGCGGCGACGGGGGCGATCGCCGCGGCGGGAGGGGTCGCGCACGCGGACTCCTCGGCGAGCGGTGCCACCGCGGAATCGCCGGGGGTACTGGCCGGGAACACGGTCTCCGTGCCGGTGCACGCGCCGGTCAACGTGTGCGGGAACACCGTGAACGTGGTGGGGCTCCTCAATCCGGCGATGGGGAACTCGTGCGAGAACCGGGGCGGGGGCAGCGCCGGGGGCGGGTACGGCGGAGGGGGCGGGCACGGCGCTTCCGGGGGCGCGCATGCGGGCGGGCACGCCGGGGGGTCGCCCGGAGTCGGCTCCGGGAACCACGTCGAGGTCCCCATCGACGTACCGGTCAACCTGTGCGGCAACAGCATCGACGTCGTCGGGGTCGGGAACCCGGCGTTCGGGAACGAGTGCGGGAACGGGACGTCGGGGCATCCGGGGAAGCCGGGGCATCCCGGTGGGCCCGGCGGTCCTGGCCATCCGGGTGGGCCCGGTACGCCGGGGCACCCCGGCAACCCCGGCAACCCCGGTCACCCCGGCAACCCGGGCACATCGAACCCCTCGGGCCCCACGAATCCCACCACCCCCATCCACCACACACCCCCGAACCACGTCCCCCAGACCACTCACCCCTCCGCCCAACCCCCCACCCTCTCCGGGGAACTGGCGAGCACGGGTGCCGAACTCCCCCTGGGGCTCGCCCTCCCGGCCGGCGCGGGCATGCTCGTCGCCGGTGCGCTGCTCTACCGCCGCAGGAACACGTCCGGCTGACGGCGATCTTCGGCCAAGCTGAGGCGACGGCCGCGAAAACCACGGCAAAGCGGCACGGAACACGTCAACTGCCGTGAAAACGCGAGGGTGATCCCGACCACACGGATCACCCCGCGCGCGAAGCGCGACGGAGCGGACCCCGACCCGGCGGGGCCCGCTCCGTCGTCCCGCCAGCCCCCTTGGTCCGCGTCTCAGCTCACCACGTGGCCCGTACCTGGCGGATGATCCGCCGCCGCAACCGCACCCTGCGGCTGCCGTCCCGCATGAGGCTCAGACGGTGCAACTCCCAGTGACCGTACTCGGCATGGTCCGTCAGCAGACGTGCCGCCTCCTTGCGGGAGACCCCGCGCGGTACGTACACGTCGACAAATTCGTATTCCGGCATCGCATCTATTGTGCGGGCTGGGGCCTCGTACGGATAGCGTCTGCACTATGTCTGATGCTGCGCAGCCCACCGCTGCCGAGGTACGCGCCGCCGCCGAGGCGGTCAAGACCGCGCTCGACCGCCACCTGGCCGCGGTCGAACGCCGGTCGGGTGAGGACGACCCGGCCGTCTACGAGGCGTTCAACGAACTGGCCGCTGCGGCGGAGACGTACGACGAACTGCTCTACGACCGGTACGACGAGGTCACCCCCTTCGAGATCCCCGGCACCGACGACTCCCTCCCGCCGTACGCGGGCCCGGAGGAGCCGAACGCCCTGAGCGTGCTGATCCGCCGCGACTACGCGGTCGCCGAACCCCAGCGGCTCCTCGCGCAGGCCCAGCGGGTCGAGGCGGCCGAGTACGACGGCGGCGAGGACACCGCGAGCACCGTCCACGGCGCCCTCGGCATCCTCTTCGGCGAGTACGAGCCCGACGAGATCGCCTCCCGGCACAAGGAGTTCGGCCTGGAGGAGGGTGACTCGACGCTCTGGGTGGTCGCCGCCGACGACCCGGCCGACCCCGGCGAATGGCTGGAGTCCCCCTTCGACCAGGCCGACCCCCAGCGGGTCGTCTGCCGCTTCGACGTCAGCGCGGTCTTCGACGAGGAGTCGGAGGACGAGGACTTCGAGGAGGACGAAGGCGACGAGGTGGATGACGTGGATGTGGTCGACGTGGAGGATCTGGAGCCGCTGGACGCGGACCGGCGGTAGGGGGCGCGGCGCGGGTCTCGCGAGAGGCCGACGGCGCGGGTGCTCATGGTGAAGGGCGCGGGGGTTTTCCCTCCGCGCCCTTCGCGTGCTCCGGTCCGTACTGCCTTGTTGGTTACCCCGTCGCCACCGGCACCTGTCCGCGCAGCAGCACCGGCAGCCGGGTTGTCCGCGGCTTCGGCAGGACCTCGGCGACCGCGTGCGGGAGGGCCTGTTCCACGCCGTGGACGACCGACAGGTGCCGCTCGGGGCGGCTGAACGCCGTGTACACCCACGCCCGCGACAGCGCCTGCGCCGCGTCCCCGGGCAGCACCACGACCGCCGCCGGCCAGCGCGCGCCCGCCGCCTGGTGCGCTGTCAGCGCCCAGCCGTGCCGCAGGGTCTGCTCGACACGGTCCTTCGGTACGAGGACGGCGGCGCCGGCGCAGGTGATGCGCAGGCCGTCCGCGTCGGCGCCCACGACCCGGCCCGGGACCGTGCGGCCGGGCGCGGGGGCGTAGGCGACCAGGTCGCCCGGGTCGTACCCGGCGAACCGTCCCGGGCCGGGGTTCAGGCGCTCCTTGAGGGCCGCGTTCAGCGCGCGCGTGCCGGCCGCGCCGCCGTGGCCCGGCGTGATCACGACGGTCTCCCCGGGGGACACCCCGAACGCCCTCGGTACGGAGTCGGCGACCAGCTGCACGGTCCGGTGCACGGCCTCCCCGGCGTCCCGCACCGGGACGATCACGATCTCCTTGCCGGGCGCGTCCACCTGGTTCAGCTCCCCGATGCCGATCCCGGAGACCAGCTCCCCGATCGGCCCCGGGTCCGGCGTCCGCGACGCGACCTGCGGGCACACGCGCGCGGCGAGCACATCCCCGAACACGCGTCCCGCGCCGGCCGACCACAGCACCCCGGGGTCACCGCTGAGCACCAGCCGCGCCCCGTCCGGCAACGACTCCACGACCATCGCGGCTGCCTCGACGTCCAGTTGAGGCGCGTCGAGCAGGATCAGCAGGTCGAGCGCGAAGGCCCCGTCGGAGTCCCGTCCGGGACCTTCGAGACCGGCGAGGAGACCGGGGAGGGTGACGACGGAGGGGGTGGGGAGGGGGGCGCCGCTTGCGGGGCCGGGGCCGGGGCCGGGGGGCGGGGTGACCGGGGTGCCTGCGGTGGCTTCCCTTGTGCGGTGTGGTGGGCCTGCCGGGGTGCCGTGGGTGGCGGCGTTGTTGTGGCTGTCTGCGGGGGCGCCGGTGGTGTCGTGTGTGTCTGCCGGGGTGCCGTACGTGTCTGTGTCGGCCCCCCTGGGATGCGCGGGGTGCGGGATGCCTCCCCCGGTGCCGGGTTCCGCGTTCAGCAGCGCCGCGAACCTCTGGCGGCCGTCCGCCGTGTGGCAGGCGGCGACCGCGCGCAGGCCCAGGGCGTGGGCCGCGTCGAGGAGGGCGGCCGGTTCCGCGCGGGACGCCTCGCCGCCGGTGTGCAGGACGAGACCGTTCGCGGCGACGGCGCGGATCAGGTCGGCGGCGCCGCGGGGTGCGGTGGAGGCGGCCGTCTCCCACGCGGGGGAGTCGTCCTTGGGGAGCGCGTTGACGATCCGGGCGAGCCCGTCGGCGAGGCTCTCCTCCGCGAGCGCGTGCCGTTCGAGGCCGACCAGCACACGGACGGGACGCTCCTCCTCGTCGTCCTGCGCGGGCGCGGCTCCGGGCTCCTCCAGAGCGTCCTGGAAGATCAGCGCCTCCCCCTCGGCGACGGTGTCCTGTACGGCGCCGTCGGGGTCCGGTACGCCCCGCTGGGCCAGCGCGCCGGTCAACACCGACAGCTCCAGCGCGGTATGCCCGGCCAGCGCGGCCTGCTCCAGCAGCCACAGCGTCACCGCACGCCCCCGCCGCTCGTCCGCCGGCCCGCACTCGGCCCCGAGCAGGGCCCGCGCGAACCCGTCCGCCTGCTCGGGCCGCACCCCGGAGACCCGCAGCAACTGCCAGGGGTCCTCCCGCAGCAACTCCGCCGCACCCTCTCCGAGAGCCACCGCGACCTGCGGCGCCAGGGCCTCCGGCGCGGACCCGCCGACGAGGACGCGCCGGACGGCGTCGACGAGGGCGGGGGAGGGGGCGAGGGGGTTCCCGCCGACCCCGGGGAACGGGGCCAGGAAGCCCTCGGCGCCCCCGGAGGCCGAGGTGAAGGGACTCCCGGCACCCCCGGAGGACGCGGCCAGGGAGCCCCCGGCAATCCCGGGACTCGCGGCACTTCCTACGCCGCCCGTGCCGCCCGCGCTTCCCGAGCCACTCAAGCCGCCCGCGCTTCCCGTGCCGCTTGTGCCGCCCGTGCTTTCCGCGCCGCTCGCGACGCCCGAGCTTCCTGTGCCGCCCGAGCTTCCCGTGCCGATCGCGCTCACCGAGCCGCCCGAGCCACCCCCGCTTCCCGTGCCGACCGCGCTTCCCATGCCGCCCGTGCCGACCGCGCTTCCCGTGCCGACCGCGCCAGCCATGCTTCCGGTGGGCCCGAACCCGGTGTCAGCCCCCGGGCCTCCAGCGGCCCTTGAGACGCCGGTGGTACCCCCGGCGCGATCTCCCCCGCCGGACCCGAACCCCCCGGCGGTCGCGGCGTCCCCCACCGCCGACGGAGCGGACCCGTCCGGCATCCCCCGCTCAGGACGTCGCCCAGGGCCGGGAACGCTCCGCGAGGGAGGCGCGGCGTACGCGCTCGCGGGCTTCGCGCCGCTCTCCACGGCCCGTACGGCGGCCAGCAGTTCCGCGGCGGTCCCGCTCAACTTGCCGCCTGCGGCGATCGGACCGGCCTTCTCGGCCTTGCGCCGCGCGATCCGCTCCCGCTCGATCTTCTGCGCGGCGAGTTCGGCCTGGGCCTCACTGAGTTCAGGAGCCGCGGCCTCACCCTTCTGAGCCTCACCGGAACCATCCGCACCCTCACCGCCGGAGCTTTCCGCGCCGCCGGTCTCCCCGCTCGCCTCGGTTCCCGCCAGGCCGGAGGACTCCCCAACCGCTTCGACCTGGCCGTCCCCGCCCTCGGCGACCGAGAGTGCGGGCTCCTCGGCGCGCACACGCTCCCCGCCCCCGGCCTCCCCGCCGGTGGCCACCGGACGCGCGGCTTCCTCGGCCGCAACGCTCCCGGCGCCCTCCACCTCACCCCCGCCTCCGGCGCTCCCCGCACCCGAGGCGTCCGCGCCTTCGGCGTCCTGCGCTTCGCCCCCGGCGACCGCTGCCTCCCCCGTGCCCGAGGCGTCCGCGCCCTCGACGTCCTGTGCCCCGCCCTCGGCGAGATCCGCTTCCCCGCCCCCGGCGCTCCCCGCACCCGAGGCGTCCGCGCCCTCGACGTCCTGCGCTTCGCCCCCGGCGACCGCTGCCGCCCCCGCGCCCGAGGCATCCGCGCCCCCGGCATCCTGCACCCCACCCCCGGCGCCCCCTGTCCCCCCGGCGCCCAACCCCCCGCTCGCGTCGGTCTCCCCCTCCGGTGCCCCCGGCGTTTCGTTCTCCGTGGTCTCCGGGTCCGTGCTCACAGCGTGCTCCAGTCGTGATCGGGATAGCGGTGCACGGGCGCCGACACGTCGTCGAGGGCCCGGCAGATCTCGTCTGGAAGCGTAAGGGCCTCCACTGACAACGCGGCGCTGAGCTGCTGCGCGTTGCGCGGGCCGATGATGGGCGCGGCGACGCCGGGCCGGTCGCGGACCCAGGCGAGGGCGACGTGCAGCGGGGTGACGGCGAGTCCGTCGGCGGCGGTCGTCACCGCGTCGACGATGCGGCTGGCCGTGTCGTCGAGGTAGGGCTCGACGAACGGCGCGAAGTGGTCGGAGGCGGCGCGGGAGTCGGGCGGGAAGGCGTCGGCGCGGTACTTGCCGGTGAGGACGCCCCGGCCGAGCGGCGAGGAGGGCAGCAGCCCGATGCCGAGGTCGATCGCGGCCGGCAGCACCTCGCGCTCGACGCCGCGCTGGAGGAGCGAGTACTCCATCTGCGTACTGGACAGCCGCGTACGCGTGCCGGGCGCGGCGAGCTGCCAGGTGGCGGCCTTGGCGATCTGCCAGCCGCAGAAGTTGGAGACGCCCGCGTACCGCGCGCGCCCGCTGGAGACAGCGATGTCGAGGGCCTGGAGGGTCTCCTCCATCGGCGTGTGGGGGTCGTACGCGTGGATGTGCCACACGTCCACGTAGTCCGTGCCGAGGCGGGCCAGCGACGCGTCCAGCGCGGCCAGCAGATGGCCCCGCGAGCCGTCGAAGCGGCGGTCGGGGTCGGGCACGCTGCCCGCCTTCGTCGCGATGATCAGGTCCCGGCGCGGGACCAGGCCCTCTATGAGACGCCCCAGCAGGTATTCGGCATCCCCGTCGCCGTACACGTCCGCCGTGTCGACGAGGGTGCCGCCCGCTTCCCAGAACGTCTTCAAGAGGTCCGCCGCGTCGTGCTCGTCGGTGTCGCGGCCCCAGGTCAGGGTGCCGAGCCCGATACGGGACACGCGCAGGCCGGTGCGGCCGAGATGCCTCTGCTCCATGAACGCCGAGATTACTGGCCAGAACCGGGCGGTGGGTGGCCTGTGGATAACCGAATCCGCAGGTTGTGGATCGCAAGGCCGGTACTCCCGGCCGTGCGGGGGTGCGCGCTATGGTCTGTCCACAACGGACGTTACTGATCGGTAAGGGGATGCGGCCAATGCAGCTCGGGATCAACCTCGGGTACTGGGGTGCCGGGATGGACGGGGACAACCTCGCCGTGGCGCAGGAGGCCGACCGGCTCGGCTACGCCGTGTGCTGGGCGGCCGAGGCGTACGGCTCGGACGCGGCGACCGTGCTGACGTGGGTCGCCGCCAAGACCGAGCGCATCGACGTCGGGTCGGCCATCTTCCAGATCCCGGCCCGCCAGCCCGCGATGACCGCGATGACCGCCGCGACCCTGGACTCCCTGTCCGGCGGGCGCTTCCGCCTCGGCCTCGGCGTCTCCGGGCCGCAGGTCTCCGAGGGCTGGTACGGCGTCAAGTTCGACAAGCCGCTGGCGCGCACCCGCGAGTACGTCGAGATCGTCCGCAAGGCGATGACCCGCGAGCGCCTGTCGTACGAGGGCGAGCACTGGACGCTTCCGCTGCCCGGCGGCCCGGGCAAGCCGATCAAGCTGACCGTGCACCCCGAGCGCGAGCACATCCCGCTCTACATCGCCGCGATCGGCCCGAAGAACCTGGAGCAGACCGGCGAGATCGCCGACGGCGCGCTGCTGATCTTCCCCTCCGCCGAGCACCTGGAGGACACCGCGCTGAAGCACATCCGCGCGGGCCGCGAGAAGGCCGGCCACACCCTCGAAGGCTTCGACGTCTGCCCGACCCTGCCGCTCGCCCTGGGCGACGACAAGGACGTCGAGAAGCTCGCGGACACCTTCCGCCCGTACACGGCCCTGTACGTCGGCGGCATGGGCAGCCGCAAGCAGAACTTCTACAACCAGCTCGCCCAGCGCATGGGCTACGAGGCGGAGGCGGCGGAGATCCAGGACAAGTTCCTGGCGGGCGACAAGACCGGCGCCGCGGCGGCCGTCCCCCACGACCTGATCGACAAGACCGCCCTGCTCGGCTCGGTGGACCGCATCGCCGACCGCATGAAGTCCTACGCCGCCGTCGGCGTCACCACCCTCACCCTCGCCCCCGCGGGCTTCACCCTCGAAGAGCGCCTCGCGTCCCTGCGCGCGGGCGCGGAGGCCCTGGAGCTGGCCGGGGTGGCGTAACACCCCGGAGGGTTCCACGGCCGTGGCGGGGGCTCGGGGGTCTCCCCGCCACGGCCGACTGTGAGGAACAACGTCACTGCACGTGCGGAGTTACGGGGTGGGGGTACTTCGGACGGGTGAGTTGTCCGACCGACGTGTTGCGGGCAGGAAGAGATCGGACTTGACTCTTTCTTTGCGAAACCCCCGCAGGCGTGGAACGAGGTGATCGGGATGCTGTCGGCGAAGAGCCTGTTCGAGGAGATCCTGGACGACGACGAATCGTTCAGGCTGTTCTGTTCGATCGCGGCGAGCGGCGAGGCGCAGGGCGGCTGGGAGAACGCGCGGATCGCGGCCCTGGTCCCCGAGAGCGAACGCGACCTCGTGCCGAAGATCGCCCGCCACGGCGCCGACGAGGACAAGCACGGCCGGATCTTCGGCGCCCTGATGAAGAAGCGCGGCCTTGACCCCGTCCCGGTCCCCCCCGGACACCGACTACACGATGCTCCTGGAGCGCGGCGGCATCGGCCTGGCCCACGAGAAGCTGAAGGCGGACCAGCCGCTCACCGTCCAGGACGTCGTCACCTACCTCGCGCACAGCAGGGTCACCGAACAGCGCGCCTCCGAACAGATGGACCTCCTGCGCAGGCACTTCGCCGACCACCCCGACCTGGGCCGCGCCGTACGGATGATCTCCGCCGACGAGGACAACCACCTCGCCTACTGCCACGAGGAACTGCTGCGCTTCGCGCGCGCGGGACACGGCCGGACGATCCAGCGCACCCTGCGCGCGTGCGCGCTGGCGGAGATCAGGGTCTTCCGGGACGTCAGCCTCGCGGTGATGGCGCACATGGGCCGCATCCTCGGCTGGCCGAGGACGAAGTCGGCCGCCCTCGCGGCGGGCATCCACGCCCTGTACGCGTACGAACGCCTCGCCGGCTGGCACCGCATGGTCTCCCTGGAGATGCCGGCCCGCAGGAACGCCCTGGGCGGCCCGGCCGGCCCGCAGCTCGCCTGAGCCCAGCCCAGTTCAGCCCAGTCCAGCCCCGGAAAACCACCCCTCACAGCCACCCCCGCCGCTTGAACAGCCGGTACAGCACCACCTCGAACACGGCCATCACCAGGATCACCGCCGGATACCCCCACACCCACCGCAGCTCCGGCATGTGGTCGAAGTTCATGCCGTAGATCCCGGCGATCATGGTCGGCACGGCAGCCATCGCGGCCCACGCGGAGATCTTCCGCATGTCGTCGTTCTGCCGGACGCTCATCTGCGCGAGGTGCGCCGACAGGATGTCCGAGACGAGCCGGTCGAGCCCCTCGACGGACTCGTTCACGCGCGCGAGGTGATCGCCGACGTCCCGGAAGAACGGCCGGGACGTGTCGTGCACGAACGGCACGGGCGTCCCGTAGGACCCCGACAGCCGGGTCAGCGGCAGCGTGAGCGGCCCGGTGGCGCGCCGGAACTCCAGGACCTGGCGCTTGAAGGTGTAGATCCGCGACGCGGCCCCGCGCGAGTCCCCGCCGTCCGGCGAGAACACCTCCGCCTCCAGCCCCTCCAGATCGGTCTGGAGTTCGGTGGCGACCTCCAGGTACCGGTCGACGACGGCGTCCGAGATCGCGTACAGGACGGCCGTGGGGCCCTTCGCGAGGAGTTCGGGCCGCTCCTCCTCCAGCCGGTGCCGTACGGCCGCCAGAGGGGCGTCCTGGCCGTGTCTGACGGTGACGACGAAGCCCTCGCCGAGGAAGACCATCACCTCGCCCGCCGAGACGGTGTCGCGGTCCTGGTCGTACCCGACCGGCTTGAGGACCACGAACAGCGAGTCGTCGTACACCTCCAGCTTGGGCCGCTGATGGGCCTTGAGGGCGTCCTCCACGGCCAGCGGGTGGAGCCCGAACTCCTCGGTGACGAGGGAGAACTCGTCCTCGGTGGGCTCGTGCAGCCCGATCCACACGAAGCCGCCGCACGCCCGAGCCCCGGCCAGCGCGTCGGAGAAGTCCGGCGGACCCTCCACCCGGCGGCCGTCACGGTAGACGGCACAGTCGACGATCACGGAGAGTATTCTCCCTTCGCCCGAGAGACAGCGCACACGCGCGGACACCTACCCTGGCCGCATGCCCACCCTCATCCTCGTCAGGCACGGCAGGTCCACCGCCAACACTTCCGGGGTGCTCGCCGGCTGGACGCCCGGCGTCGCCCTGGACGAACGCGGCACCGCACAGGCCGCCGCCCTGCCCGGACGGCTCGACGGACTGCCGATAGCGGAAGTCGTCACCAGCCCCCTCCAGCGCTGCCAGGAGACCGTACGGCCCCTCCTGGACGCGCGCGGGATCACCGCGCACTCCGACGACCGCATCGGGGAGGCCCACTACGGCGACTGGAGTGGACGCAAACTCGCCGAACTGAGCGGCGACCCCCTCATGGAGGTCGTCCAGGCCCACCCCTCGGCCGCCGCCTTCCCCGGCGGCGAGTCCATGCGCTCCATGCAGACCCGCGCCGCCGAAGCCGTACGCGAGTGGAACGCGCGCGTGGAGCGCGACCACGGCGAGAACGCGGTCTACCTGATGTGCTCCCACGGCGACGTCATCAAGTCGCTCGTCGCGGACGCCCTCGGCCTGCACCTCGACCTGTTCCAGCGGATCTCCGTCGAACCGTGCTCCGTCACCGCGATCCGCTACACGCGCCTGCGCCCCTTCCTGATCCGCCTCGGAGACACCGGCGATCTCTCCTCCCTCGCGCCGCGCGAGGAGCCTCCGACCGGGCACGCGACCGTGGGAGGCGGTGCGGGCGCACCGTGATCGTCGCCCGCAGTAGGGTGAAGCGGTCCGCACAGCGCGCGCACACGCGCAGGACGTAATCCGAACCCACGACTCTTACTGGAGACAGGACGTGTCCCGTCAGGTGTTCCTCTACGACCCGCCGGACCGCTTCGTGGCCGGCACGGTCGGACTGCCCGGACGCCGTACCTTCTTCCTCCAGGCCGTCGCCGGCCCCCGGGTGACCAGCGTCGCGCTGGAGAAGACCCAGGTCGCCGCGCTCGCCGAGCGCATGGACGAACTGCTGGACGAGGTCGTGCGCCGCAGCGGCGGAAACGCCGCCGTACCCGCCGTCGCCCCCGCCGAGAACTCCGACACCCGCCCCCTCGACTCCCCTGTCGAGGAGGAGTTCCGGGTCGGCACCATGGCCCTCGCCTGGGACGGCGAGGAACAGCGCATGATCGTCGAGGCGCAGGCCCTCGTGGAGCTCGACGCGGACTCCGAGGAGGACCTCGCCGAGGCGGAGGAACGCCTCCTCCAGGACGAGGAGAACGGCCCCCCGATGCTCCGCGTCCGCCTCACCGGCGCACAGGCGCGCGCGTTCGCCAAGCGCGCCCTGGACGTCGTCAACGCGGGCCGCCCGCCCTGCCCGCTGTGCAGCCTGCCGCTCGACCCGGAGGGACACGTATGTCCGCGCCAGAACGGATACCGGCGAGGGGCGTGACCACCGTCGAACCCGCGGACACGCTCCTCCTGGCGCGCGGTGAGCTGACCGTGCGCGGACGCATCAGCGACGCCTCCAACGCGGCCCTGTACTGCACGGTGACCCACGACGGCCGGGAGGCGGCCTGCGTGTACAAGCCCGTCGCCGGGGAGCGGCCCCTGTGGGACTTCCCCGACGGCACGCTCGCGCAGCGCGAGGTCGCCGCGTACGAGGTGTCCGCCGTGACCGGCTGGGGGCTGATCCCCCCGACCGTCCTGCGCGACGGCCCCTACGGCGAGGGCATGTGCCAGCTGTGGATCGAGGCGTCCCCTGAGGCCGAACTCCTCGCGCTCGTCGACGCGCGGGAACCGGAGCCGGGCTGGAAGGCCATCGCGTTCGCCGAGGTCGGGGAGGGGAAGACCGCCCTCCTGGTGCACGCCGACGACGACCGCCTGCGCCGCCTCGCCGTCCTCGACGCCGTCATCAACAACGCCGACCGCAAGGGCGGCCACCTCCTGCCCACCGCCGACGGCCCGCTCTACGGCATCGACCACGGCGTCACCTTCAACACCGAGAACAAGCTCCGTACGCTCCTGTGGGGCTGGGCGGGCGAGCCCCTGACGACGGATGCCCTCACGGCCCTCAAGGCCCTCAGAGGGGCCCTGGAGCCCTCCGGAGCCCTCACCGCGACCCTCACGCCCCTCATCACCCCGGCCGAGCTGGACGCCACCCGCGCGCGGGTCGACGACCTGCTGACGACCGGCAAGCACCCGCAGCCCAGCGGAGAGTGGCCCGCGATCCCCTGGCCGCCGGTCTGAAAACTCCCCACCCACCCTGCACATCCCCCCGATCCCCGCAAGACCGCCTTTTCCGTCATCCGGTGCGCTCCGGTTCGTATACCGAACTACGGTCCGGTTACGCTCATGACATGCATGCCTGGCCCGCTTCCGAGGTCCCCGCCCTGCCTGGTCAGGGCCGCGACCTGAGGATCCACGACACCGCGACCGGTGACCTCGTCACCCTCGACCCCGGTCCCGTCGCCCGTATCTACGTGTGCGGCATCACGCCGTACGACGCCACGCACATGGGACACGCGGCGACCTACAACGCGTTCGACCTCGTGCAGCGCGTGTGGCTCGACACCAAGCGGCAGGTGCACTACGTCCAGAACGTCACCGACGTGGACGACCCGCTGCTGGAGCGCGCCGAGCGCGACGGCGTGGACTGGGTCGCGCTCGCCGAGAAGGAGACCGCCCTCTTCCGCGAGGACATGACCGCCCTGCGGATGCTGCCCCCGCGGCACTACATCGGCGCCGTCGAGGCGATACCCGGCATCGTGCCGCTCGTCGAGCGCCTGCGGGACTCCGGCGCGGCGTACGAACTCGACGGCGACATCTACTTCTCCGTCGAGGCCGACCCGCACTTCGGCAAGGTGTCCAACCTGGACGCCGCCGCGATGCGCCTGCTGTCCGCCGAGCGCGGCGGCGACCCCGACCGGCCGGGCAAGAAGAACCCCCTCGACCCGATGCTGTGGATGGCCGCCCGCGAGGGCGAGCCGAGCTGGGACGGCGCCTCCCTCGGGCGCGGCCGGCCCGGCTGGCACATCGAGTGCGTCGCCATCGCCCTCGAACACCTCGGCATGGGCTTCGACGTCCAGGGCGGCGGCTCCGACCTCGCCTTCCCGCACCACGAGATGGGCGCCTCCCACGCGCACGCGCTGACCGGCGAGTTCCCCATGGCCAAGGCGTACGTCCACGCCGGCATGGTCGCCCTGGACGGCGAGAAGATGTCCAAGTCCCGCGGCAACCTCGTCTTCGTCTCGCAGCTGCGCCGCGAGGGCGTCGACCCGGCCGCGATCCGCCTCGCGCTCCTCGCCCACCACTACCGCGCCGACTGGGAGTGGACCGACCAGGTCCTCGCCGACGCCGAGGCCCGCCTCGCGCGCTGGCGCGCCGCCGTCTCCCGCCCCGACGGCCCCGAGGCCGAGCCCCTCGTCCAGGAGATCCGCGACGCCCTCGCGCACGACCTCGACGCACCGGCCGCCCTCGACGCCGTCGACCGCTGGGCCTCCCGCCAGCAGGAGCAGGGCGGCACCGACATCGGCGCGCCCGGGGTCGTCTCCCGCGCCGTCGACGCGCTGCTCGGCGTCGCCCTGTAAGGGCAACGCCCAGGCGAACAGGGGCGGTTCCCCGTACCGGCACGTGTCACCGGTACGGGTGAACCGCCCCTCACGCTTGACGCCCCCCCGCGAGCCTCAGCCGCTTCGGCTCCTCAAGCTATCGATGCCCTGTCAACCCCTGTGTCCCGCGCGGCAGTTGTGATGGGGTGGGATCCCAGTTGACCGCCGGACCGGCCAACTGCCGGTCCCCGCACGCGGAAGGACGCCCCGTGGCACCCACACACGGTTCCTTCGCACAGCCCTTCTCCCGCCGCCGGATGCTCACCGCCGGCGCGGCGGCACTCGGCGCAGCCGCCATCGGCACCACGACAGGCACGACGGCCCACGCGGCCCCCCGCGCCGCCCGGCCCGACCTCATCCCCCTCCCGAACGGCTTCCGCCCCGAAGGCATCGCCATCGGCCGCGCCCCCTACGCCTACCTCGGCTCCCTCGGCGACGGCTCCATCTACCGCGCCGACCTGCGCACCGGCGAGGGAAAGATCCTCTCCGCGGGCCCCGGCACCCCCTCCGTCGGCCTCAAACTCGACGACAGGGGACGCCTGTTCGTCGCCGCGCGCGGCGAGGGCGCCCGCGTCGTCGACGCCCGCAGCGGCGAGATCCTCGCCACCTACCGGCTCACCACGACGACCCCCACCTTCGCCAACGACGTCCTCCTCACGCCGCGCGCCGCATGGTTCACCGACTCCTTCCAGCCCGCCCTCTACGCCCTCCCCCTCGGCCGGGGCGGCGCGCTCCCGGCCGCCGCCGACGTCGTACGCGTCCCCCTGAGCGGCGCCTGGGCGCAGGTTCCCGGCGAGGTCGTCAACGCGAACGGGATCGCGCGGACGCCCGACGGGTCGGCGCTGCTCGTCGTGCAGTCCGGCGTGGGCGCGCTGCACCGGGTCGACCCGCGCACCGGCGTGACCACGCTCGTCGACCTCGGGGACGCGGCGCCGCTCACCAACGGCGACGGGCTGCTGCGCGCCGGACGGCTCCTGTACGTCGTACAGAACCGGCAGAACGCGATCGACGTGTTCCGGCTGGCCGCCGACGGCCGTAGCGGGGTGTTCCTGCGGCGGATCACCGACGCGGACTTCGACGTGCCGACGACGGCCGCCGCCTACCAGGGGCGGCTGTACCTGCCGAACGCGCGGTTCACGACGACGCCGACGCCCGAGACGGCGTACGCGGTGGTCGCGGTACCGGCGTAGAAGGAGCAGGAGAAGAGGGCAGGGGCACCGGTCGGTGCCCCTGCCCTCTGTTCAGTCCTCCGACGAATCGTCGTCGTCCCCGCCGCCCGCCTTCGGTGGCCTCGGGGGGCGCGTCTTCTCGTTCGGGTCGTTCGGGTCGCGGCGGCGCAGGTAGCGCTCGAACTCGCGGGCGATGGCCTCGCCGGACGCCTCCGGCAACTCGGCCGTGTCGCGGGCCTCTTCGAGCGTCTGGACGTACTCGGCGACCTCGGTGTCCTCGGCCGCGAGCTGGTCCACGCCGACCTGCCAGGCGCGCGCGTCCTCGGCGAGCTCGCCGAGGGGGATGCGGACGTCGATGAGGTCTTCGAGGCGGTTGAGGAGCGCCAGCGTCGCCTTCGGGTTCGGGGGCTGCGACACGTAGTGCGGGACGGCCGCCCACAGCGACACCGCCGGTACGCCCGCGTGCGTGCACGCCTCCTGGAGGACGCCGACGATGCCCGTCGGGCCCTCGTACTTGGTCTCCTCCAGGTCCATCCGGCGCGCGAGGTCCGGATCGGACGTCGTCCCGCTGATCGGCACCGGACGTGTGTGCGGGGTGTCACCGAGCAGCGCGCCCAGGATCACCACCAGCTCGACGCCCAGTTCGTGCGCGAAGCCCAGCAGCTCGTTGCAGAAGGACCGCCAGCGCATCGACGGCTCGATGCCGCGCACCAGCACCAGGTCCCGCGGCTTCTCGCCGCCGATCCGCACGACCGACAACCGCGTCGTCGGCCACGTGATCTTCCGCACGCCGCCGTCCATGAACACCGTGGGGCGGTTCACCTGGAAGTCGTAGTAGTCCTCGGCGTCCAGCGCCGCGAACACCTCGCCCTTCCACTCCCGCTCCAGATGCATGACGGCGGTGGAGGCGGCGTCGCCGGCATCGTTCCAGCCCTCGAACGCGGCCACCATGACTGGGTCGATCAGCTCGGGAACTCCCTCCAGCTCGATCACCCAGCGCCTCCTTCCGACGTGCCCTCGCCTGACCACCCAACCTTACGGCGTGCGGCAAGGGCGCCCGCAGCCCCCTTCCACGGGGGAGTGAACGGATCACTGCCCCGTCCGGAGCCCTCGGACACCCCTGACCGCAAACGTACAGAAACCGGTTTCACAGACTCGCCCGCAGCCACTGCTCCACGCTCGCGATGTGCACCGTCGCCCACGACCGCGCCGCCTCCGCGTCCCGGTCCCTGAGCGCCTCCAGGATCGCCCGGTGCTCGTGCAGGGTCCGCGCCACCGCGTCCTCCTGCGTCAGGCCCCGCCAGATCCGGGCCCGCGTCGTCGGCCCCGACAGCCCGTCCAGCAGCGAGCACAGCACCGAGTTACCGGCGCTCTGCACGATCCCCCGGTGGAACTCCAGATCGCACGCGACCAGCTCCTCCACCGAGGGCCCGTCGCCGAGCCGGTCCAACTGGGCGCTCAGCGCGTCGAGTTGCTGCTCGCTGATGCGCAGCGCCGCCATCGCCGTCGCGGCCGGCTCCAGGATGCGGCGCACCGCGAGGAACTCCAGGACGGTGTCGTCGCGGTGGAAGTCGACGACGAAACTCAGCGCCTCCAGCAGGAGTTGGGGGTCCAGGCTGGTGACGTACGTGCCGTCGCCCTGGCGCACGTCCAGGATGCGGATCAGCGACAGCGCGCGCACCGCCTCCCGCAGGGAGTTCCTCGACAGGCCCAGTTCCGCGGCGAGTTCGCTCTCCTTCGGCAGCCGGTCGCCGGGGCGCAGCGCACCCGAGACGATCATCCCCTTGATCTTCTCGATCGCCTCGTCGGTGACTGCCATGCCGGCCTCCCATGCGTGCGTGTTTCCGACACCCCAGACATCGGAGGTCTAGCGGCCATTATGAGGGTTCAGACGATCAGTGACTCCAGATCCGCGACCACCGAACACTCGTCCAGCGTGGTCAGCGCCCGCCCCCGCATCAGGACCCTCCCGTCGACGACCGTGTCCCGCACGTCGTCGGCGCGCGCCGCGTACGCCAGCGTCGACCACGGGTCGTGCCGAGGCCGCAGATGCGGGCCGGACAGGTCCACGACGACGAGATCCGCCCGCTTGCCCGCCTCCAGCGACCCGATCCGCTCCCCGAGCCCCAGCGCCCGCGCACCCCAGCCGGTCGCCATCCGTACGGCCTGCTCGGCACCCACCGCCGTCGGGTCCCCGCCCGCCTTGTGCACCAGCGCGGCCTGCCGTACGGCACCCAGCACGTCCAGCGCGTTGGAGCTGACCGCGCCGTCCGTGCCGAGCCCGACGGTGACGCCCGCGCCGAGCAGCCTCGGTACGGGGGCGATCCCGCAGCCCAGCTTCAGGTTCGACACGGGGCAGTGGGCGACCGAGGTGCCGGTGCGGGCCAGTGCCGCGATCTCCGGGCCGGTCAGGTCGACGGCGTGCGCGAGCAGGACGTCCGGGCCGAGGAGACCGAGGGAGTCCAGCAACTCCACCGGGCGTTTCCCGTACTTGACCTCGACGGTCGCGACCTCGGTGGCGTTCTCCGCCGCGTGGATGTGGACCAGCGCGCCGAACTCCCGCGCCAGAGCGAAGACGTCGGTGAGCTGGGCGGGGGAGAGGGTGTAGGCGGAGTGGGCGAAGACGACAGGGCGGACGCGGGTATGGGCCTCAAGATCCTTACGCGCCCAGGTAGTTCGCGCCTCGAACGCCATCCCGTCCGGCGGCTCGGGGACGTCCATGAACGTCGGCCCGGTCAGCAGCCGCCAGCCCGCCTCCCGCGCGACCCGCTCGGCCGCCTCGTGGAACCAGTACATGTCGAGCGCGGTGGTGACCCCGGCCCGGATGGACTCGGCCGCCGCGAGCCGCACCGCCGCCGCCACGTTCTCCGGCGTGAGAAGCTCCGCCTCCCACTTCAACACCCGCTCCAGGAAGCCCTGGAGCGTGACGTCGTCGGCACGGCCGCGCAGCAGCGTCATCGCGAGGTGGGTGTGCGTGTTGACGAACCCCGGCAGGACCAGACACCCCGAGGTGTCGATGAACTCCCGGGCCTCGTAACGCCGTTGCAGTTCCTCGGCGGGACCCACGGCGACGATCTCGCCGTCGTGGACCGCAACCGCCCCTTCGGGTACGACAGTTCCGGCGTCGTCCACCGTCAGGACGTCACCCCCGTGCACCAACAGGTCGACACTCACCGGGAGTTCTCCTCCGCCAGCAGCCGCAGCGCCTCCAGCGAGACCACGGCACCCCGCTCGACGCCCTGCGCGACGACGTCCCGGTGCGGGTCGTACACGCTGGTGCCCTCCTCGTCGACCAACTCGTCGGCGTTCGCGCCGTCCACGACCAGGACGCCGCCCGCCGTCAGGCCCCGCAGCGACGCCGTGACCAGGAGGGCGGAGAGCTCCATCTCGATCGCGGCGAGGCCGACGCCGGTGTACGCGAACAGGGGGAGGTGGCCCGGCTGGAAGGCGGCACGAGTCCACACGATGCCCCGGTGGTGCGGGGCGCCGGTCTCGCGGGCCGCCCGCTGGAGGGCGAGGACCGCCTCGGGGGCCGCGAACGCCGGGTACTCCGGCGGCAGGAGCTGCTGGGTGACCCCGTCGTCCCGGACCGCCGCCTCGGCGATCACCAGATCGCCGTCCGCGATCCCCGGCTTCATCGCACCCGCCGTACCGAACCGCAGGATCGTCCGCACCCCCGCGTCCGCCAGCTCCTGGAAGAGGAGGTTCGCGCCCGGCGCGCCCACCCCGTGCGAGGCGACGACGACCGGCAGGCCCTTCCAACTCCCGCTGAAGACACGGTACTCACGCTGGTACGACACCTCCGCCGCCCCGTCGAGCAGCTCGGCGACGACCCCGGCGCGCGCCGGGTCGCCGACGACGACCGCGTGAACGGGCAGGCCGGTACGGGGAATTCGGGTGACCGGCAGGAGATCCTGCGTCATGAGACGGCTCCAGGAGAAGGGGTACGGCGACGGCGGCGGGCCGTCGACAGGAACAGGGCGCCGAGCGTGACGACGTACGGCGCGGCGTCGGTGGCCTGCTGGGGGAGGCCGACGCCTTGGAGACGGAAGCCGACCGCCTCCGCGAGGCCGAACAGCAGCGCCGCCAGCAGCACACCGACCGGCAGCGCACGGCCCAGCATCACCGCGACGACCGCGATCCAGCCACGGCCCGCCGTCATGTTCTCGGTGAACAACGTGACGTTCCCCAGGGCGAGTTGGGCGCCGGCCAGTCCGCACAGCACGCCCGACAACAGTACGGCCCCGTACTGGTACTTCGCCGGGCTGACCCCCAATGTCGCGGCGGCGTCCGGGGATTCACCCACGCCGCGCAGCCTGAGGCCCCACACGTGCCGGGACAGCACGAGCGCGGCCACGGCGACCGCGAGCCACGACAGGTACGTGAGCGGGGTGAACCCCCCTGCCAGGGGAAGGCCGTTGAGGCTCGGGTCGCTGAACGTGCCCTGCACGCCGAAGACCGTGCGCAGCAGGAAGCCCGTCAGGCCGACGGCGAGGAGGTTCATGGCGATGCCGAGCACCACCGCGTCACCCTTCAGCGTCACCGCGCCGACCGCGAGGACCAGCGAGTACGCCGCCGCCGCGAGAGCCGCCGCGAGGACGCCGAGCCAGGGGCTGCCGGTGAACCAGCTCGTGGCGACCGACGTGAAGCAGCCCAGCAGCATCATGCCTTCGAGGCCGATGTTGAACACACCCGCGCGCTCGCAGATCGCCCCGCCGAGGGCGGCGAGGAGGATCGGGGTGAGGGCGCGCAGGGCCGACATCAGGAGGTCGGAGTCGAAGAACATCAGACGGCCTCCGCTTTCGGGGACTTCTCGGCCGGGCCCGGCTTCCCGGACGGCCGCACCTTCCTGAACAGCCGTTGCGGGAACCGGAGTCGGGCCGCCAGGAATACGATCACGATCGCTTGCAGCACCTGCGTCAGCTCGCGCGGCACCTCCGTCGTCCGCTCCATCGCGAGCCCTCCGACCTGGAGGACCGCGAAGAAGAATGCCGCGATCACCGTGCCGACCGGGGCCGCCGTCGCCAGCAGCGCCGCCGTGAGCCCCGTCCAGGTGTAGCCCGGCGCGGTCAGCGAACCGTCCACGAAGCGGTACGGGAAGCTCAACACCCCGATGGCGCCCACGAGTCCGGCGAGCGCACCCGAAACGGACATCAACTTCAGCGTCAGGCCCGCCCGTTCGACCCCGGCGTACGCGGAGAAACGGGAGTTGAGCCCCGTCATGCGGATCTCGTACCCGAACGCCGTCCGCCGGTCCGTGAACCAGTAGGCCGCCGCCGCGAGGACGACCAGGACCAGGCCGACGGTGACCGTCGAGTCCCCGAACGCCGGCAGGGACACGCCGTCCGGGAACGCCCGCGTCTGGGGGAGGCTGGAGCCCGGCTCCTTCAGCGGGTGCCGGGCCAGGTACGAGGCCAGCGACACCGCCGGATAGCTCAGCAACAGGCTGCTGACCAGCAGCGGGACACCGAAGCGGTTCTCGCAGAGGGCGGCCAGCACGGCGTACCCGGCGCCGACGGCCATCCCCGCGAGGAGGGCCAGGACGACGGTCAGCGGTGCCGGGAGCGGGGAGTACAGGGCGGTGGCCGCCGCCGTGATGCCGCCCAGCACCAGCTGTCCGTCGCCGCCGAGGTTGATCAGCCCGGCGCGCAGCGGCACGGCCAGCGCGAGGGCGAGGCCCAGGACGCTGGTCGTCGTGGTGAGGGTGGCACCGATGCCGTCCGCGCCGAGCGCGCCGGTCAGGACGGCGTCGTAGGCGGTCAGGGGGTCGGAGCCGGTGCCGAGGAGGAAGAGGGCGCCGATGAGGAGACCGGCGAGGACGGAGGAGGTGACGGGGGAGCGGAGGGTTGCGGTGAGGCGGTCGACAGTCATATCAGATGCCCACACCCTCGTCCGCGCCCTCGTCCGTACCCCCGCGTGCACCCGCGCTCACAGCCGCGCCGCTCCCGCCTGCCATCGCCAGCCCCAGCATCCGCTCGTCCGCCTCTTCCTTCCCGTACGACGCCGTCACCCGCCCCTCGTACATCACCAGCACCCGGTCCGCGAGCCCCCGGATCTCGCTCAGCTCGGCCGAGACGAGGAGCATCGCGTGCCCGGCGTCCCGGTACGCGATCAGTTGGTCGTGGATGTTCTGCACGGCCCCGATGTCGACGCCCCGGGTCGGCTGCTCCACCAGCAACAGGGGTGCCCCGTGGGCGAGTTCGCGGCCGATGAGGAGCTTCTGGAGGTTGCCGCCGGACAGGGAGGAGGCCGGCGCCGAGGTGGCCGCCGTCTTCACGCCGAACCGCTCGACCAGCGTGCGCGCGTGTTCGCGGACCGCGCCGGGCGCCAGCAGGCCGCGCCGGGACAGCGAGGTGCGGTGGTGGCCCATCGCGAGGTTCTCGGCGACGCTCGCCGCAGGCGCCGTACCGACCGCGTGCCGGTCCTCGGGGACGTACGCCAGCCCGTGCGCCCGGCGTTCGGCGGCGGACGCGTGCGTGAGGTCGCGGCCCCGGACGGACACGCGTCCTCCGGTCACCGGCCGCAGCCCGGCCAGCGCCTCGACCAGCTCGCTCTGCCCGTTCCCGGCGACACCGGCGATCCCGACGATCTCCCCGGCCCGGACCGCGAGGTCCACATCGTGGACGCCTTGAGCGGAGAGACCGCGTACGTCGAGCACCGGCTCACCCGGCGTCCCCGCCGCGTGCACCCGGTCCAGCTCGACCGCCCGGCCCGTCATCGCGGCGGCGATCTCCCGCGCCGACGTCTCCGCGGTGACCAGCCGCGACACGACCCGCCCGTCCCGCAGGACCGTCACCCGGTCCGAGGCCGCCAGCACCTCACGCAGCTTGTGCGTGACGAGGATGACCGAACGCCCTTGCCCGGCAAGGGACGTGAGGACGGCGAACAGGGCGTCCGCCTCCGCCGGGGTCAGTACAGCCGTCGGCTCGTCGAGGATCAGCGTGCGCGCACCCCGGTGCAACAGCTTGAGGATCTCCACGCGTTGCCGCAGCCCGACCGGCAACTCCCCGACCCGCGCGTCCGCTTCGACCGCGAGGCCGTGCTCCTCGGCCAGCTCCCGCACCCGGCGCCGGGCGGCGTTCCGGTCCACCAGGCCGAAGCGGCGCGGCTCGGCGGCGTACACGACGTTCTCCGCGACCGTCAGCGAGTCGAACAGCTTGAAGCTCTGGTGGACCATGCCGAGCCCGGCGGCCATCGCGTCGGACGGGTTCGCGAAGACGACCTCGCGGCCGTCCACGCGGATCGTCCCGGCGTCCGGGCGCAGCATGCCGTACAGCACCGACATGAGCGTCGACTTGCCCGCGCCGTTCTCACCCATCAGCGCGTGGATCTCACCGTGCGGGACGGCCAGGTCGACGGAGTCGTTGGCGAGCGTGCCGGGGAACCGCTTCGTGATCCCCCGCAGCTCGACAGCGACCGGCGCCTCAGCTCGCGGCGGGGTCATCGACGGTCAGCTCACCGGAGACGATCTGGTCGCGCAGGGCCTTCACCTTGGTCAGCACGTCCGGATGCCGGGCGATCACGCACTTCGAGTCGGCCACCCCGGCCTCCAGGCCGGTCAGGCTGATGCCGCCCTCCTTCAGGCCGTACGACACGGTCGTGCCCGCCTTGCCGCCGAGCACCGCGTCGATGCCCTTCTGGACGGCGATGTCGGTGCGCTTGATCACGTTGTCCACGACCGTCCCGGGGGACGAGACGCACTGGTTCACGTCCACGCCGTACGCGAACGCGCCCTTGGCCTTCGCCGCCTCGAAGACGCCGTAGTTCCCGGCCGCAGCCGCCGCCATCAGCTGGTCGTAGCCCTGCGAGAGGAGCGTGTTCGCCTGCTCCTTCGCGCGCGCCGAGTCGTCGAAGGGGGACTGGCCGCCGACGAACCGCGTCCCCGTGGACGTCTTCGGCGCGACCTTCTTGGCGCCGGCCGCGAACGGGTCGCTGTAGCGGCGGAACTGCGGGGTGTCGAGGACGTCGACCGCGCCGACCTTCCCGGACTTGGACAGCAGGCCCGCCTCGGCGCCCGCGAGGTAGACGCCCTCGTGCTCGCGGAAGACCGCGCAGCTCACGTTCTTGTACGTCTTCGGCGTGCACGCGTCGACGATCAGGAACTGCTGGCCCGGGTTCTTCTGCGCCTGCTGGGCGACGATGTCCGCGAACTCGAAGCCGACCAGGACGATGACGTCCGGCTTCGCGTCCACGGCCGCCTGGACGTTCTGCTGCTGAGACGCGGTGTCCGTGGACTGGTACACCTTCTGTGAGCCGCCGTGCTCCTTCGCCGCCGCCTCGACGCCGGTGACCGCGAGCTTCAGGAACTCGTTCTGGCCCACCGCGTCCGGGGTGACCAGCGTGAACGACTTGCCGGAAGTGCCGGAGGCGTCGGTGTCCTTCTTCGCGGCGGCGTTGCAGGCGGTCGCGAGCAGGACCGTACCGGCGGCGAGCGCCGTGAGCTGGAGGGTGCGGCGAGGTCTGCGGGGCATCGGGGGAGCCTTCCGGGTATGGCGAGCGGCACTCCGCGGGGGCGACGGTGCCGGGCCGCGAGAGCGCTGGGGGAGAGGGGTCGTGCGAGCGGTGTGGGGGAAGGGCTCAACCGCGACAGCGGTCGCCGCGGCACCGGCCGAAGTCCAGGGAACGGCGCTTCGTGAGCAGGGGCACGTCTCCTCCTTCGTCTCGGCCGGGGGAATCGGTGGTGGACTGTACCACTGGGTCTCGGCCAACGGACAGACCGTCTCGAACTGTGGTTCTTCGAGGTCATGTACGGTATCGGACACCGACAGGACCCCCAGGAGCGATCCCTCATGTCCCAGGAACTGCGTGCCGTCGACTGGACCGGATCCGGTCTCGCGCTGATCGACCAGACTCTGCTGCCGCACCGCACCGCGACCATGGACGTCCGCGATGTGGACACCCTGGTCGACGCGATCAAGCGGCTCGTCGTCCGGGGCGCTCCCGCGATCGGCGCCGCCGGGGCGTACGGGGTCGCCATCGCGCTGATCCAGGGCGAGCGCGAGGGGTGGACCGACCTCCAGATCCTGGACGCCGTCGCCCGCATCCGCGAGGCCCGGCCCACCGCCGTGAACCTGATGGTCTGCGTCGACCGCGTCATGACCCGGTTCGCCGAAGGGCTCGACGCGGTCCTCGAAGAAGCCGCCGCCGTCCAGCGCGAGGACGTCGAGGCGAACCACGCGACGGGCGTCCACGGCGCGGACTGGCTGATCAAGAAGACCGGCGTCGACCGGCCGCTGCGCATCCTCACCCACTGCAACACCGGCGCGCTCGCCACGACCGGCTGGGGCACGGCGCTCGGCGTCATCCGCGAACTCCACGCGCGCGGCCTGGTCGAGGTCGTGTACGCCGACGAGACGCGTCCCCTGCTCCAGGGATCGAGGCTCACCGCCTGGGAGCTGGTCCAGGAGGGCATCCCGCACTACGTCCAGGCGGACGGCGCCGCCGCCGGGACCATCCTGCGCGGCGAGGTCGACGCGGCCGTCGTCGGCGCCGACCGCATCGCCGCCAACGGCGACACCGCGAACAAGGTCGGCACGGTCGGCGTCGCCCTCGCCTGCGCCGACGCCGGGATCCCCTTCCTCGTCGCGGCCCCCACGACCACGGTCGACCTCGCCACGGCCACCGGCGACGACATCCACATCGAACTCCGGGGCGAGGACGAGGTGTTGGAGTGGGGCGGCATCCGCACGGCCCCCGCCGAGTCGCGCGGCCACAACCCGGCGTTCGACGTGACCCCGGGCCGCCTCGTCACCGGACTGGTCACGGAACGCGGGGTGTTGGAGGTCTCGGCGGGCGAACTCCCGGGCGAGCGCCTCAAGTAGACAGGGCATCAAAAAGGGAGGGGGCCGTTTCGCGGGCTCCCTCCCTTTTCGACGCCTCGGATCTCAGCGCCGGGCCAGCTCCAACTCCAGCAGCCACTCCACGACTTCGGTGTGGTGCCGAGCCTGACGCGGGTCCGCCCCCCACACGTACAGCCCGTGCCCCGCCACGACGACCGCCGGCATCGAGGGGTTCCGCGCCTCCTCAAGACGGTCGCCCAGCTCCTTCATGTCCTGGCTGTTGGCGATGACCGGCAGGATCACCTCGACGTCGTGCGCGGGCTGCCCCACGCCCTTCAGCATCTCGACGTCCCGGAACGGAATCCCGCCCGGCTTCCGGTGCCCCATCGTCACCGACGCGACCGTGTGGACATGGACGACCGCCCCGGCACCGGTCAACGCCGCGACCCGCGCGTGGAGTTCGGCCTCGGCGGACGGCTTCCCGCCCTGCACGGCCGCCCCCTGCCCGTCCACCAACACCACGTCGGCGGGCGTCAGTTCACCCTTGTCGTGCCCGCTCGCCGTCACCGCGAGCCGCAGCGGATCGCGGGACAGCACGACCGACAGGTTGCCGGACGTCCCCCGCATCCACCCGAAGGAGGCGAACCGGGCGGACTCGGCGGCGAGCACGGCCCCCGCCTCGTGGAGGTCCTGCGCGGTGATGTCGGCGGTCATGTCGTGCTCCTGGAAACGGTGATCTCGTCGAAGGACCCGGCCTGCGCGTGGTCCCCGACGCCTTGCTCGAAGTACGGCTCCCCGGGCCGCCGGATGCCGACGGCGTGCCACCCGGCCTCGCGGGCCGCGTCCAGCTCGCCGGGCCGGTCGGAGAGGAACAGGAGCCGGGACGGCTCGACCCCGGCCGCCGAGGCGATACGGCGGTAGGACGCCGCTTCCTGCTTGGGCCCGGCGTTCTCCGTGTCGTACAGCCCCGAGGTCAGCGGCAGCAGATCGCCGTCCGGCGTCGAGGAGAACCACGCCCGCTGCGCCGCGACCGACCCCGAGGAGTAGACGTACAGCCGGACACCGGCCGCGTGCCAGGCCCGCAGCGCCGGGACGACGTCGTCGTAGAAGTGCGAGACGAGGTCGCCCCGCGCGAAACCCTCCGACCAGATGATCCCCTGGAGGGTCTTCAGCGGCGTCGCCTTGCGGTCCTCGTCCAGCCACGCGTTCAGCGTCTTCTCGACCGCGGCGGCATCGGCGTCCGGCTCGCCGGACACCTCACGGACCTGCGTGATCGCCCGCGCGACGGCCGGCTCGTCCGCCCGCTGGGACAGCAGTTCCGCGAACCGGTCACGCGAGTACGGGTACAGCACGTCCACCACGAACCCCGTCGCGCTCGTGGTGCCCTCGATGTCGAGCACCACGGCGTCGACGGCGTACCGGAGCGTCACGCGACGTACCCGGCGGCGATCGTGTCGTAGTCCGGGAAGCGGGACGCGATCGTCGAACCGGTGAAGTTGCCGATCCAGCCGTCCTCCTCGTGGAAGAAGCGGATCGCGGTGAACGAGGGGCTGGTGCCCATGTCGAACCAGTGCGTCGTCCCGCGCGGCACGCCCAGCAGGTCGCCCTTCTCGCAGAACACCGCGTGGACCTCGCCGTTCACGTGCAGGTAGAAGATGCCGGAGCCGGAGACGAAGAAGCGGACCTCGTCATCGTCGTCGTGCGTGTGCTCCTGGAGGAACTTCTCGCGCGCGGCCTTCGCCTTCGCCGGGAACTCCGGGTCGTCGCTGGGGTGCAGACCGAGGACGTCGACCGTGGTGAAGCCTTCCTCCGCGGTCAGCTTCTCGATCTCCGGTCCGTACGCCGAGAACACCGTCTCGCTGTCCGCGTCGAACGGCACGTCCTCGCGGATCGGCCACTGCTCGTAGCGCACGCCCAGCGGCTTGAGCGCCTCGGCGATCTCGGCGGGGTCGGAGGTCCGGCGGATCTGGGTCTCGGGGCCGGATTCGGACCAGGTGGTCAGGAGGGTCATGACAGCAGCTCCAGGATCTGTCTGGAAGGGCCGGTCCGTCCGGATGCCGAGACGGGCTGCGGACGGTCGGGGCGGAAAGGGGCAGGTGCCGGTCCCGCGATGGTAACTCCAGGCCGGACGATCACCCCGTGTGACGTAGTCGTTGTCTCATTCCGTGAGAATCCCCTTTTACGCCTTTGACGTATGGCTGAAACCGTTCACATCATCTGTCTATGAAGACGCTGCTGCTCGTGCGGCGGCTGTACGTGGACTTGCTCCGGTCGACCACAGCCAGCTGTCGCTGACCGCTCCCGGAGCCCTCGACTCCTCGCCTCCCCCGGCGCGCGCCCCATGGCGCGTTTCTTTCGCACCACCCGTACCTGGAGCCCCTCATGTCCCGTACCCGCCTGCCTCTCGCCGCGCTCTCGCTGGTGTCCGTCTCGGCCCTCGCGCTGAGCGCCTGCTCCCAGTCCTCGGACGCCTCCACCAAGGCGGGCGGCGACACGGCCGCCTCGGCCAAGGCCGCCACCGGCAAGAAGCCCGCGCCCTTCGCCTCGGGCGCGGTCAAGGTGGCCCTGGTCCGCCAGAGCGGCGCCGGCGACTACTTCGAGCAGTGGGGCAACGGCGCGAAGGCCCAGGCCAAGGCGCTGGGCATCGACCTGACGGTGTACGACGCGCAGGCCGACAACGCCAAGCAGGCCACCGACCTCTCCTCCGCGATCAACTCCGGCGCCAAGGCGATCATCGTCGACCACGGCTTCCCGGCGACGATCCAGCCGGAGATCGACGAGGCCGTCAAGAAGGGCGTCAAGGTCGTCGTCTACGACGTGGAGACCGCCACCAAGGGCGTCGTCACGACCCGGCAGAACGACGCGAGCATGGCCCAGGCCGTCCTGGACGTCATGGCGAAGACCCTCGGCAAGAACGCCAAGGTCGGGTACGTCAACGTCGCCGGGTACGCCGCCCTCGACAAGCGGGACTCCGTCTGGAAGACCGAGGTCACCGCGCAGGGCTGGAAGCAGGCGTTCAAGGTCGGCAAGGTCACCGACTCCACCGCCACGGACAACGTGCCGCTGGTCTCCGCCGCGCTGACCCAGAACTCCGACGTCACCGGCGTCTTCGCGCCCTACGACGAGCTCGCCAAGGGCACCGTCCTCGCCGTCCAGAACAAGAAGCTCCAGGACAAGGTCAAGGTCTTCGGCGCGGACGTCTCCAACGCGGACATCCAGCAGATGACCGCCGCCGACAGCCCGTGGGTCGCCACCGCCGGCACGGACCCGTCCGCCGTCGGCGCGGCGGTCGTCCGTACGACGGCCCTGGAACTGGCCGGGCAGCTCGGCAGGACCACCGTCGAGTTCCCGGCGGTCGCCATCACCCAGGACTTCCTGCGCGAGAAGAAGATCGCGAACATGGACCAGCTGCGGGCGGCGCTGCCGGCGCTGAACCTGTCCCAGGTGTCGACCGCGGACTGGATCGCGAATGTCGCCCACTGAGACACCGGCTTCTACGGGGACACCGGCCGTCGGTCTCACCGACGTCAGCATGGCGTTCGGCGGCAAGACCGTCCTCGCCTCCGTCTCCCTCGACATCGCCCCCGGCACCGTCGTCGCGCTGCTCGGCGCGAACGGCGCCGGGAAGTCGACGCTGATCAAGATCCTGTCCGGCGTGCACGCGGGACACGGCGGCGAGGTACGGGTGGCGGGGGACCCCGTCGCCCTCCAATCCCCGTCCGCCGCCCGCAAGTTGGGGATCCAGACCGTGCACCAGCGGATCGGTGAGGGCATCGTCCCCGGCCTCTCCGTCGCCGAGAACCTCGTCTTCGAGGAACTCGCCCAGCAGCGCGGCAACCCGTTCCTCAACGGCCGCCGTACGCTGGCCCGCGCCCGCGAGATCCAGGCCGGACTCGGCCTCGACTGGAGCGACGCCGTCCTCAAGCGCGACGTCACCGAACTCGGCATCTCCGACCGCCAGTTGCTGATCCTGGCCCGCGCGCTGGCGACCCGCCCCCGCCTCCTCATCCTCGACGAACCGACCTCCGCGCTCTCCGCCGCCGAGGCCGAACGCCTCTTCGCGCTGGTCGAGAGGATGCGCGCGGACGGCATCGCCGTGCTGTACGTCTCCCACCGCCTCGGCGAGATCGACGCGCTCGCGGACCGTCTGGTCGTCCTGCGGGACGGCCGTCTCACCGAGGACCAGGCGAAACCGTTCGACTGGGACGCCGCCCTGCGCGCGATGCTCGCCCAGGAGCAGGAGGCGACGACCGCGCGCCCGGAACGGGAGGGCGTCTCCGGTGACGTGGCCCTGTCCTTGCGCGGAGTCCGTCTCTTCCCGGGGCAGAAACCCCTCGACCTCGACCTGCGCGCCGGTGAAGTCACCGGCGTCGTCGGCCTGTTGGGCGCCGGCAAGACCGAGCTGGCGCGCGGCCTGTTCGGCGCGGAACCCTTCCTCGCGGGCGCCGTCGACCTGGACGGCAAGCCGTACGCGCCCCGCCGCCCCGCCGACGCGATCCGCGCCGGCGTCCACCTCGTCCCCGAGGACCGGCACGCCGACGCGCTCGTCCCCGGCTGGTCGGTCGCCCAGAACGTGTCGCTGCCGTTCCTGAAGTCCCTGTCCCGCCTGGGCCTCCTCCAGGGCTCGAAGGAGGACGCGCTCGGCCGCGACACCATCGCCGCCCTCGGCGTCGTCACCCGCGACGAGCACAGCAGCGTCGAGGAGCTGTCCGGCGGCAACCAGCAGAAGGTCGTCGTCGGCCGCTGGCTCGCCGAGACCCCGCGCGTCCTCATCCTGGATGAGCCGTTCCGAGGCGTGGACATCGGGGCGCGCCGCGACATCGGCCGCCGCGCCCGGCAACTCGCCGCCGAGGGAGCCGCCGTCCTCGTCCTGTCCGCCGACGTCGACGAGATCCTGGAGACCGCCGACCGGGTCGTCGTCCTCGCGGGCGGCGAGGTCCACCTCGACGCGTACGGCGACGACGCGCAGCGCGACCGCGTGATCCAGACCATCTCGGCGTCCGTCTGACGCTCGCCTCGCCGAAGGAAGCAGCCCTCCATGACCACCACTCAGAGCACCGAGGTCCGCGCGGTGACGGCGATCCCGTCCGCGGCCTCCACCGCCCTGCGCGTCCAGAACGCCGTCATCAAGTACGGGTTCATCTTCGTGACGGTCGCGCTGTTCCTGTACTTCGCGCTGAGCGAGGGCTCCTTCCGCGAGTCGGCGACCCTCCTCGACACGCTGCGGTACGTGTCCGTCGCCGCGATCCTCGGCCTCGGCGTCACCCTCACCATGGCTGTCGGCGGCATGGACATGTCCGTCGGCGCGGTCGCCGGGCTCGGGGTGTCGGTCGCCGCGCAGACCATGGTCGTCCACAACCAGGTCGGCGCGGTCGCGATCGTCGCCGTGCTGATCGCGGGCGCGCTCGCCGGTCTGCTGAACGCGCTGCTGATCGTCGTCCTGAAGATCCCCGACATGCTGGCCACGCTCGGCACGATGTTCGTCATCCAGGGCAGCAAACTGATCCTCGTCGACGGGCAGTCGATCACGCCGGGCATGACCATGTCCGACGGCTCGACCGCGCCCGGCAAGTTCACCGCCGGGTTCCTGAAGATCGACCGGGGGACCGTCTTCGGCATCCCGATCTCCGTCCTCATCTTCGGCGGGCTGACCGTCGCCGCGTGGGTGTTCCTCGCCCGCACCCGCTGGGGACGCGTGCTGTACGCCATCGGCGCGAACCCCGAGGCGTCCCGGCTGGCCGGCATCCGCGTCGGCGCCTACCGCGCGCTCGCGTACGTCATCTCCGGGGTCCTCGCGTCGGTCGGCGGGCTGATCCTCGCCTCCCGCATCGGGCAGGGCGACGTCAGCGCCGGTACCTCGCAGCTCCTGGAGGCCGTCGCCGTCGCGCTCGTCGGTACGTCGGTGCTCGGCCGGGGGCGGCCCAACGTGTGGGGGACCGCGCTGGGCGCCGTCCTCATCGGCATCATCACCACCGGGCTCACCATCAAGGGCCTGCCGTACTACACACAGGACGTCGTCGAGGGCGCCGTGCTCATCCTCGCGCTCGTCTTCAGCTTCACCCTGTCCAAACGCCGTACCGCATGAGGGAGTTCTGATGGGTTACCGCATCCTGGAGACCGAGGACATCCCGGCGTACCTGCGGGAGCGCGGCCACTGGGAGGGGGCTGCCGACCCCGGGGTCCGCGAGGTCTCCGACGGCAACATGAACCGGGTCTTCCTCGCGTCGTCCGCCGACGGCAGCCGCAGTCTCGCCGTCAAGCAGGCGCTGCCCTGGGTGCGGGTCGCCGGGCCCTCCTGGCCGATGAACCCCGACCGCGCGGACGCCGAGGCGCGCGCGTACGAGCAGGTCGCGAAGGTCGCCCCCGACAAGATCCCCGCGATCCTCGGCTACGACCCCGAGAACCACGCCCTCGTCATGGAGGACATGTCCGACCTGGAGGTCCTGCGCACGCTCCTCAACGAGGGCGCGTCCTACGGTACGGAGACGTCGGCGCGGATCGGCGAGTTCGTCGCGCAACTCACCTTCACCACCAGCGACTTCGGGATGCCGTCCGCCGAACGCAAGGCCCTGGTCGCCGCGTCGGTCAGCCCCGAGCTGTGCAAGATCACCGAGGACGTCGTCCTCTCCGAGCCGTACATCGAGCACGAACACAACCACTGGCTCCCGGAGTTGACGGACCTCGCCGCCGCCTTCCGCGCGGACGGGGTGCTCCGCACCGAGGTCGCCGACCTCCGCCACACGTTCATGACCAGCGCACAGGCGTTGTTGCACGGCGACCTCCACACGGGCAGCGTCATGGTGGGGGAGCGGGACGGCTCCCACGTGGTCCGCGTCTTCGACCCCGAGTTCTCCTTCGTCGGCCCGATCGGCTACGACCTCGGCCTGTACTGGGCCAACGCCCTCGTCTCGGAGGAACGCGCCCGCGCCCTCGGCCGGTTGACCGACCACGCCGACCAACTCCGCCTCTCCTGGGAGGCGTTCGAGGCGGAGTTCCGCCGCCTGTGGCCGACCCGGGTCGACACCTTCTTCGACGACGCCTACTTGGACCGCTTCCTCCACCGGATCTGGACGGAGTCGGTCGGCTACGCCGGCACGGAAATCATCCGCCGCATCATCGGCTTCGCCCACCTGACCGACCTCACAACCCTCCCCGACCCGGCCCCGGCCTCCCGCAGGGCCCTCCTCCTGGGCCGCGAACTGATCGTGCGCCGCGAGGAGTTGCGCGACGTGGAATCGGTACGTCAACTGGTGGCCTCGCTGGCCTGACCCGCCTCGCTCTCCTGGAACCACTCCTCACCGGCGGCCCACTGCCGCACCCAGTCGATGAACCACGGTCGGCTGTGCGGCATCGCACCCTCGCCGGTGACGAGCCAGACCCGCCCGCGCTGCGGGCCGGTGACGACGAGGTGCCAGTCCATCCCGCACCCGTCCGTACCCAGGTTCAGCGAACCGTGGTGGACGACCCCCTCGATCCCTTCGACGGCGGCGTCGGGGTCCTCCTCCCACACCCACATCCCGGTGAGCGGGAAAGGCGCGGCCAGCCGCTGACCCTCGGCGCTCTCGGCGAGCCCCACCCACCCGTACTCCGGCGGACCCTGGAAGGAGCCGTCCGCGATCTCCGCCACGAGCGTGCGGAACGGCTCCGGCAGCACCACATCGTGCGCCTCCTCGAACCGCCGCACCTCCTCCCAGCCCAGCGGTGACGTGTCTTTGCCGAACGACTCCCGCAGCATCGCGAGGTCTTCCGGGTCGGCCTTCTCGGTGTCTGTCCCCATGCCTCATGGGTAACACCCGGCACTGACAACCGGGTACGCGAAAGGGGTGGCACCCGGAGACGAAGCCGGAGGTGCCACCCCTTTCGGGCCGTACCGGTTACTTCTTGTCGAGCAGGTCCTGAACCTTCGCCCGTACCTCGTCCGTGGCGAGCCCACGGATCGTCAGGGTCGTGCGGCGGCGCAGGACGTCGTCCTGGGTCTCGGCCCACTCGTTGTCGCGGGCGTAGACGACCTGGGCCCAGATCTCGGGGGCGTCGGGGTGGACGCGCTCCGCCAGCTCCGGGTTCTCGTTCGCCAGGCGGGCGATGTCGAAGGCGAGGGAGCCGTAGTGGGTCGCGAGGTGCTTCGCCGTGTCCGCGGCCATGCGGGGGCCGGGGGCCGGGTTGTCGACGAGGAGGCGGTGGGCGACCGCGCGGGGGTTGGCGACGCCCGGGAGGGGCAGCTTCTTCGGCAGGGAGGAGATCGGCTCGAAGTCGTCGCCCAGCGGGTGGCCCGGCAGGGACTCCAGCTTCTGCATGACCGTACGGCCGATGTGCCGGAACGTCGTCCACTTGCCGCCCGCGACGGACAGCATCCCGCCGCGCCCCTCGGTGACGACGGTCTCCCGCTTCGCCTTGGCGGTGTCGCCAGGGCCGCCGGGCAGGACGCGCAGGCCCGCGAACGCGTACGTGATGTTCTCGCGGGCGAGTTGCTGGTCCCGGACGGAGAACGCGGCCTCGTCGAGGATCTGCGCCGTGTCCTTCTCGGTCACGGACACGTCCGCCGGGTCGCCCTCGTACTCCTCGTCCGTCGTCCCGAGGAGCAGCATGTCCTCCCAGGGCAGCGCGAACGTGATGCGGTACTTGTCGATCGGCGTCGCGAGCGCGGCCTTCCACGGGGAGGTCCGCTTGAGGACGAGGTGCGCGCCCTTGGAGAGGCGGATGGAGGGCGCCGCGTTCGGGTCCTCCATCTTGCGCAGGTGGTCCACCCAGGGGCCGGTCGCGTTGAGGACGAGACGCGCGTTGACCCCGAACTCGTCACCGGAGACCCGGTCCTTGAGGTCGGCGCCGGTCACCCGGCCGTTGGTGAACCGCAGGCCGGTGACCTCGGCGTGGTTGAGGACGGCCGCGCCCGCCTCGACGGCGCCGCGCACCGTCATCAGCGCCATGCGCGCGTCGTTCATCTGGTCGTCGCCGTACACCGCGACGGCCTTGAGGTTCTCGGTGCGCAGCTCCGGCACGTCCTGCGCCGCCTTCGCGGGGGACAGGAGGTGGCCGACGCCGTCGCCGAACGCGGAGAGCGCGGAGTAGGCGAACACGCCCGCCCCGAGCTTCGCCGCGCCGTGCGGGCCGCCCTTGTAGACGGGCAGGTAGAACGTGAGCGGGTTCGCCAGGTGGGGGGCCACCTGACGGGACACCGCGCGCCGCTCGAAGTGGTTCTCCGCCACCAGCTTCACCGCGCCGGTCTGCAAGTAGCGCAGACCGCCGTGGAGCAGCTTGGAGGAGGCGGAGGAGGTGGCGCCGGCGAAGTCGCCGGCGTCGACCAGCGCCACCCGCAGACCGGACTGCGCGGCGTGCCAGGCGGTGGAGATGCCCAGGATGCCGCCGCCGATCACGAGGAGGTCGTACGACGCCTTGGAGAGCTGTTCCCGGGTCTCGGCGCGGCTCGGGTTGGAGCCGGAGGCCGGGCGCGTCCCCAGGGCAGGCACGGTCTGGAGGGTGGGCTGACTGGTCATGTCGGGTTCTTACTCCTCATCAGAGCTCGAAGCGGGGGGTTCGCTTCAGCTCTCGTCCTCGATCCAGCCCATGGTCCGCTCGACGGCCTTGAGCCAGGTCTTGTACTCACGGTCGCGGGTCTCCGCGTCCATGCGGGGGGTCCACTCGGCGGCCCGGCGCCAGTTGGCGCGCAGGTCGTCGGTGCTGGTCCAGAAGCCGACGGCGAGGCCGGCGGCGTAGGCGGCGCCGAGGCAGGTCGTCTCGGCGACCATCGGGCGCACCACCGGCGCGTCCAGGAAGTCCGAGAGGGTCTGCATCAGCAGGTTGTTGGAGGTCATGCCGCCGTCGACCTTGAGGGCCGCGAGCTCGACGCCGGAGTCCTTCGTCATGGCGTCGGTGATCTCACGGGTCTGCCAGGCCGTGGCCTCCAGGACGGCGCGCGCGAGGTGCGCCTTCGTGACGTACCGGGTGAGGCCGGCGATCACGCCGCGGGCGTCGGAGCGCCAGTGCGGGGCGAACAGGCCGGAGAACGCCGGGACGAAGTAGGCGCCGCCGTTGTCCTCGACGGACAGGGCGAGCGTCTCGATCTCGGCGGCGGTGGAGATGAGGCCCATCTGGTCGCGCATCCACTGCACCAGCGAACCGGTGACCGCGATCGAGCCCTCCAGGGCGTAGACCGGGGCCTGGTCGCCGATGCGGTAGCCGACCGTGGTGAGCAGCCCGGAGTACGAGTTGATGATCTTCTCGCCGGTGTTCATCAGCATGAACGTGCCGGTGCCGTACGTGGACTTGGCCTCGCCCTCGGAGAAACAGGTCTGGCCGAACAGGGCCGCCTGCTGGTCGCCGAGCGCGGAGGCGACCGGGATGCCGCCGAGCAGCTCGCCGAGGGAGCCGCCGGTGACCTCGCCGTACACCTCGGCGGAGGAGCGGATCTCGGGCAGCATCCGCATCGGCACGCCGATGGACTCGGCGATCTTCTCGTCCCACGCGAGGGTGTGCAGGTTCATCAGCATCGTGCGGGAGGCGTTGGTGACGTCGGTGTAGTGCTTGCCGCCGTTGACACCGCCCGTCAGGTTCCAGATGACCCAGGTGTCCATCGTGCCGAAGAGGATGTCGCCCGCCTCGGCGCGCTCGCGCAGGCCCTCGACGTTGTCGAGCAGCCAGCGGGCCTTGGGGCCGGCGAAGTAGGAGGCCAGCGGGAGGCCGGTCTCGCGGCGGAAGCGGTCCTGGCCGACGTTGCGGCCCAGCTCCTTGCAGAGGGCGTCCGTGCGCGTGTCCTGCCAGACGATCGCGTTGTGGACGGGCTCACCGGTGTTCTTGTCCCACAGCAGCGTCGTCTCGCGCTGGTTGGTGATGCCGATGGCCTTGATGTCGTCGCGCGTGATGCCCGCCTTGGCGATGGCGCCGGCGACGACCTCCTGGACGTTCGTCCAGATCTCGTTCGCGTCGTGCTCGACCCAGCCCGGCTTCGGGAAGATCTGCTCGTGCTCCTTCTGGTCGACCGAGACGATCCGGCCGTCCTTGTCGAAGACGATGCAGCGGCTGGAGGTGGTGCCCTGGTCGATCGCGGCGATGAACGGGCCGGTGGTGTGGGAGTCGGTCACTGTCTGCTCCTGGGATTCCGTGGTTATGGGGCTTGACGATCGGCGTTCGCCGAGAGTTTCGAAAACCCGTACCTCGTACGGGTGAAACCCGCGGCTGTCAGACGAACGCGACGTTGTAGAGACCCGCGGCGAGAGCGGCGCCGACGAGCGGGCCGACCACCGGGATCCAGGCGTAGCCCCAGTCGGAACCGCCCTTGTTGGGCAGCGGCAGGAGCGCGTGCACGATGCGCGGACCGAGGTCACGGGCCGGGTTGATCGCGTAGCCGGTCGGGCCACCGAGGGACAGACCGACCGCGACGACCACGAAGGAGGTGATCAGGGCGCCGACCACACCGAGGCCCTTGCCGCTGTCGTTGAGGCCCTGCGCCAGGATCGCGATCACCAGGACGAACGTACCGATGATCTCCGTGGCGAGGTTCTGCCAGACCACCCGGATCTCCGGGCCGGTGGAGAAGATGCCCAGGACCGGGCCCGCGCCCTGTTCCCGCGCCTCGACGGCCTTGGTGGCCGTCGCGTCCGTGTCGCCGACGATCTCCTTGTCGGTGAGGTGCGCGTGGAAGTGGCCGTAGTAGGCGATCCACACCAGGGCCGCGCCGATCATGGCGCCGAGCAGCTGCCCGCCCCAGTAGACCGGGACGTCGCTCCAGTCGATGCCGTCCTTCTTGAGCGCGAGCGCCAGGGTCACGGCCGGGTTGAGATGCGCACCGGAGAGCGGTCCGGTGGTGTAAGCGGCTGTCAGAACGGCGAAACCCCACCCGAAGGTGATGGCGAGCCAGCCGGCGTTACGGGCTTTCGAGCCCTTGAGTACCACGGCCGCGACCACGCCGCCGCCGAGCAGGATGAGCAGGGCGGTACCGATGGTCTCGCCGATGAAGATGTCGGAGCTGGACACCCGCGACTCCTTTGTCCTTCGTCCAGGGGAAGCCGAACCCCGGGTCCCTCCGGGAGTTCCGTGCCCTCGGGGTGAGAGCGATGCCGGCCCTTGGCACTGTCACACTCTAGCGCGTATTGCCGGTAGGTGTTCGACAATGCCGACCGATGGACGGGAGTCTTGTCGCGGCGTGACGCGTGAGTCAAGAGTTCTGTTATCGGAAACGCGATCGTTATTGATAGTCATGGGTTATTGATCTTCGCGAGATCGGCCCATGTCTGACCGTTTATGTCCGGATCAGGGTATGCCGAGAACCGGAACGTCGCCCGACGTCCCGGTGGCCTCTCACGTACTTCTCAGACCCCGCCCGCACGCATCAGAACCTGCCCGCACCCAGATCCCGCGACACCGCACGCGCGCAGTCCCGCACCGACGCGATCAGCTCGGGCCGCAGCTCGCCGTCCGGACACACCCGCTCCACCGCGCCGGTGATCCCCACCGCGCCCACCGGCATCCGCCGCCGGTCGTGGATCGGCGCCGCGACCGACGCGACGCCCTCCCAGGTCTCCTCCACGTCCGCCGCGTACCCACGCGCGCGCGTGATGTCGAGGACCTGCTCGAACACCTTCGGATCGCACACCGTACGGTCCGTGAACGCCCTGCGCTCCGAATCCAGCGCCTCGCTGTGCGCGACCGGGTCGTACGCCGACAGCACCTTGCCCAGCGCCGTCGAGTGCAGCGGCTGCATCGCCCCGATCTCCAGCACCTGCCGGCTGTCGTCCGGCCGGAACACGTGGTGCACGATCAGCACGCCCTGCTGGTGCAGCACCCCCAGGTGCACGCTCTCGCCGCTCGCGCGCGCCAGATCGTCGGTCCACACCAGCGCCCGCGCGCGCAGCTCGTGCACGTCCAGGTACGTCGTCCCCAGGCGCAGCAGCTCCGCGCCCAGCTGGTACCGCCCCGACGCGTCGTCCTGCTCCACGAACCCCTCCTGCTGGAGGGTCCGCAGGATGCCGTGCGCCGTGCCCTTCGCCAGCCCCAGGGCCGAGGCGATGTCCGACAGGCCGAGCCGCCGCTCGCCGCCCCCGAGGAGCCGCAGCATCGCGGCTGCCCGTTCGAGCGACTGGATGTTCCGTGCCATCGCCGTCCTGCCTCCGTCCCCTTCGACCGCCGTACGTCCACACCGGCCGCGCTCCCATGGCCCAACCTCAGCCACGGTTCGACAATGCCGAACACTACCGGTCCATGTCGACCTCCTGCCAACGACCGTCACCCGCGTGTTCCCCCGTATTCCACCCCCCGGAGCCCCCGAAGTATCCCCACATCCAGACGAACCGGATCCCCACCCCCACGAAACCGGCCGGAAGCGACACCCCCGCGCCCCCGTGAACCCCCCGGCCGGACGAGAATCACTCGACCCCCGCGGTCCGTCCCCTGGAACGACCTGACGGCGGACCCCCGGTCCCCGCTACCCTGGCCCCAAAGCCGACAGCCGTCGCACCTGAGGGAGCCCTTACATGGCCTCTGTGCCGCTGACCCCTTCCGCCGACAGCCGGACCCGTGTGTCCGCGCTCCGAGAGGCGCTCGCCACCCGCGTGGTGGTCGCCGACGGAGCGATGGGCACGATGCTCCAGGCCCAGGAGCCGACCCTGGAGGACTTCCAGGACCTGGAGGGCTGCAACGAGATCCTCAACCTCACCCGCCCGGACATCGTCCGCTCCGTCCACGAGGCGTACTTCGACGCCGAGGTCGACTGCGTCGAGACCAACACGTTCGGCGCCAACTTCGCGGCCCTCGCCGAGTACGACATCCCCGAGCGCGTCCACGAACTCTCCGCGGCGGGCGCCAGGATCGCCCGCGAGACCGCCGACGCGTACACCGCGCGCGACGGCCGCCAGCGCTGGGTGCTGGGCTCCATCGGCCCCGGCACGAAACTCCCGACCCTGGGCCACGTCGCGTACACGACGATCCGGGACGCGTTCCAGCAGAACGCCGAGGGCCTCATCGAGGGCGGCGCCGACGCCCTGATCGTCGAGACCACCCAGGACCTCCTCCAGACGAAGGCCGCCGTGATCGGCGCCCAGCGCGCCCGGGAGCTCGCCGGCCTCGACGTACCGATCATCGTCTCGGTCACCGTCGAGACCACCGGCACGATGCTGCTGGGCTCCGAGATCGGCGCCGCGCTCACCGCGCTGGAGCCCCTCGGCATCGACATGATCGGCATGAACTGCGCGACCGGCCCGGCCGAGATGAGCGAGCACCTGCGCTACCTCGCCCGCAACGCCCGCGTCCCCCTGTCGTGCATGCCGAACGCCGGTCTGCCCGTGCTCGGCAAGGACGGCGCCACCTACCCGCTGACGGCCCCCGAGCTCGCCGACGCCCACGAGACGTTCGTCCGGGACTACGGCCTGAGCCTGATCGGCGGCTGCTGCGGCACCACCCCCGAGCACCTGCGCCAGCTCGTCCAGCGCGTGCGGGGCCTCACCCCCACCCCCCGCGACCCGCGCCCGGAACCCGGCGCCGCGTCCCTGTACCAGACCGTCCCGTTCCGCCAGGACACCGCGTACATGGCGATCGGGGAGCGCACCAACGCCAACGGCTCCAAGAAGTTCCGCGAGGCCATGCTGGAGGCCCGCTGGGACGACTGCGTCGAGATGGCCCGCGAGCAGATCCGCGAAGGCGCCCACATGCTGGACCTCTGCGTGGACTACGTCGGCCGCGACGGCGTCGCCGACATGGACGAACTCGCCGGCCGCTTCGCCACCGCCTCGACCCTCCCGATCGTCCTGGACTCCACCGAGGTGGACGTCATCCAGGCGGGCCTGGAGAAGCTCGGCGGGCGCGCGGTCATCAACTCGGTCAACTACGAGGACGGCGACGGCCCCGAGTCCCGCTTCGCGAAGGTCACCAGGCTCGCCCGGGAACACGGCGCCGCCCTGATCGCCCTGACCATCGACGAGGAGGGCCAGGCCCGCACCCCCGAGAAGAAGGTCGAGATCGCCGAACGCCTCATCGACGACCTCACCGGCAACTGGGGCATCCGCGAGTCGGACATCCTCATCGACACCCTGACCTTCACCATCTGCACCGGCCAGGAGGAGTCCCGCGGCGACGGCATCGCCACCATCGAGGCGATCCGCGAACTCAAGCGCCGCCACCCCGACGTACAGACCACCCTCGGCCTGTCCAACATCTCCTTCGGCCTCAACCCGGCCGCCCGCATCCTCCTGAACTCGGTCTTCCTCGACGAATGCGTCAAGGCGGGCCTGGACTCCGCGATCGTCCACGCGTCGAAGATCCTCCCCATCGCCCGCTTCAGCGAGGAGGAGGTCACCACCGCCCTCGACCTCGTCTACGACCGCCGGACCGAGGGCTACGACCCCCTCCAGAAACTGATGGCCCTCTTCGAGGGCGCCACCGCCAAGTCCCTCAAGGCCGGCAAGGCCGAGGAACTCGCCGCCCTGCCGCTGGAGGAACGCCTCAAGCGCCGCATCATCGACGGCGAGAAGAACGGCCTGGAGGCCGACCTCGACGACGCCCTGACGACCCGCCCCGCCCTCGACATCGTCAACGACACGCTCCTGGACGGCATGAAGGTCGTCGGGGAACTCTTCGGCTCCGGCCAGATGCAGCTGCCGTTCGTCCTCCAGTCCGCCGAGGTCATGAAGACGGCCGTCGCCCACCTCGAACCCCACATGGAGAAGACGGACGCCGACGGCAAGGGCACCATCGTGCTGGCCACCGTCCGCGGCGACGTCCACGACATCGGCAAGAACCTCGTCGACATCATCCTGTCCAACAACGGCTACAACGTCGTCAACCTCGGCATCAAACAGCCCGTCTCCGCGATCCTCGACGCCGCCGAGGAACACAAGGCCGACGTCATCGGCATGTCCGGACTCCTCGTGAAATCCACCGTGATCATGAAGGAGAACCTCCAGGAGCTGAACCAGCGCGGCCTCGCCGCCAGCTACCCCGTCATCCTCGGCGGCGCCGCCCTCACCCGCGCCTACGTCGAACAAGACCTCCACGAGCTGTACGAGGGCGAGGTCCGCTACGCCCGCGACGCCTTCGAGGGCCTGCGCCTCATGGACGCCCTCATCGGCGTCAAGCGCGGCGTCCCCGGCGCCGCCCTGCCCGAGCTGAAACAGCGCCGGGTCCGCGCCACGGCCGCCGTACAGACCGAGGAGCAGCCGGCGGAGGAAGGGCACGTCCGCTCGGACGTCGCCATCGACAACCCCGTACCGAAGGCCCCCTTCCAGGGCACCCGCATCATCAAGGGCATCCCCCTCAAGGACTACGCCAGCTGGCTCGACGAGGGCGCCCTCTTCAAGGGGCAGTGGGGCCTCAAGCAGGCGCGCGCGGGCGACGGGCCGACGTACGAGGAACTCGTCGAGAACGAGGGCCGGCCCCGCCTGCGCGGCCTCCTCGACCGGCTCCAGACCGACAACCTGCTCGAAGCGGCCGTCGTGTACGGGTACTTCCCGTGCGTCTCCAAGGACGACGACCTGATCATCCTCGACGAGCAGGGCAACGAACGCACCCGCTTCACCTTCCCCCGCCAGCGCCGGGGACGGCGCCTGTGCCTCGCCGACTTCTTCCGCCCCGAGGAATCCGGGGAGGTGGACGTCGTCGGCCTCCAGGTCGTCACCGTCGGAAACCGCATCGGCGAGGAGACCGCCAAGCTCTTCGAGGCCAACGCCTACCGCGACTACCTCGAACTGCACGGCCTGTCCGTCCAGCTCGCCGAGGCCCTCGCCGAGTACTGGCACGCCCGCGTGCGCGCCGAACTCGGCTTCGGCGGCGAGGACCCCGCCGAGATCACCGACATGTTCGACCTCAAGTACCGCGGCGCCCGCTTCTCCCTCGGCTACGGCGCCTGCCCCAACCTGGAGGACCGCGCGAAGATCGCCGAACTCCTCCAGCCCGAACGCATCGGCGTCCACCTCTCGGAGGAGTTCCAGCTCCACCCCGAGCAGTCCACCGACGCGATCGTCCTCCACCACCCGGAGGCGAAGTACTTCAACGCCCGCTGACCCCTTCTGCCCGCTGACCCGCTGAACCCTCCGGCCCGCCACGGCGTCTGTAAGGACCCGGGACCCGGGCCGGGAAACCGGGAAGCGCGCCACCCGGCCGAGTCGTACACTGGTCGGTCCACCGCAGGCCGGTCGCCTCCCCACCCGGGGAAGTGACCGGCCTGCGTGTCCCTCTCGTCCTACAAGGAGGTCGTGGATGACCAGTACGGTCCCCGCACCCGCAGCCCTCACCGCCGAGGGCTCCGCCCTCCAGGCCGTCCTGCTCGACATGGACGGCACCCTGGTGGACACCGAAGGCTTCTGGTGGGACATCGAGGTCGAGATCTTCGCCCGCCTCGGCCACACCCTCGACGACTCCTGGCGGCACGTCGTGGTCGGCGGCCCCATGACCCGCAGCGCCGGCTTCCTCATCGAGGCCACCGGCGCCGACATCACCCTCGACGAAGTCTCCGTCCTGCTCAACGACGGCTTCGAGGACCGCATCGGCCGCGCCCTGCCCCTGATGCCCGGCGCCGCCCGCCTGCTCGCCGAACTCGCCGCGCACGACGTGCCGACCGCCCTGGTCTCCGCCTCCCACCGGCGCATCATCGACCGCGTCCTCACCTCGCTCGGCCCCCAGCACTTCCGGCTCTCCGTCGCCGGCGACGAGGTCGCCCGCACCAAGCCGCACCCCGAGCCCTACCTCCTCGCGGCGAGCCGCCTCGGCGTGGATCCGGCCAGATGCGCGGTCATCGAGGACACCGCGACCGGTGTCGCCGCCGCCGAGGCCGCCGGATGCCAGGTCGTGGCCGTCCCGTCGGTCGCCCCGATCGCCCCCGCCGCCCGCCGCACCGTCGTCCCGTCCCTGGAACACGTCGACGTGACCTTCCTGCGCGCCCTCGTGACCGGCTGACAAAAACCCCGGTGGCCTGGTAATTCACGGATGACGGCGGTTCTCCGGCCTTTCCGGGGAACGTCCGGAACACCGCCCCGCCGCGATGTGACGTTCCCCACTCGCGGACAGGGGTTCCGGCCCGCCCCGGCCCGGCCAAGTGTCCCGATTGATGAACCGCTGCACGAAACATTCCCGGCCCGGTTCTCCGGTCCGTCCATACCCGGCTCCACAGCGTGAGGAATCGTCAACTCCGGTCACCGCAAGGCGACTCGCGGACGCCCACTAATCTCATACAGAACAACCCCGAGAACCCCGCGATCGTCGCCACGACCCGACCGACGAGACACCGAGATTCCGACGACAAGGCACGTACACGTGAACAAGCGCACCCAGTGGCCGGTCCTCCCGATCGTGGCAGGGCTCGCCTCCGGCCTGTTGACCGGCTGCGGCTCCGAGAACGGCTCCTCCGGGGGCAGCGGCTCCTCCGTGGTCATGGGGATGTCCGACGACGTCCTCGCCACCGACCCCGCCTCCGGCTACGACCCCGGCTCCTGGCTGCTGTTCAACAACGTCTTCCAGTCCCTGCTCTCCTTCCCCAAGGGCGGCACCGACCCCGAGCCGGACGCCGCGAAGGAGTGCACCTTCACCGACACCGAGACCAAGGTCTACGAGTGCACCCTGAAATCGGGACTGAAGTTCAGCAACGGTGACTCCCTCACCTCCGAGGACGTCAAGTACTCCTTCGACCGCATGCTGAAGATCAACGACGACGCCGGCCCCGCGATCATGTTCCCCATGCTCGACAAGGTCGAGGCGCCCGACGAACACACCGTCGTCTTCCGCCTCAAGGTCGCCGACGCCACCTTCCCCAGCAAACTCGCCTCCGGCGCCGGCTCCATCGTCGACCGCAAGCAGTACGACACGAACGGCCTCCGCAAGGACGGCAAAGCCGTCGGTTCGGGCCCCTACAAACTCGAATCCTTCGGCGAGGACCAGGCCGTGTTCTCCGTCAACGAGAACTACAAGGGAAACGCCCAGGTCAAGAACTCCGGCGTCACCCTCAAGTTCTTCCACGGCGACCAGGCGGGACTCAAGAAGGCCCTCCTCGACGGCAAGGTCGACATCGCCTACCGCGGGCTGACCGCCGCCGACATCACCGACGTCCAGCAGAGCGCCGACACCAAGGACGTCGTCGACGTCGTCGAGGGCTCCAGCGCCGAGGTCCAGCACCTCGTCTTCAACATGAAGGACCCCGTCGCCGGGAAACTCCCCGTCCGCCAGGCCATCGCCCACCTCATCGACCGCGACGCCCTCATCAAGGACGTCTACCAGGGCACCGCCGACCCCCTGTACTCGATCATCCCCGCGGGCATCACCGGCCACAACACCGCCTTCTTCGACCGCTACGGCGCCCGCCCCTCCGCCGAGAAGGCCGAAGCGGCCCTGCGCGCCGGCGGCATCACCGACAAGGTCGAGCTCACCCTCTGGTCCACGCCGTCCCGCTACGGCCCCGCCACCGACCAGGAACTCAAGACCATCGCCGCCCAGCTCAACGCCAGCGGCCTCTTCGACGCGAAGGTCAAGTCCGTCGCCTTCGACCAGTACGAGAAGGACATCGAGGCCGGCAAGTACGGCGTCTACGTCAAGGGCTGGGTCCCCGACTACCCCGACGCCGACAACTTCACCGCCCCCTTCTTCGGCGCCGGCAACGTCCTGAACAACCACTACACCAACGAGACCATCACCGGCACCCTCATCCCCCGCACCGCCGCCCAGAGCAACCGCGCCGACACCGACAAGGACTACGCCCAGCTCCAGGACATCGTCGCCGACCAGCTCCCCGTCCTCCCCGTCTGGCAGGCCAAGCAGTACGCCGTCACCCGCGACGCCGTCTACGGCCTCGAATACTGCCTCGACGCGTCGACGGTCTTCCGCTTCTGGGAACTCAGCAAGGGCTGAGTCCTTCGGGTACGAAAACGGGGCGCCCCTTCTCGAAGAGGCGCCCCGCGTCGGTCTCCTACTGCGCCCCCGGGCGCACCAAGCCGCTCTCGTACGCGTACACCGCCGCCTGCACCCGGTCCCGCAGGCCCAGTTTCGTCAGGACGTGACCCACATGCGTCTTGACCGTCGTCTCGCTCACGAACAGGTCCGCCGCGATCTCCGCGTTCGACAGGCCCCGGGCGACCAGCTTCAGGACCTCGACCTCGCGGTCGGTCAGCGTGTGCAGGGTGTCGGGGACCGGGTCGTCGCCGGACGGCAGGTGCGTCGCGTACTTGTCCAGCAGACGGCGCGTGATGCTGGGCGCGAGCATCGCCTCGCCGCCCGCGACCACCCTGATCGCCTGCACCAGCTCGTTCGCGGGCGCGTCCTTCAGCAGGAAACCGCTGGCCCCCGCGCGCAGGGCCTCCACGACGTACTCGTCCAGGTCGAACGTCGTCAGCACCAGCACCTTCGCCGGGCCGTCGCGCTCCGGGCCCGTGATCTGCCGGGTCGCCTCCACGCCGTCCATCCGCGGCATCCGGATGTCCATCAGCACCACGTCGGGCTGCAACGCCCGCACCTGGTCCAGTGCCTGTAGACCGTCACCGGCCTCCCCCACGACCGCGATGTCCTGCTCCGCCTCCAGAATCATCCGGAAGCCGGTACGCAGCAGCGGCTGGTCGTCGACCAGTAGGACACGGATGGCCACGAAAGTCTCCTTCGATAGTCCGGGCCCATTCTGCCCTGCGGAGGGGCGAGGGGGGCGAGCGGCCCGGAGGGGGAGGGGACGGAGGCGGCTACGGGCACGGGGCCGGGAGGGGGTACGGCGGGGGCGTGCCGCCGAACTCCGGGCAGTGGAGCTGGTGGTCGCACCAGCCGCACAGCTTTGTCGGGCGGGGACGCCAGTCGCCGGTGCGGGTCGCTTCGCTGATCGCCTCCCACAGGGCGAGGAGTTTGCGTTCGACGCGCTCCAGGTCAGCGGGGACCGGGTCGTACGTGACGACGTCGCCGCTGCCGAGGTACACGAGCTGGAGCCGGCGGGGGACCACGTTCTTCAGGCGCCACACCACCAGCGCGTAGAACTTCATCTGGAACAGGGCGCCCTCCGCGTACTCCGGGCGCGGCGCCTTGCCCGTCTTGTAGTCGACGATCCGCACCTCGCCGGTCGGCGCGACGTCGACCCGGTCGATGATCCCGCGCAGCGTCAGCCCCGACTCCAGCTCGGCCTCGACGAACAACTCCCGCTCCGCGGGCTCCAGCCGCGTCGGATCCTCCAGCGTGAACCACCGCTCCACGAGCCGCTCCGCCTCACCCAGCCACCGGGCGAGCCGCTCCCCCTCAGGGTCGTCCGAGAACAACTCGGCGACCTCGGGCCGGTGTTCCCGCAGCCTCTCCCACTGCCCCGGCACCAACCCCTTCGCCCGAGGCACGGTCCGCTCCCCGGCCGGCGCATCGAACAGCCGCTCCAGCACCGAGTGCACCAGCGTCCCCCGAGTCGCCGCCTCACTCGGCTTCTCCGGCAGCCGGTCGATCACCCGGAACCGGTACAGCAACGGACACTGCATGAAGTCACTGGCCCGGGAGGGGGAGAGAGAGGAGGGAACGGCGGGGGTACGGGAGCCCGGGACACCGGGGGTGAGGGCGGGCGCCGCAAGGGAGACGGGGCCGCTGGAGTCGGGGCCCGGGGAGACGGGGGAGTGGACAGGGGACGCGGCGGAGGGGGGACCGCCGACGGAGGCACCCTTGACGGAAGCCCCATCGGTGGAGGCCGTGTCGACGGAAGTCTCGGCGGAGGAGGCCGGGTCGGCGGCAGCTGTGTCGACGGAACCCCCGACGGAGGGAGCCTCGTGGCCGGCAGCCGTGTCGACGGAGGCCGCGTCGGATGAAGCCCCGCCGGAGGCAGCCGTGTCGGCGGAGCCCGCGTAGGCGAAAGCCTCGTCCGCAACGCGCTCGACAGCAGCCGGGCCGGCGTCCGCAGCGCCCCCGCCCACCCGGTGGACACCAGCCGAGCCGACGCCCCGGCCGTCCGACCCCTCGGCCCCCACCCCTCCCACCCGCGCGACCAACGCCGCCACCGCGTCGGCAGCACGACCCGCGGCTCTGCCCGAGGACGCCGGGGGAGCGGCGGGGGCATCGCCGGAGACGGTCGCCTCGCCGGCGTCGTAGGCGGAAGCGGCACCGGACGCCGCGACCGGCACCCCCGCCACCACGGGCCGCACATCCCCAGCCCTCACCCGCCCGACAACCGCACCACCACCGGAGGCCCCCGCACCACCACCGGAGGTAACCGGCTCACACGCCCGCGCGTCCGCCCCCTCGCGGCCCTGCGCCACACCCTCGCTGCTGCTCTCCATGCCCCAGACCCTACGACCCGCCACTGACAGTCACGTACATCCCGCACGCGCGCTTCCCGACGGCCGGGCGAACACAGGGGGTGCCGGGGCGGAACGCGTCGCGACGGCCGCATACCATCGGTCACAGACCCTTCCGCCCGGCAGGAGCGGGAGACCTTTCGATCGAGGGGACACCGTGGTGGAAAGCGGCGGGAGCGGGCAGCCGCGGCCGGACAACGAACAGCCGACCGAGCGCCCCTCCGACCCTGCACCCAAGGCGTCCACACCCCCCCACACCCCCGAGCCCGAACCCCCCACGAACGACTCCCCGGACGAATCGACCCGCCAGATCCGCCGCCCCACCGACGAGGACGCGTCCGCCGCTCAGCCCCCCGCAGAGCCGCAGCCCGACGACGCGACCCGCCAGATCCGCCGCCCCGCCGAGCCGTCCGACGACACGACACGGCCCCTCAGCCAGCCTGCCGAGCCTGAGCCCCCCACCACCCCGGACGCCTCCGGCAACGCGCCCCGCCAGGCCGGCCGACCCGTCGAGCCCGAGGCCCCCAGCGCCCCGGACGCCTCCGGCGCTCAGCCCTCCGGCGACGCGCCCCGTCAGGCCGGCCGACCCGTCGAGCCCGAGCGGCCGGGCGGCACCGCTGCCCCTGGCCCGCACTCCTCCGACGAGCCGCAGTCCGACGACGCGACCCGGCAGATCAGGCTCCCCGCCGACCCCCCGGCCGGCGAACCCTCCGCTGAGCCCCTGGCGTCCGCCGCCTCCACCGAACCCTCCGCTGAGCCCCCGGCGTCCGCCGCTCCCACCGACCCCGAGCCTTCCGAGAAGCCCCAGCCCCCCGCCCCCAGCCCGTACACGACTCCCGACACCCACCCCGACCGGGCGCACGCGCACGGGCATGCCGGGGCCGGGAAGAAGGAGGCGGAGAAGGCGCGGGAACCGCGTAGCGGGATTCTGATGGGGCGGCCCTTCGGGGTGCCCGTGTACGTCGCGCCGAGCTGGTTTCTCGTCGCCGCGCTGATCACGTGGGTGTTCGGCGGCCAGCTGGACCGGGTGCTCCCGGAGCTCGGCGCCGGCCGCTACCTCGTCGCGCTCTTCTTCGCCGTCGCCTTCTACGCCTCCGTACTGGTCCACGAACTCGCCCACACGGTCGCCGCCCTCCGCTTCGAACTCCCCGTCCGCCGCATCCAGTTGCAGTTCTTCGGCGGCGTGTCGGAGATCGAGAAGGAGGCGGAGACACCGGGCCGGGAGTTCTGGCTGGCGTTCGTGGGCCCGCTCCTGTCCCTCGTCCTGTCCGGCGTGTTCTACCTGGCGATGCTCCTGGTCGAACCGGGCACGGTCCCCGGCGTCCTGCTGGCCGGCCTGATGATCTCCAACCTGATCGTGGCGATCTTCAACCTCCTCCCCGGCCTCCCCCTGGACGGCGGCCGGATGCTGCGCGCGATCGTCTGGAAGGTCACCGGCAAGCCGATGAAGGGCACGATCGCTGCGGCCTGGGTCGGCAGGGCGCTCGCCGTCTCCGTCCTGATCGGCCTCCCCCTGCTCACCCAGTCCGGCGCGCTCGGCACGACCGCCGAGGACAGCGTCGGCATGGACACCGTCACCGACGCCCTGCTCGCCGCGATCCTCGCCGCGATCATCTGGACCGGCGCCGGCAACAGCCTCCGCATGGCCCGCCTGCGCGAACACCTCCCGGAACTGCGCGCCCGCAACCTCACCCGCCGCGCGGTCCCCGTCGAGACGGACACCCCCCTCTCGGAGGCCCTGCGCCGGGCGAACGCGGCAGGCGCCCGCGCGCTGGTCGTCGTCGACGCCAACGGCGAACCCCTCTCCCTGGTCCGCGAGGCCGCCATCGTCGGCGTACCCGAACACCGCCGCCCCTGGGTCGCCGTCAGCGGCCTCGCCCAGGACCTCACCGACGGCATGCGCGTCTCCGCGGAACTCGCCGGCGAGGACCTCCTCGACGTCCTGCGCGCCACCCCCGCCACCGAGTACCTCGTCGTCGAGGACACCGGCGAGATCTACGGCGTCCTGTCCGCCGCCGACGTGGAACGCGCCTTCGTGAAGGCCATGGCCCGCCCCAGCTGACCGTGGTCGGCGGCCCCCCGAAACGCCGGTAGGCTGTTCACATGTCCGAACCGACCGGTGCCGCCCGCAGGCGCGGGCCCTTCAAGGTCGGGGACCAGGTTCAGCTGACCGACCCCAAGGGCCGCCACTACACGTTCACGCTCGAAGCCGGGAAGAACTTCCACACCCACAAGGGTTCCTTCCCGCACGACGAACTGATCGGCGCACCCGAGGGCAGCGTTGTCCGCACCACCGGGAACGTCGCCTACCTCGCGCTGCGCCCCCTGCTCCCCGACTACGTCCTGTCCATGCCCCGCGGGGCAGCCGTCGTCTACCCGAAGGACGCGGGACAGATCCTCGCCTTCGCCGACATCTTCCCCGGCGCGCGCGTCGTCGAGGCCGGCGTCGGCTCCGGCTCGCTCAGCAGCTTCCTGCTGCGCGCCGTCGGCGACCAGGGCATGCTGCACAGCTACGAGCGCCGCGAGGACTTCGCGGAGATCGCGCAGCAGAACGTGGAGCGCTACTTCGGGGGCCCGCACCCCGCCTGGCAGCTCACCGTCGGCGACCTCCAGGACAACCTGTCCGACACGGACGTCGACCGCGTCATCCTCGACATGCTCGCCCCCTGGGAGTGCCTGGAGGCCGTCTCCAAGGCGCTCGTCCCCGGCGGCATCCTCTGCTGCTACGTCGCGACCACCACCCAGCTCGCCCGGACCGTCGAGTCCATCCGCGAGATCGGCTCCTTCAACGAGCCCACCGCCTGGGAGTCGATGATCCGCAACTGGCACATCGAGGGTCTCGCCGTCCGCCCGGACCACCGCATGATCGGCCACACCGGCTTCCTCCTCACCGCCCGCCGCCTCGCCGACGGCGTCGAGCCGCCGATGCGCCGCCGCCGCCCCGCCAAGGGCGCCTACGGCGAGGACTACTCCGGCCCCAACGCCGACGGCGGCACCGGGGAGCGCTGACACCCCGTCCAACGCCCGCATGCCGCGGCAGAGTTCCCGCACAGCCGTACGGAACTCCGCCGCGGCATCGTCGTATCGGCATCTTGTGCGACAGAACCGCCGGCGGAACACCGCCAGAACCACCTAGAACCACCGGCAGTCCCACCGCCTCCACGACCACCCCGCCCGCCCCCGCCGTTCCCCCACCCCACCCCGTGTGGCACCATGCTGGGCACCCCCACCCCACGCACCACCCCCCCCGCGCACACCCGCCCCCTTTCGGCACAGCCCCACAGGAGACGCGCTCTCGTGCAGCACCCCGTCGTCCCGGAACTGGCCCACACGCACACCCGCCCGATCCACTGGGTCGCGACCGCCACCGCCCTCGCGGGGGTCGTCGCCCTCTCCTCGGTGATCCAGCCGGGACCCGCGACCGCCGCGCAGCCCACGACGAAGGCGGACGACAGACCGGCCGCCGTCGCCCCGTCCGTACTCGGCGTGAAGTTCCCCCTGGACTGCGGCCCCGTGAAGGCGCTGGTCGTGAAACAGGCCGCCGGAGACCTCGACGGGGACGGACGGCCGGAAACCGTCGCCGTCGTCCACTGCGACGCCCCGATGGGCACCCCGCCCGACAGCGTGTACGTCCTCACCCGGGGCCCGAAGGACAGCGCCCCGCGCGTCGTCGCCACCCTCGTCACCGCCCAGGACCGCAACACGGTCACCACCGTCGCGGTCACCGACGGCGCCGTACGCGCGAGCATCCTCGGCTACTCCACGCCGGACGTGCCCCGTTGCTGCCCCGACGTCAAGAGCGAGGCCCAGTGGCGGTGGAAGGACGACCGGTTCGTCCGTACGGCACCGGCCGGCGCGCACAGCGTCTGAAACCGGCCACGCGACCGGACCCGGGGTGAGCGAACCGTCACTCCGCGTCCGGGCCGTAGACCTCCACGCTGTCCGAAACGCGCCGTACATGGATGCACTCGCCCGGACACTCCCGCGCCGAATCCACCACATCCGCCAGCAGCGGCAGCGGAACCGGAACCACCGCACCCGGATGCTGCAACAGCTCGTCACCCGGACCCCGCACGTACGCCAGACCGTCGATGTCGAGCTCGAACACCTCCGGCGCGTACTGCGCGCAGATCCCGTCCCCCGTGCAGAGGTCCTGGTCGATCCAGACCTCCAGCGCACCCGCCTCCGCGACCACGTCCACCACTCCCGAGACTCCCGCCGTTTAACACCGAGCCCCACGGGAACCATGCAGGCTCTGACCGCCGTTGAACACTTCGACCCTACCCGGACCGGCTTCCCAATCATGTTCGGTGGGTATTCCCCTGGCGTGAGGGAGAGCGCAAGGGTGAAGATCGGACACACCCCGACCGTCTTTGTGATCTAGGGGTTTCAACCGACACCCACCCAGGTAGGGTCTGGAAGCGTCCAGCTCCCCATGGAGGAGGTGAGGACCGTGGCAGCCCACGACGACGACATGAACCGCGGCATCCGCCCGGGACGAGGGTCCGACGACCCGTCCGGGCAGATTGCCTACCTTGAGCAGGAGATCGCCGTCCTGCGCCGCAAGCTCGCCGACTCTCCGCGGCACACGAGGATTCTCGAAGAGCGGATCGTCGAGCTACAGACCAACCTGGCCGGCGTGTCCGCCCAGAACGAACGACTCGCCAACACGCTCCGCGAGGCCCGCGACCAGATCGTCGCCCTCAAGGAGGAGGTCGACCGGCTCGCACAGCCCCCGGCCGGCTTCGGAGTCTTCCTGGCGGCCAACGAGGACGGCACCGCCGACATCTTCACCGGAGGCCGCAAACTCCGCGTGAACGTCAGCCCGAGCGTCGACCTCGACGACCTCAGGCGCGGCCAGGAAGTGATGCTCAACGAAGCACTCAACGTGGTCGAGGCCATGGAGTTCGAGAGCGTCGGCGACATCGTCACCCTCAAGGAGATCCTGGAGGACGGCGAACGCGCCCTCGTCCAGGGCCACACCGACGAGGAAAGGGTGGTCCGGCTCGCCGAACCGCTCCTCGACGTCACCATCCGGCCCGGTGACGCCCTCCTCCTCGAACCCCGCTCCGGCTACGTCTACGAGATCGTGCCCAAGAGCGAGGTCGAGGAACTCGTCCTCGAAGAGGTCCCCGACATCGGCTACGAGCAGATCGGCGGCCTCGGCGGACAGATCGAGGCCATCCGCGACGCGGTCGAACTCCCGTACCTGTACCCGGACCTGTTCAAGGAGCACGAGCTGCGCCCGCCCAAGGGCGTCCTGCTCTACGGGCCCCCCGGATGCGGCAAGACGCTCATCGCCAAGGCCGTCGCCAACTCGCTGGCCAAGAAGGTCGCCGAGGTCACCGGCCAGGCCCAGGGCAAGAGCTTCTTCCTCAACATCAAGGGCCCCGAACTCCTCAACAAGTACGTCGGCGAGACCGAGCGGCAGATCCGCCTCGTCTTCCAGCGCGCCCGCGAGAAGGCGTCCGAGGGCACCCCCGTCATCGTCTTCTTCGACGAGATGGAATCCCTCTTCCGCACCCGCGGCTCCGGCGTCAGCTCCGACGTCGAGAACACCATCGTCCCCCAGCTCCTCGCCGAGATCGACGGCGTCGAGGGCCTCCAGAACGTCGTCGTCATCGGCGCCTCCAACCGCGAGGACATGATCGACCCGGCCATCCTGCGCCCCGGCCGCCTCGACGTGAAGATCAAGATCGAGCGCCCCGACGCGGAAGCCGCCAAGGACATCTTCGGCAAGTACCTCACCGAACGCCTCCCCCTGCACGCCGACGACCTCGGCGAACACGGAGGCAGCAAGACGGTCACCGTCGAGAGCATGATCCAGACCGCCGTCGAGCACATGTACGCCGAATCCGAGGAAAACCGCTTCCTCGAAGTCACCTACGCCAACGGAGACAAAGAAGTTCTCTACTTCAAGGACTTCAACTCCGGCGCCATGATCGAGAACATCGTCGGGCGCGCCAAGAAAATGGCGATCAAGGACTTCCTGGAGAAAGAACAGAAGGGCCTGCGCGTCTCCCACCTCCTCCAGGCATGCGTGGACGAGTTCAAGGAGAACGAGGACCTCCCCAACACCACCAACCCGGACGACTGGGCCCGCATCTCCGGAAAGAAGGGCGAACGGATCGTCTACATCCGCACCCTCATCACCGGAAAGCAGGGCGCCGACACCGGCCGCTCCATCGACACGGTGGCGAACACCGGACAGTACCTGTAAGAAGACAGGGCGGCTGCGGGTGCCCCCGGCACTCGCAGCCGCCCTGTTTTACTCCCCGGGAAAAACCGCATAGCCCCCGCACAACAGAAAAACCGGCCACAAGCCGGACCGAGGCAATGACGCAAATGATCTCCCCGACGGCGCGCAGGCGTTCTAGGCTCTTTCGTACCGCCGAGTCGCACAGTGCGGGGACGGGCACCGCACACGCACCGCAGCACCAGCGGTACTTGAGCGACGCCCACGAAGGGCGCCGCCGGGCAAGGAGGGCCGCATGACCGTACGGCGAGTAATGGGCATCGAGACGGAGTACGGCATCTCCGTCCCCGGCCACCCCAACGCCAATGCCATGCTCACCTCGTCCCAGATCGTCAACGCCTACGCCGCGGCGATGCACCGGGCCCGCCGGGCCCGCTGGGACTTCGAGGAGGAGAACCCCCTGCGCGACGCCCGGGGATTCGACCTCGCCCGGGAGGCCGCCGACGCCAGCCAGCTCACCGACGAGGACATCGGCCTCGCCAACGTCATCCTCACCAACGGCGCCCGCCTCTACGTCGACCACGCCCACCCCGAGTACAGCTCGCCCGAAGTCACCAACCCCCGCGACGCCGTCCTGTGGGACAAGGCCGGCGAGCGCATCATGGCCGAGGCCGCCGAACGAGCCGCCCAGCTCCCCGGCGCCCAGCCCATCCACCTCTACAAGAACAACACCGACAACAAGGGCGCCTCCTACGGGACGCACGAGAACTACCTGATGAAGCGCGAGACCGCCTTCAGCGACATCGTGCGCCACCTCACGCCCTTCTTCGTCTCCCGCCAGGTCTTCACCGGCGCCGGACGCGTCGGCATCGGCCAGGACGGCCACGAACACGGCTTCCAGATCAGCCAGCGCGCCGACTACTTCGAGGTCGAGGTCGGCCTGGAGACCACCCTCAAGCGGCCCATCATCAACACCCGCGACGAACCCCACGCGGACGCGGAGAAGTACCGCCGCCTGCACGTCATCATCGGCGACGCGAACCTCTCCGAGATCTCCACCTACCTCAAACTCGGCACGACGGCCCTGGTCCTCTCCATGATCGAGGACGGCTTCATCGCCGTCGACCTCGCCGTCGACCAGCCCGTCCGCACCCTCCACCAGGTCTCCCACGACCCCGGCCTCCAGCGCCTCGTCACCCTCCGCAGCGGGCGCACACTCACCGCCGTACAACTCCAGATGGAGTACTACGAGCTGTCCCGCAAGTACGTCGAGGAACGCTACGGCGCGGACGCGGACGAGCAGACCAAGGACGTCCTCGCGCGCTGGGAGGACACCCTCACGCGGCTGGAGAACGACCCCATGAGCCTCGCCGGGGAGCTCGACTGGGTCGCCAAGAAGGAGCTGATGGAGGGCTACCGGCGCCGTGACGACCTCGACTGGGACGCCGCGCGCCTGCACCTCGTCGACCTCCAGTACGCCGACGTACGGGCCGAGAAGGGGCTCTACAACCGGCTCGCCGCGCGCGGGCGCATGAAGCGGCTGCTGGACGAGCGGGACGTCGAGCGGGCGATGTCCGAGCCGCCCGAGGACACCCGGGCGTACTTCCGGGGGCGGTGCCTCGACCAGTACGCCGACGACGTCGCCGCCGCGTCCTGGGACTCCGTCATCTTCGACCTGCCCGGGCGCGACAGCCTCCAGCGCGTCCCAACCCTGGAACCGCTACGCGGAACGCGAAATCACGTCAAGGAGCTTCTGGACCGCTGCCGGACCGCGGAAGACCTGGTCAGGGTCCTCTCCGGCGGCTGAACACATGATCCCCGGACACGGGTGGAAACCCCCTCCTCCGGGAATCATCGAGGTGGCCCCCGCACGTTGTACCAACTGCGGGGCCGATGTCGGACCCGGACTATAGGGTCTGATCATCACCGACATGTCGGGCGAATCGAGCGGGGTGAGGGTTATGGCGACCAAGGACACCGGCGGCGGCCAGCAGAAGGCGACCCGGACGAACGAAGAGGCCGAGGAGCAGGCGGCGGAGACGTCGGGCTCGGAGGACCTGAAGGAACGGCACGAGAAGCTGAGCGACGACGTCGACTCGGTTCTTGACGAAATTGACGATGTCCTCGAGGAGAACGCCGAGGACTTCGTGCGTGGATTTGTTCAGAAAGGTGGGGAGTAGTCCGAATTGGCCTTCGAATCGAAGGTTACGGGGGGCGAAGGTCATGGACGAACCCAACGCGAAGCGCTGCCCGGGCTGCGGGCGGGATCTGCCGCTCAAGTCGTTCGCGAAGGACAAGAACCGGCGGGACGGTCTTCAGTCCCGGTGCCGGGAGTGCGTGGCCGAGTACGGTGCCGCGCACTACCGGCGCCGCCGGGAAGCCAACCGAAGCCCAGCGCGACGAGATGATCGCCGAGCAGAAAGGGCTCTGTGTCATCTGCCTGAAAGCCCCCGCCGTTCATGTGGATCACTGCCATGAGACGGGTAGGGTCCGTGGCGTACTGTGCTTCAACTGCAATTCGGCCATCGGCAAGTTGGGGGACGACCCCGATGCGGTTCGTCGGGCGGCCTCCTACCTGGAAGGAATCTCGTGGAAGCCAACACTCGTAGCACCGGGCGTCTACCAGCTGCCTTCCTGACGCCCGGGTCCTCGTCGTTCATGGACTTCCTGTCGGCACATCAGCCGCAACTGCTGCCGGGGAACCGGCAGTTGCCGCCGGTGCAGGGCGTGGTGGAGGCCCCGCACGGGACGACGATCGTCGCGGTGACGTTCCAGGGCGGGGTGATCCTCGCGGGCGACCGCCGCGCGACGATGGGGAACATGATCGCCCAGCGGGACATCGAGAAGGTGTTCCCGGCGGACGAGTACTCGGCGGTCGGGATCGCCGGCACGGCGGGCCTCGCGGTGGAGATGGTGAAGCTGTTCCAGCTGGAGCTGGAGCACTTCGAGAAGGTGGAGGGCGCGCAGCTCTCGCTGGAGGGCAAGGCGAACCGCCTGTCGACGATGATCAGGTCGAACCTGGGCATGGCGATGCAGGGCCTGGCCGTGGTCCCGCTGTTCGCCGGGTTCGACGTGGACCGCGCGAAGGGCCGGATCTTCAGCTACGACGTGACGGGCGGCCGTTCCGAGGAGCAGAACTTCGCGGCGGTCGGCTCGGGTTCGATCTTCGCGCGGGGCGCGATGAAGAAGCTGTTCCACGCGGGCCTGACCGAGTCCGAGGCGACGACCCTGGTGGTGCAGGCGCTGTACGACGCGGCGGACGACGACTCGGCGACGGGCGGCCCGGATGTCGCGCGCCGGATCTATCCGATCGTCACGGTGATCACCGACGAGGGTTTCCGCAGGCTGACGGACGATCAGTCGGCCGAGATCGCGCGGTCGGTGCTGGAGAAGCGGCTGGAGCAGCCGGACGGCCCGCGGGCCGCGCTGCTGTAGCGGCGGATCTCGTTTCTTGTCAGGTGATCGAGTGACTTCCACAGAAAAGGACGGGTAACCGGTGTCGACGCCGTTCTATGTCTCCCCCCAGCAGGCGATGGCGGATCGCGCGGAGTATGCCCGCAAGGGCATCGCGCGGGGCCGGAGCCTGGTCGTCCTCCAGTACGCCGACGGCATCGTGTTCGTCGGCGAGAATCCGTCGCGCGCGCTGCACAAGTTCAGCGAGATCTACGACCGGATCGGGTTCGCGGCGGCGGGCAAGTACAACGAGTACGAGAACCTCAGGATCGGCGGTGTGCGCTACGCGGACCTGCGGGGTTACACCTACGACCGTGACGATGTGACCGCGCGGGGCCTCGCGAACGTGTACGCGCAGACGCTGGGGACGATCTTCTCGTCGTCGGCGGAGAAGCCGTACGAGGTGGAGCTGGTGGTCGCGGAGGTCGGTGAGACGGTCGAGGGCGACCAGATCTACCGGCTGCCGCACGACGGCTCGATCGTGGACGAGCACGGTTCGGTCGCGGTGGGCGGCAACGCGGAGCTGATCAGCAACTATCTGGACCAGCGCCACCGGGACGGCATGAGCCTGGCGGAGGCGCTGAAGCTGGCGGTGCAGGCGCTGTCGCGGGAGGCGAACGGGACGCAGCGGGAGATCCCGGCGGAGCGCCTTGAGGTGGCCGTCCTGGACCGTACGCGCCCGCAGCAGCGGAAGTTCAAGCGCATCGTGGGCCCGCAGCTGTCGCGCCTGCTGGAGGCGGAGGGCCCGGCGACGGAGGCGGAGAGCGCGGACGACGCCGGGGACGCCACGGGTTCCGAGGACTCCGGCGAGTAGCCGCCTCTCTCCCTGTACGTGCCCCGGCCGGGCCCTCCGGCTGGGGCACGGGGCTTTTCAGGACCTCGGCGGCGCGGTCGAGCCGCGTACGACGAGCCGCACCGGGATGTCGTCCTGGTCGGGCGTGCGGCCGTCGAGGACGGCGAGGAGCGCGTGCATACCGCGTTCGCCGAAGAGCTCGGCGTCGAGGCGGACGGTGGTGAGCTCCGGGTCGATGGCGGTGGCGAGGGCGAGGTCGTCGAGGCCGGTGACGGAGACGTCGTCCGGGATGCGCAGCCCGAGGCGGCGCAGGGCCTTGTAGGCGCCGGCGGCGAGTTTGTCGTCGTCACAGACCACGGCGGTGGGCCGGGGGCCGTCGTGGAGAGCCCGGGTGACGGCGTGCTGGGCGTCCTCGATGGTGATGGGGGAGCGCGCGGTGCGCAGGGTGGTGCCGGGTGCGGTGGTGAGCCGGTCGACGAGGGCGGCGGCGCGCACCTGGAAGGTCCAGGAGGGTACGTCGGCGGCGAGGTGGAGGAAGTCGCGGTGGCCGAGGCCGAGGAGGTGGTCGGCGACCTGGCGGGTGCCGTCGGCGATGTCGAGGTTGACGGTGGCGGCGCCGAGGCTGCCGCGGGGGTCGCTGTCGAGCATGACGAGGGGGAGCTGGTCGCCGCGGATGGCGGTGAGGGCGTCGGCGGCCATGGAGGAGGCGATGACGCCGTCGAGGGCGGCCTGGGCGCTGGCGAAGGGGTCGCGGGCGGGGCCCACGCCTTCGGGGGAGGGGTAGAGGACGACGCCGAAGCCGTGGTCGGCGGCGACGCGGGCGGCTCCGGTGTAGACGCCGGCGAAGAACTCGGTGGTGAGGGCGGGGACGACGAGCAGGACGGTGCGGGTGTGGCCGAGGCGGAGGTTGCGGGCGGCGAGGTTGGGCCGGTAGCCGAGGTCGCGGGCGGCCTGCCGGACGCGTTCGGCGGTGGTCTCGGCGACCCGGCCGCGCCACTTGTCGCCGAGGACGAGGGAGACGGCTGCCTGGGAGACTCCGGCGGCTTTGGCGACGTCGCGACTGGTCGGTCGGGTGCTGCTGTGTGCCACCGTGAGCCTGCCTCCTGTTCTGGACCGTTCGTCTCGGCTCATGGTACGTATGACCCTGGACGTTATACGTAACACCTGAGCGACGGGAGGCGCGATGGCCGGGGGTCTGGCGGGTTACGGAGAGGTCGTGCGGGCGCGGTACGCGGCGCGGCTGCTGGCCGGCACCCTGGTGGGCCGGCTGCCGTGCGCGACGGCGGCGATCACGATCGTGCTGTTCACGCGCGCGCAGGGCGGCACATACAGCCTCGCCGGGGTGCTGGCGGCGGTGTACGGCGTGGCGAACGCGGTGGGCCAGCCGGCGCTGGGCCGCCTGGTCGACCTGCACGGCCAGCCGCGCGTACAGCTCCCGGCCGCGCTGGGCTCGGCCCTGGGCATGGCCGTCTTCGCCTGGACGGGCCTGGAGCCGCTCTGGCTCGCCTGTACGGCGGTGGTGGCCGCGGGCCTGCTGACCCCGCCGCTGGAGGGCGGCCTGCGGGCCCTGTGGCCGTCCGTGCTGAAGCGCGAGGACCAGGTGCACACGGCGTACGCCATGGACGCGGTCGCGCAGGAGCTGATGTTCACGGTCGGCCCGCTGCTGGTGACGCTGTGCGTGGCCCTGTGGTCGGAGCAGGCGGCACTGCTGGTGATCAACGCGGTGGGCGTGCTGGGGGCGCTGTCGGTGGTGGTGTCGCCGCCCTCGCGCGCGTGGCGGTCGGCCCCGCGCGAGGCGCACTGGCTCGGCGCACTGCGCTCACGCCCGCTGCTGGCACTGCTGGGGGCATGCGTGTTCATCGGGGTGGCGCTCGGCTCGATCACGGTGGCGTCGGTGCCGTACGCGGACGCGCACGGCGGGGACGCGGTGTACGGCTGGCTGCTGGCCGCGCTGGGGCTCGGGGCGCTGGCCGGGGGGACGGTGTACGGGGCGCGGCAGTGGCCGGGGTCGGCGCAGCGGCGCCTCGAAGTGATCGTGGCGCTGCTGGCGGTGTGCTACCTGCCGCTGATGCTGCGTCCCGGCGCGGTGGCCATGGTGGCGCTCACCGCGCTGGCGGGGGTGTTCCTGGCGCCCGCCATCGCGTGCTCGTTCGTGCTGGTGGACCGGTACGCGCCGCGCGGGACGGTGACGGAGGCGTTCTCGTGGCTGGTGACGATGTTCGGGGTGGGGCAGGCGCTGGGGACCGGCGTGACGGGCCCGGTGGTGGAGGCGGGCGGCACGCTGTGGGGGTTCGCGGTGCCGGGCGCGGCGGGCTGTGCCGCGTTGCTGGTTTTGCTGGCGACGAGGGGGGTAATGGCGGTGCCCGAGGTGCGTACGGTGGCGGTGGTGTCGTCGGAAAATGATCCGAACCGTGCTGTCGAACCCCGTTTCAGTTCGGGGGATCGGGCGTAATGTTCAGTCATGGACCGCCGCATTTTCGGGCTGGAGAACGAGTACGGCGTCACGTGCACGTTCAGGGGACAGCGGCGTCTGTCTCCTGACGAGGTGGCGCGGTACCTCTTCCGCCGTGTCGTGTCATGGGGCCGCAGCAGCAATGTCTTTCTGCGGAACGGAGCCCGCCTCTATCTGGATGTGGGTTCGCACCCCGAATACGCGACACCCGAATGTGACAACGTGACCGAACTGGTGACTCACGACAAGGCCGGCGAGCGCATTCTCGAAGGGCTTCTGGTGGACGCGGAACGGCGCCTGCACGAGGAAGGAATCGCGGGCGACGTCTACCTCTTCAAGAACAACACGGACTCGGCAGGCAACTCCTACGGCTGTCACGAGAACTATCTGGTCGCGAGGCACGGGGAGTTCTCGCGGCTCGCGGACATCCTGATCCCGTTCCTGGTGACGCGTCAGCTGCTGTGCGGGGCGGGCAAGGTGCTCCAGACCCCGCGCGGCGCGGTGTACTGCGTCAGCCAGCGCGCGGAGCACATCTGGGAGGGCGTCTCCTCGGCGACGACACGCTCCCGGCCGATCATCAACACCCGCGACGAGCCGCACGCGGACGCGGAACGCTACCGCCGGCTGCACGTGATCGTGGGCGACTCGAACATGTCGGAGACGACGATGCTGCTGAAGGTCGGCGCGACCGACCTGGTGCTGCGGATGATCGAGGCGGGCACGGTGATGCGGGACCTGACGCTGGAGAACCCGATCCGGGCGATCCGCGAGGTCAGCCACGACATCACGGGCCGGCGCAAGGTGCGCCTGGCGAGCGGACGCGAGGCGTCGGCGCTCGAAGTGCAGCGCGAGTACTACGAGAAGGCCGTCGACTTCTGCGAACGGCGCGGCATCCGGACGGGGACGGTCGAGCAGGTCCTCGAACTGTGGGGCCGCACGCTGGACGCGATCGAGTCGGAGGACCTGGACCGGATCGGCACCGAGATCGACTGGGTGATGAAGTACCAGCTGATCGAGCGGTACCGGGCCAAGCACAACATGACGATGTCGCATCCGCGGGTGGCGCAGATCGACCTCGCCTACCACGACATCCACCGTCGCCGGGGTCTGTACTACCTGCTGGAGCGCAAGGGGCAGGCGGCGCGGATCTGCGACGACCTGAAGATCTTCGAGGGCAAGTCGGTGCCGCCGCAGACCACGCGGGCCCGCCTGCGCGGTGACTTCATCCGGCGCGCGCAGGAGCAGCGCCGGGACTTCACGGTGGACTGGGTGCACCTGAAGCTGAACGACCAGGCGCAGCGGACGGTCCTGTGCAAGGACCCGTTCCGTTCGGTCGACGACCGGGTGGAGAAGCTGATCGCCGGGATGTGACACACGTTCCGGTGACAGACCGGAACGCAACACGGGCGCCGTACGTTTCCCGTACGGCGCCCTTTGCACGCCGTAGAGTTGCGCGCACGCCATCCACCTGATCGATCGATTACGAGGCTTTCACCGTGCGCCGACGCTCCCTCATCCTCGCCGCCGTCCCCGCGGGACTGGTCACACTCGCCGGCTGCGGCGACGACAAGTCCGATTCGAACAAGGCGAGCGACAGCGCGTCGCAGTCGGCGTCCGACTCGCCGTCGGCCGCTCCGGCGCCGAAGGTCGTCGACGGCCCGCTGCCGGCCGTGACGGCGGGTCAGAAGTTCGGCGAGAAGCCGACCGTGGCGAAGGGCACCGGCTCCCCGTCGGACCAGCTCGCGGTGAAGACACTGATCGCGGGCAGCGGGCAGACGATCGCCGAGAAGGACTACGTCTGGGCGAACTACCTGGGCCAGATCTGGGACACGGCGAAGGTCTTCGACAACTCCTACGACCGCAAGACCCCCCTGTTCATCCAGCTCGCGCAGGGCAGCATCATCGACGGCTGGCGGTACGCCCTCGCGGGCAAGAAGACCGGCAGCCGCGTCGAGTTCTCCGTCCCGCCGACCTGGGGGTACGGCTCGGAGGGCCAGTCGCAGGCGGGCATCAAGGGCACGGACACGCTGGTGTTCGTGGTGGACGTGCTGGACACGTTCAACGCGAAGTCCTCCGCCAAGGGCAAGGACGTCGCGCAGGACGACGCCGCGCTGCCGAAGGTCGGCACGAACACGGACGGCAAGGCGCCGTCGGTCGAGATCCCGAAGTCGGCCGCGCCGAAGGGCCTGGTGGCGAACTACGTCATCGAGGGCGACGGCGCGGTCGTCAAGGCCGACTCCACGCTCGTCGTGCAGTACAAGGGCGTCGTGTGGGAGACCGGCAAGGAGTTCGACTCCTCGTACCAGCGCAGCGCGCCGACGTCGTTCTCGCTCCAGCAGGTCGTCAAGGGGTGGGCGCAGGGGCTGACCGGCAAGAAGGTCGGCAGCCGCGTCGTCGTCGTCGTACCGCCGGCGCTGGGCTACGGCGACAACCCGCCGAGCGGGAGCGGGATCGAGAAGACGTCGACGATGGTGTTCACGGTGGACATCCTGGCTTCCTCCTGACCCCGCCCGGCAGCTTCGTGACGCCGCGCGGGGTGTAAGACTGTGCGGGTTGCCTTTTTGTGAACGACCAGGAGTTTGACGTGAGCATCGAGAAGCCCGAGATCGACTTTCCCGAGGGTCAGCCGCCGGCGGACCTGGAGATCAAGGACATCTGGGAGGGCGACGGCGAGGTCGCGCAGGCCGGTCAGACCGTGACCGTGCACTACGTGGGCGTCACCTTCGCCACCGGCGAGGAGTTCGACGCGAGCTGGAACCGGGGCTCGGCCTTCAAGTTCCCGCTGGGCGCCGGCCGCGTCATCCAGGGCTGGGACAAGGGTGTGCAGGGCATGAAGGTCGGCGGCCGTCGCCAGCTGACGATCCCGCCGCACCTGGCGTACGGGGACCAGTCCCCGACCCCGGCGATCCCGGCCGGTTCCACCCTGATCTTCGTGGTGGACCTGATCGCGGTCTGAGCAGCGCACGACCGCCGCTGACCGAGTGGGGCCCATGCCTGTACGGGCGTGGGCCCTCGGCTTTTGCCGGGGCGGCGCGGGGCGGTACGGTCATCCGTCGGAAGCACCATAGGAAAGGCGTAGGGCGTCGATGGCCATTGCCAAGGCAGAACGGCTCATGAACCTGGCGCTGTGTCTGCTGGGGACGCGCAGGCCGCTGAGCAAGCGGGAGTTGCGGGAATCCATCGAGGCGTATCTTGAGGCGGCTGCGGACGACGCCTTCAACCGGATGTTCGAGCGCGACAAGGACGACCTGCGCGAACTCGGCCTGGTCATCGAGACGGTGGAGAACCTGGACGGCGAGGTCGGCTACCTCGCCCGCCGCGACAGCAACCGCCTCCCGCCGATCACCCTGGACGCGGAGGAGGCCGCCGCGCTGGGCGTCGCCGCGAAGGTGTGGCAGCAGGCACGCCTCGCCGGAGCCGCCTCCGGCGCGCTCCAGAAGCTGCGCGCCGCAGGTCTCCCGGAGGACGTCGACCCGTACGAGGCGCACGGCGCCCTGGAACCCCATATCCCCGTCCACGAGGCCGCGTTCGAGCCGCTGATGCTGGCGTGCCGGGACCGCAGGCCCGTCGTCTTCGACTACCGCAAGGTCACCGCCGCGCGCCCCGAGCCCCGCAACGTCGAGCCGTGGGCGCTGGAGTGCTGGCGCGGGCACTGGTACCTCGCCGGGTTCGACCGGGACCGGGGCGCCGAGCGGGTGTTCCGGCTGTCGCGGATCACCGGCCGCGTGCGGTCGCGAGGGGCCGGGTTCACGGCGCCGGTGCCGGACGTCGTCACCGTACGGGAGACCGTGGCCGGCTGGGCCGGGGAGGGCGCCGACCGCAGCGCGCTGATCCGGCTGCGGGCCGGCGCCGGGTACCCCCTTCGGGCGAAAGCCACGGTGGTCCGGGAACTCGGTGACGGGTGGGACGAGTTGGAGATTCCGTACGGGCACGGTCTGGACGCCTGGCTGGTGGAGTTCGGGCCGGACGTGGTGGTCGTCGAACCCGCCGAGCTGCGGGCGGACGTCGTCGACCGGCTGCGGGCCGTGGCCAAGGGCTGAGGGGGACGGGGAGCATGGCGGGAAAGCCGGTACGGCCGGTGAACGCGATCGACCAGACGCGGCGGATGCTGTCGCTGGTGACGTACCTGAAGGAGCGGCCCGGCGCGCGCGTCGAGGACGTGGCGCGGGCGTTCGGGATCAGCGAGGAGGAACTCGTCGCCGACCTGGACGTCCTGCCGATGTGCGGGACCAGCTTCCGGGGCGGGGACCTCCTCGACATCGACACCGACGGCGAGCACATCTGGTGGCACAACCCCGACGACGTCGCCGAGCCCCTGCGGCTCGCCGCCGACGAGGCGACGGCCCTGCTGGTCGCCGCGCGCGCGGTCGCCACGCTGCCGGGGCTGCGCGAGGGCGACCGGCAGGCGCTGCTGCGGGCCACCGCGAAGGTCGAGACGGCGGCCGGCGAGGCGGCCGTGTCCAGCGCGCGCCTGTCGGTGACCTTCGAGTCCGAGGGCGGGGTCTTCGCCGACGTCGACCGGGCCATCGCCGAGCGGCGCCGGCTGTGGATCCGCTACTACTCGCCCGCGCGCGACGAGGTCACCGAGCGGGAGATCGACCCGATCCGGCTGGTCAGCGTCGGGCACACGTACGTCGAGGCGTGGTGCCGGCGCTCCGAGGCGCGGCGCACGTTCCGGCTCGACCGGGTCGCCGAGATCAAGATCCTCGACGAGCCGTCCGCGCCGCCCGAGGTCGAGCTGCGGGATCTGTCGCTGGGGCTCGTGCAGCCCGCCGCGGAGGATCCCGAGGTCGTCGTCGAGGTGGGGCCCGGCGGGCGCTGGGTCGCCGAGTACTACCCGCACGACAGCGCCGACGAACTGCCCGACGGGGGGCTGCGGATCACCCTGCGCACACCCGACCCCGCGTCCCTGCGGCGCCTCGCGCTCCGGCTGGGGGCCGACGGGCGGATCGTCGCGCCGCAGGACCTCGCGGACAGCGCCCGCCGGGCGGCCCGGGAGGCGCTGGCCGCGTACGAGCAGGTCGAGGCGGGGGGAGCGGGCGGGTGAGCGGGACGCTTGAGGGGCGGGGGGTGCCGGTCGACCCGTGGGCGTCGGTGCGGCGGGGGGCTGAGGGGGATCGTGGGGCTGCGGTCGGGCAGGGGGGAGCGGTGGGCCGGGAGGCTGCGGTCGGGCAGGCGGCTGGAGTGGACCGCGGGGCGGCGGTGAGGCCGGAGGCTGGAGCGGGCCGCGGGGCGGCGGTGAGGCCGGGGGGCGAGGCGGGCCGTGGTGCTGGTGTCGGGCAGAGGGGCGAGGTGGACCGGGAGGCCGCGGTCGGTGAAGGGAGGGCGGCTGATGGGGGGATGACCGTCGCCATGGCCTTCGCGGGTATGAAGGACGTGGGAATCGAGGCCGTCACGCCGGTCGTGTTCACCGCTGGGTGTCCTGAGTGCCGGGGGCGGTTCCAACTGGGGGCCGAGGCGTTCATGCTGGCGATCGGGGGGAGCAGTCGGACGACGTTCTACTCCTTCACGTGCCCCGACTGCGGGGAGGCCGTGCGCAAGCCCGCGGGGGAGCGGATCGTGGAGCTGCTGGTGGGGGGCGGGGTGCGGACGCTGCGGTTGCAGGGGGCGTAGGCGGGTTTCGGGGGGCCGGGCCGGGTGGGGTGTCCCTCTGCCGGGGGCGGCGACCGCCTGTCACCGGGGCTCCCGTGGAGCGCTACGCTCGGGGCATGTTCTGGGCGATGGTCGCGGTTGCTGTGGGATTTCTCGGGCTGGTCGTGCTGGGGGTGCTCGCGGTGCGGGTGTTCGTGGAGGCGCGGCGGCTCGGGGCGCAGGTCGCGGCGTCCGCGGAGCGGATCGGGCGGGCCGCGGAGGAGCTGGAGCGGGCGGCGGTGAGCACCGCGCGGGCCGCCGACTCGCTGTGAGTGCGGCCGTGACGGCTCTGTGAGTCGGGGGGCCGATGCGATTTGGGCGACTTCTCCCTCCCGCGCCGACCGGTGCGGCGGGTACGCTGCTGGTCGCGGACCGGAGAACGAGGCCCGATTCGCGGAACAGGGAGTACGCACGGGGATTGCCTGACGTTCACCCCCGGGCGTTACGATCGCTGAGAGCACGATCGTTCGGACACCTGTCCGACCGGTCGCACAGCATCCCCACCCAGCCGCCTCGGTGAGAAGGTAAAGACTTATGTTCGGAAGGCTCGGAGCCCCCGAGATCATTCTCATCCTCGTCGTCATCATCCTGCTGTTCGGCGCGAAGAAGCTTCCGGACATGGCCCGCTCGCTCGGCAAGTCCGCGCGGATCCTCAAGAGCGAGGCCAAGGCGATGAAGGAGGAGGGTGGCAACTCCTCCACGACTTCGGCCGCCCCGCCCACCCCGGGTGACCAGGCGTCCGCGCAGCGCACCATCCAGGCGGCCCCCGGCGACGTGACCAGCTCCCGCCCGGTCACCGAGCCGACGGACTCCACCAAGCGCTGACGCAGGGCCGGTGACCTCCGGCCCGCCGTACGAGATGGGAACGTGGGTTGCTCAAGTCTGCCCGCAAGAAGGAGAAGGATCCCGAGGGGCGGATGCCCCTCGTGGAGCACATTCGCGAGCTCCGTAACCGGCTCGCGAAGGCCGTTCTGGCGATTGTCGTCATCACGGTCATCGCCGCCTTCTTCTACAAGGACATCATCGAGTTCTTCACGAACCCGATTCTGGACTCGGTCGGGTGCAACGCCACCCTCTCCGAACTGGCGCAGCAGCGGACCGGAACCTGCGCCCGCATCGTCCTCAACGGTCTGCTGACCCCGTTCACGCTCGCCCTCAAGGTCTCCCTGATGGCCGGTGTGATCTTCGCTTCGCCGGTCTGGCTCTACCAGCTGTGGGCGTTCGTCGCTCCCGGCCTGCACAAGCACGAGCGGAAGTACGCGTACGCGTTCGTCGGCGCCGGCTTCCCGCTGTTCCTGGGCGGTGCCTTCTTCGCGTACAAGACGCTGCCGACCATGGCGAAGGTGCTCCTGGAGTTCTCGCCCGCGGACCTGGACAACCAGCTGCCGCTGGACGACCTGCTCGACCTGATCGTCCGTATGGTGCTCGTCTTCGGGCTCTCCTTCGAGCTGCCGCTGCTGCTGGTGATGCTCAACCTGACCGGGGTGCTGACCGGCAAGCGGATGCTCGGCTGGTGGCGCGGCATGATCATGGGCATCACGGTCTTCGCGGCCGTCGCGACGCCCAGCACCGACCCGCTGACCATGCTGGCCCTCGCGGGACCGATCTGGGTCCTCTACTTCTGCGCCACCGTGTTCTCCCTCCTGAACGACAAGCGCAAGCGCCGCCGCGAGGAGATGGGCCCCGGCGACGACGAAGCGTCCGAACTCGACCTGACCCCCTCGGACATCGGCGAGGTCGAATCCGTGAGCTCCGCCCGCGCGCTGCCGGGCCAGTCGAGCACGGAGCGGGTCAACGGGTACGACGACGTGACCTGACCCTCCTTCGACCGCGGGACGCGGCCGGACGCCCACGAGGCGGCCGGCCGCTTCCGTTTCTCCACGATCCGTCCAGGATCCGGATAATGATCGTCCCGTTGTCAGTGGGGGCCGGTACGCTCGAAGGCACGATGACAGAGGACCTCTCTCCGGCTGAGCGGTATGCGGCGGCGCGCAGGCGTGCTGTCGAGCAGGCGACCGCGTTGGCCGGGTTTCGCGAGATGTATGAGTTCGGGCTCGATGCTTTTCAGATCGAGGCCTGTCGGGCGCTTGAGGCGGGGAAGGGGGTGCTGGTCGCCGCTCCTACGGGGTCGGGGAAGACGATCGTCGGGGAGTTCGCCGTTCACCTGGCCCTGGGGCAGGGGAAGAAGTGTTTCTACACGACTCCCATCAAGGCGCTCTCCAATCAGAAGTACGCCGACCTGTGCCGCCGCTACGGCGCGGACAAGGTCGGGCTGCTGACGGGCGACAACAGCGTCAACTCCGACGCGCCGGTGGTCGTGATGACGACCGAGGTGCTGCGGAACATGCTGTACGCGGGCTCGCAGACGCTGCTGGGCCTCGGGTACGTGGTGATGGACGAGGTGCACTACCTCTCCGACCGCTTCCGGGGCGCCGTATGGGAAGAGGTGATCATCCACCTCCCCGAGTCCGTGACGCTGGTCTCGCTGTCCGCGACCGTGTCCAACGCGGAGGAGTTCGGCGACTGGCTGGACACGGTCCGCGGGGACACCGAGGTCATCGTCTCCGAGCACAGGCCCGTGCCCCTGTTCCAGCACGTGCTGGCGGGGCGGCGGATGTACGACCTGTTCGAGGAGGGCGAGGGCAGCAAGAAGGCCGTCAACCCCGACCTCGTCCGGCTCGCGCGCATGGAGGCGCAGCGGCCCTCGTACCAGGACCGCAAGCGCGGCCGGATGCGGGAGGCCGACCGGGAGCGGGAGCGGCGTTCGCGCTCGCGCGTGTGGACGCCGGGCCGGCCCGAGGTCATCGAGCGGCTCGACGCCGAGGGCCTGCTCCCCGCGATCACCTTCATCTTCAGCCGCGCCGCCTGCGAGGCCGCCGTACAGCAGTGTCTGTACGCCGGGCTGAGGCTCAACGACGACGCGGCGCGGGCCGAGGTGCGCGCGCTCGTCGAGGAGCGTACGGCCGCGATTCCGCGTGAGGACCTGCATGTCCTCGGTTACTTCGAGTGGCTGGAGGGGCTGGAGCGGGGCATCGCCGCGCACCACGCCGGGATGCTGCCGACCTTCAAGGAGGTCGTCGAGGAACTGTTCGTGCGCGGGCTCGTCAAGGCCGTCTTCGCGACGGAGACGCTGGCGCTCGGCATCAACATGCCGGCCAGGTCCGTCGTCCTCGAAAAGCTCGTCAAGTGGAACGGCGAGCAGCACGCGGACATCACGCCGGGGGAGTACACGCAGCTCACCGGGCGGGCCGGGCGGCGGGGCATCGATGTCGAGGGGCACGCGGTCGTGCTGTGGCAGCGGGCCATGAGCCCCGAGCACCTCGCGGGGCTCGCGGGCACGCGGACGTACCCGCTGCGGTCGAGTTTCCGGCCCTCGTACAACATGGCCGTCAACCTCGTCGAGCAGTTCGGGCGCCACCGCTCGCGGGAGCTGCTGGAGACGTCGTTCGCGCAGTTCCAGGCCGACCGGTCGGTCGTCGGGATCTCCCGGCAGGTCCAGCGCAACGAGGAGGGGCTCGACGGGTACAAGGAGTCGATGACCTGCCACCTCGGGGACTTCGAGGAGTACGCCCGGCTGCGGCGCGAACTCAAGGACCGCGAGACCGAGTTGGCCCGGCAGGGGGTGGCTCAGCGGCGTGCCGAGTCCGCGGTCGCGCTGGAGCGGCTCAAGCCGGGTGACGTCATCCACGTGCCCACCGGCAAGTACGCCGGGCTCGCGCTCGTCCTCGATCCGGGGCTGCCGGCCGGGCGGGCCAACGGGCACCGGGGGTTCGAGCATCATGACGGGCCCCGGCCGCTGGTGCTGACCGCCGAGCGGCAGGTCAAGCGGCTCGCCTCCATCGACTTCCCGGTGCCGGTCGAGGCGCTCGACCGGATGCGGATCCCCAAGACCTTCAACCCCCGCTCGCCCCAGTCCCGGCGGGACCTCGCGTCCGCGCTGCGGACCAAGGCCGGGCACATTCCGCCGGAGCGGGCCCGCAAGAAGCGGTCCCAGGCCGCCGACGACCGCGAGATCGCCCGGCTGCGGGCCGAGTTGCGGGCCCACCCCTGCCATGGGTGCGCCGAGCGCGAGGACCATGCGCGGTGGGCCGAGCGGTACTACCGGCTGCTGCGGGACACGTCCCAGCTGGAGCGGCGGATCGAGGGGCGGACCAACACGATCGCCCGGACCTTCGACCGGATCGTCGCGCTGCTGACCGAGCTCGACTATCTGCGCGGGGACGAAGTCACCGAGCACGGGCGGCGGTTGGCCCGGTTGTACGGCGAACTCGATCTGCTCGCCAGTGAGTGTCTGCGGGCCGGGGTGTGGGAAGGGTTGTCGCCCGCCGAACTCGCCGCGTGCGTTTCCGCGTTGGTGTACGAGGCCCGTGTCGGGGACGACGCGATGGCTCCCAAGGTGCCGTCCGGGGCGGCCAAGGCCGCGCTCGGGGAGATGGTGCGGATCTGGGGGCGGCTGGACGGGCTGGAGGAAGAGTTCAAGATCAGTCAGACGGAGGGGGTCGGGCAGCGGGAGCCGGATCTCGGGTTCGCCTGGGCTGTGTTCATGTGGGCTTCCGGGAGTGGGCTGGACGAGGTGCTTCGGGAGGCGGAGATGCCTGCGGGGGATTTTGTGCGGTGGTGCAAGCAGGTGATCGATGTGCTGGGGCAGGTTGCGGCGGCGGCGCCGGCTGAGGGGTCGACCGTGCCCAAGGCTGCGCGTAAGGCTGTTGAGGGGGTGTTGCGGGGGGTGGTCGCCTATTCGTCGGTGGGGTGAGGTTGGGGGGCGGGTGCGGGAGGAATGTGGCTGGTCGCGCCCACGCGGCGGTAGTCGCACATCGATACAGCCCCGCGCCCCTGAAAGACGGGGCGTTGCTCTAGAGCCTGTTCAGATATGAGCGCCAGCCTCCATATGTCGTGATGTCCTCTGCGTTCCCCAGTGCGCTGGGTTCGCAGAGGAAGCCTGGTACCTGGGTGCCGTCTGTCAGGTCTACCTTGCCCAGCGTCATCGGGCGGGGGAGTGCTGACAGGAGGTGGCCCAGGCCCTCTGGGGGGATGTTCCAGATCTCCGTCTCTATGGCCGCTCCTCCTTCGCCTACGTGCACCAGGCCCGGCTTCGGTGGGGTCGTGTTCAGGGCGTGCAGGCGGTAGGCCGGGGCTGTTGTCGTCGTGCGGTTCAAGGTCGCGCCCAGGGACAGGAGTTGGGGGTTCAGGGGCTGGCCCGTCAAGTGGGCGCCCACTACCGCCAGTTGGACGTTGCCTGTCAGTAGTTCCGCGATTCTGGGGAGGCGTTCGTCCGTGTGGGCCGGGGCTATCAGCATGACGCCGAAGGGGAGGCCGTTCACCTTGCCCGCGGGGATCGCCGCTGCGGCCAGGTCGAAGAGGTTGGTGGAGTTGGTGAAGCGGCCGAGGCGGGCGTTGGTGGTGAAGGGGTCGGCGGCTACTTCGGCCAGGGTGGGGTGAGTCGGGGTGGTGGGGAGCAACAGGGCGTCCGCGTCCGCGAGTTGCTCAAGGGCCTTGGTGCGGAGGTTCGTCAACTTCGCCTGGTCCGCGAAGAGCCGGTGGGCCGGGATGTCGCGGGCCTTGGTGATGATCGCCGCTACCGTGGGGTCCAGGTCGGGGCCGGCTTTGTCGATGAACTCGCCCACCGCTGTGTAGCGTTCGGCGACGAAGGCGCCCTCGTAGAGCATCGCCGCGGCTTCGGTGAACGGCGTGAGGTCCAGGGTGCGGATCTCGGCGCCCGCCGCGCGGAGCCGGCCGACCGCCGCTTCGTACGCCTGTTGCCAGCCCTCGTCCAGGGGGCCCAGGTCGTCGGGGGTGGCGATCGCTATGCGCCAGGGGCCGGGGGCTCGGGGTGGGGTGGGGCTCGGGGTGGTGGTCATGTGGGCCAGGGCCTGTTCGGCTTCTCGCAGGGTGCGGGCGAAGACCGTGACGCAGTCCAGGGAGGCGCAGGCCGGGACCACGCCGTCCGTCGGGACCAGGCCCTTCGTCGGTTTGAGGCCGACGATGCCGTTGAAGGCCGCCGGGACCCGGCCGGAGCCCGCCGTGTCGGTGCCGAGGGCCAGGTCCGCGATGCCCAGGGCCACCGCGACCGCCGAGCCGGAGCTGGAGCCGCCGCTGACGCGGGACGGGTCGTGGGCGCCTCGGACCGCGCCGTACGGGGAGCGGGTGCCGACCAGGCCCGTGGCGAACTGGTCGAGGTTCGTGGTGCCGAGGACGAGGGCGCCGGCCGCGCGGAGCCGGGCGACCACGGGGGCGTCGGCCGGCGGGTCGTACGCGTACGAGGGGCAGGCGGCGGTCGTGGGGAGGCCGGCCACGTCGATGTTGCCCTTGACGGCGAGGAGCCGGCCGGCGAGGGGGAGGTGCTCGCCCGCCGCGAGGCGGGCTTCCAGGGACCGGGCCTCCGCCTCCACCGCCTCCCGGGGGCGCAGGGTGATCCAGATCTCCGGGCGGTCCACGGCGTCGATGCGGGCGTAGGCGGCGCGGACTCGGGTGGTGAGCATGGGGTGGTGCTCCTCTTTCAGTTCACGGCCGGGGCGAGGATCAGGAGTGCGGTTCCAGCTTCCACCTGGTCGCCGGGTCTGGTCAGGATCTCGTGGACGATTCCGGAGGTCGGGGCGTCGACGCGGGACTCCATTTTCATCGCCTCCAGGGCCAGGAGAGGCTGGCCCGTGGTGACCTCGTCGCCCTGCCGGACGTTCAACTGCCAGACGGACGCCGCGAATTCGGCCTCGACGAGGCGTCCGCCCGGCGGGATCTCGATGCGGGCCGGGGGCGGCGGGGGTGCGTCGGCGGCTTCGGCCCGGGCGAACTCGCCCGCTTCTTCCCAGGCTTGGCGTTCGGCGGCGAAGGCCTGCTGCTGGGTTCGTCTGAACTCGGCGATGGAGTCGGCGTGTTCGGTGAGGAAGCTGTCGTACTCCGCCAGCGAGAACGTGCCCTCCTCGACGCGGGGGGCGAAGCGGCCGGACGTGATGTCGGCGCGCAGGCCGAGGAGTTCGTCCGCGTCGACCGGGTACCACTTGATCCGGTCGAAGAAGCGCAGGAGCCACGGCTTGCCGGGTTCGAAGGCGCCGCGCTGCTGCCAGGGCGACCAGACCTGGGTGGTGCGGCCGACGAACTGGTAGCCGCCGGGGCCCTCCATGCCGTAGACGCACAGGTAGGCGCCGCCGATGCCGACGGAGTTCTCGGCGGTCCAGGTGCGGGCCGGGTTGTACTTCGTGGTGACCAGGCGGTGGCGGGGGTCGAGCGGCGTGGCGACCGGGGCGCCCAGGTAGACGTCGCCCAGGCCCAGTACGAGGTACTCCGCGTCGAAGATTGTGCGGTAGACGTCCTCGACCGTGTCCAGGCCGTTGACGCGGCGGATGAACTCGATGTTCCAGGGGCACCAGGGGGCGTCGTCGCGGACGCCGGCCATGTAGCGGGCGATGGCCTCGCGGGTCGCGGGGTCGTCCCAGGAGAGGGGGAGGTGGATCGTGCGGGAGGGGACGGTGAGCTGGGCCGTGGGCGGCAGGGCCTTCGCCAACCTGCGTGTTCTGGTGAGGAGTTCGGGCAGGGGGAGGCGGTCCGGGTCCGTCTTGATCTGGAGGGAGCGGATGCCCGGGGTGAGGTCCGTGACGCCCTCGATCGCCGCCTCGTTCACCGCTTCCATGAGGGCGTGGACCCGCATGCGCAGTGCCAACTCCAGTTGCATGGGGCCGAATTCGACCAGGAGGTTGTCGTCGCCGCTGCGCCGGTAGGTGACGTCGCCGTCACGGGCCAGGATGCCGCCGTCCACAATCTCCGCGCGGGCTACGCCTGTTGTGTCGACCGGCGTGAAGCGGACCGTGTCGCCCGGGCGGAGCTGGCCCAGCTTCCAGCGTTCCGCCGAGTGGATGGTCGCCGGGCAGACGAAGCCGCCCAGGGAGGGGCCGTCCGGGCCGAGGAGGACCGGCATGTCGCCGGTGTAGTCGACGGCGCCCACGGAGTACGGGGTGTCGTGGATGTTGGAGGGGTGCAGGCCGGCTTCGCCGCCGTCGGTGCGGGACCAGCGGGGTTTCGGGCCGATGAGGCGGACGCCGGTGCGGGCCGAGTTGAAGTGGACTTTCCAGTCGGCGGCGTAGAAGTCGTGGATGTCGGCCTCGGTGAAGAACTCCGGGGCGGCGTGGGGGCCTTCGGTCACGGCGATGTGCCATGTGGAGGTGAAGGGCGGGGGGTTGAGCGGCAGGGGGGCTTCCCGGGCTGGAGCCGGAGCCGGGGTCGGAGTCGGAGTCGGAGCCGGGGCGGGGGCCGGAGGTGGGGCGGGGGTCGCCGCTTCGCTCGTCGCGGTCGCGCCGCGCTCCTCGTGGGGGACCGTCCCGCCGTGCAGTACGTCCCCCGGCCGCAGTGCCCTCCCTCCGTGTCCGCCGAACCGTCCCAGCGTGAACGTGCTCGCGCTGCCCAGGAATTCGGGGACGTCGAGGCCGCCCGCGAACAGGACGTACGTCCGCAGGCCGTGTTCCGTCGGGGCGCCGACCTTCAGTACGGCCCCGGCCGGGACCGTCACCGGCTCCCACTGCGGCGCCGGTGAACCGTCCACCGTGACCGGTGCCGGTGCACCCGTCACGCACACCCGCGCCGGGTGTGTGAACCTCAACTCCGGGCCCTGGAGCGTGCATTCGAGGCCGGCCGTGCCCTCCGGGTTGCCCAGCGCGCGGTTGCCGGCCCGGAACGAGCGGTCGTCCATCGGGCCCGACGGCGGGACGCCCACCTGCCAGTGCCCGGTGCGGCCGGGCCAGTCCTGGACCGTCGTGAGCGTCCCGGCGGACACGACCTCGATGCGCGGCGTCGGGTCGGTGACCGTCGCCAGGGTCGCCGTGGAGTGGGTCGCCGACCTGAACTCGGCCTGCTCCAGCGCCGCTCGTAGCAGGCCGAGGTTCGTCTCGATGCCGTCCACCCTGGTGCCGGCCAGCGCCTTCGACAGGCGGCGCAGCGCGTCGGCGCGGTCGGTGCCGTGCGCGATGACCTTGGCGAGCATCGGGTCGTACGACGTCGTCACCTCCGTGCCGGTCTCCACCCAGCCGTCGACGCGTACCCCGTCCGGGTGGGTGACCCGCGTCAACAGGCCCGCGCTGGGGCGGTGTTCGCGGGTGGGGTCCTCGGCGTAGACGCGGGCCTCGACGGCGTGGCCGCGCGGCTGGGGCGGGGTGCGGACGACGCTCCGGTCGCCCTGGGCCAGGCGCAGCATCCAGGCGACCAGGTCGACGCCGTAGATCTCCTCCGTGACCGGGTGTTCGACCTGGAGGCGGGTGTTGACCTCCAGGAAGTACGCCTCCTCGCGGGCCGCGTCGTACACGAACTCGACGGTTCCCGCGGAGCGGTAGCCGACCGTGGCGCACAAGTCGTGGGCGTTCGTGGTGAGTTGGTGTCTGATGCGGGCCGGGAGGCCGGGGGCCGGGGCCTCTTCGACCACCTTCTGGTTGCGGCGCTGGAGGGAGCAGTCGCGGTCGCCGAAGGTGACGACCCGGCCGGCGCCGTCGCCGAAGACCTGGACCTCGACGTGGCGGGCGTGTTCCACCAGGCGTTCCAGGAAGACGCCCGCCGAGGAGAAGGAGGCGGCGGCCACGCGGTGCACAGACTCCCAGGCCGCGGTGAGGTTCTGGGGGGTGCGGCAGGCCGACATGCCGATGCCGCCGCCTCCGCCGGTCGCCTTCAGCATCACCGGGTAGCCGATCGACTCGGCCTGTTCCAGGGCCGCTTCGAGGGAGGGGAGCAGGTCCGTGCCGGGGGCCAGGGGGACGCCCGCCGCCCGGGCCGCCGCTCTCGCCGTGTGTTTCGCGCCGAAGAGGTCCAGGTGGGTGGGGGTGGGGCCGACGAAGACGAGGCCCGCTTCCTCGCAGCGGCGGGCGAAGCCGGCGTTCTCCGAGAGGAATCCGTAGCCGGGGTGGATCGCTCCCGCGCCGGTGTCCCGCGCGGCCTTCAGGACGAGGTCGGGGTTCAGGTACGAGTCCTTCGCCGGGGCCGGGCCCAGGCGGACCGCCTCGTCGGCGAGGCGTACGTGGGGGGAGTCGCGGTCCGGGTCGGAGTACACGGCCACCGTGCGCAGGCCGAGTCGGTGTGCCGTGCGGATGATGCGGGCGGCTATCTCGCCCCGGTTGGCTATGAGGAGGGTGTCGAAGGTCATGGCCGTCCCGCCTCCGTGCCGGGTGCCTCGTCGATCGTCATCTCCACCGCCGTCGGGGCGAAGCCGTTGCACGGGTTGTTGATCTGGGGGCAGTTGGAGACCAGGACCAGGACGTCGCGCTCCGCCCTCAGGGTCACGCGGAGGCCGGGGGAGGAGATGCCGTCGACGATGCCGAGCGTGCCGTCCTTGTCCACCGGGACGTTCATGTACCAGTTGATGTTGGACACCAAGTCCCGTTTGCCGAGGCCGTACTTGGCGCCCTCCGTGAGGAAGTTGTCCACGCATGCGTGCTGGGACCAGGTGTGGTGGCCGTAGCGGAGGGTGTTCGACTCCTTCGAGCAGGCGCCGCCCACCGTGTCGTGGCGGCCGACGTCGTCCCTCGTCACCGTCATCAGCGGGGTGTGCTCGTTCGACAGCAGGACGCTTCCCGTCGTCAGGAAGAGGGTGCCCTGGGCGTGGATCGTGTCCGGGGCGCTGTAGCGGATCGTCGTGTCGTGGGCGTCGTACACCAGGAAGTCGACCGCCTGGTTGCCGTGCAGGTCCGTGATCGTGAGGGACTCGCCCTCGCGGATCGTCGCCGACCAGGCCGCCCTGGGGGGTATCACCGTCATGCCTGGCCCCTTGCCGTGAGGAATTCCGCGGTGTTCAGGTACGTCCTGCGGGCCTCCGGGGTGGATGTCCACAGGGGGTCCGCTTCCGTCGTGGGGGATGCGCGCCAGGCCAGTACCTCCAGGGGGGTACACGTGTAGTCCTCGCGGGGGTCCGACGGGTGGGGGACGTTCGCCAGCAGGATCGTCACGGGCTGTTCCGTGCGGAGGGTGACGCCGGCGCCTGGGCCTGCGGAGCCGGTGAAGGCGAGGGTGCCGTCCTGGTCGACCCGTACGCCCTGGAAGAACGACAGCGACGGGGGGAGGTCCCTCGGGTCCAGGCCGTTCTTCGCCGCCGCTAGTTTCAGGAGCTCTCTGCCCGCGGGGGTTCGTGACTGGGGGGTGCCGTCGCCGTAACGGGCCTTGTTCCGTACGAGAGTCGACGTGCCGCACAGTGCGTCGTGCCGTCCCGACGTGTCCTGCGTGATCGTCGCCAGGACCCTGCCCTGGTCCGAGAGGAGGAGCGTGCCCTCCGTGACGTACGCGTTCCACTGGACCTTCACCGTGTCCGCCACGTTCAGGCGTTCCCACGGGCGGGTGTCGGCGTACAGGAGGATGTGCGCGCACGCGTCTCCCGCTACGTCCGTGAGGCGCAGCTCCGTTCCCCTCGCCAGCGTGCGGTGCGTGTAGTTGCCCCCCGCCACCGTCTCCGCCCACGTCAAATGCCCCGCCTCGCAAGGAGGTTGCGGCCACTCTCTCGCCGGTACCACCGGCATCGCCGCCGCCTTCGCGCCCTCCTGGGCTCTGGCGTGGGCGCGGGCTCCGTGCGGGGTGGCTGTTGCCATGAGGGCCTCCGGGCGGGCGGTTTCTGTCGCTCGACAGAAATTAGAGGCGGGGGGCTTCGGGGGGATTGCCCGGGGATTTCTGGACGGTTGCGGGGGTCTCACGGGTACGCCGACTTCTTCTCGCCCCCGCCGCCCCTACCCATCCCATCCCTGAGGGCTCCGCCCCCAGACCCCCAGGGGAAGCCGGAGCGGGGACACCACGAATGCCACCTCCCTCGGCGCCTGCGCCCCTGGGCCTGACGGTCCCGGCTCCACGCCGCCTGGCCCGGTCGCCTTGGCCCGCGCCGCCTGGGCTCCGCGCTTCCTCGGCTCTGCTCCACCCGGTCCCTCGCCCCTGGCGTTCCTTGGCTCCGCGCCGCCTCGCACCCCTCCCTCCCGTGACGCCGACTTCTCCTCGCCCCCGCCGCCCCTACCCTTCCCATCCCTGGGGGCTCCGCCCCCAGACCCCCAGGGGAAGCCGGAGCGGGGACACCACGAATGCCATCTCCCTCTGCCCCGCGCCCCTGGGCCTGACGGTCCCGGGCCCCGTGCCGGCCTGGGCCTGACGGTCTCGGCTCCGCGCCCCCTGGCCCGGTCGAGCGCCACTCGGCAACTCGGGCCCTTTGTCCGTCTCGGCTTCGCGCTGCCTCGGCCTGTGCCGCCTGGGCCTGGCCGTCTCGGCCTCCCGTGCCGCCTTGGCCTGGCGGTCCCGGCTCCGTGCCGCCTGGCCCGGTCGCCTTGGCTCCACGCCGCCTGGGCTCCGCGCTTCCTCGGCCCGGCTCTACCCGGTCCCTCGCCCCTGGCGTTCCTTGGCTCCGCGCCGCCTCGCACCCCTCCCTCCTGTGACGCCCGCGCTCCTCGGCGTCGGCTTCCTCGGTTCCGGGTCCCTCGGCCCGGGCCGACTGGGCCCGGCCCTCGCGGCCCCGTGCCCCCGGTCCCTTGGCGCCGCCTGCCTCAGCCCCCGCGCCTCTGGGCCTGGTCCCTTAGGCTCCGTGCCGTGCGGCTCGCCCCGGTCCCTCGGAGGCGCCTTCCTTGGCCCTGTGCCGCTGGGCCTGGTCCCTGAAGAGCCTGTGTCACCTCCCCGGCTGGGCGTCCGCCAGTTGGCGCGCTCTCCCGAGCAGGGGACCCCCAGCGGCGTTGCCGAAATGCCCACGTGGCTCCTCACCAAGCTCTCGGCTTCGCTCGATCAGGGAGCACCAGACGACGTGCGCTGATTCGACCGGGGAGGTGACACAGGCTCTTGGACTCCGCGTCCCTCGGCGTCGCCCTCCTCGGTCACCGTGTCCCCTCTGGCCCCGCCTCCCTCGTCTCGGCCCTCTCGGCTCCGCGCCCCTGGCTCGGTCGCCTTGGGATCGGCCTTTCTCGGCTCCGTGTCGTTGCCTCGGCCTGTGTCTCCTCTCAGTACCCCCTCCACCACGTCAGCACCCGGCGCCAGAACCTGGGTCGGTGTTGCTCGGTCGTCGGGGGGGCTGGCGGCGTCGTCGGTACTGCGGTCTCTTCCGCTGGGGCCTTCTTTTCTGCGGGTTTCTCCTCCGGCGTCGGCTTGCGGCGGGTCGGTAGTGGCCAGCTTGTTCGGGGTTGGGGGAGGTTGGCGTGGCTTGGTTTGTGGGTGATGTCCTGTTGGGGTTTGGGGTCGAAGTGGACCGGCAGGGAGACGAGGTGGCGGGAGGAGATGGACTGGGTGTAGCGCAACTCGGATTCGGGGCAGTCGAGTTGGACGTCGGGGAGGCGGAAGAGGAGGGCGTCGACGCCTACGTCGGCGATCGCGCGGCCGACGTCCTGGCCGGGGCATTCGTGGGCGCCGCTGCCGAAGGCGAGGTGGGAGCGGTTGCCGCGCATGTTCGCGGAGAGGTCGGGCCGCATCAGCGGGTCGACGTTCGCGGGGGCCGGGGCGAAGAGGAGGCCGTCGCCCTTGCGGATGCGCTGGCCGCCCAACTCCGTGTCGACCTTGGCGAAGTAGGCGAAGATCGTGCTGAAGGGGGGGTGGTCCCACAGGGATTGCTCGACCGCCTCGGGGACGGTCATCTGGCCGCCGTTCAGCTTCGCGTAGAAGCGCGGGTCGATGATGACCTGGAGCAGCACGCTGGACAGCAGGTTGACGCTGGCCTCGTACGCGGCGAACAGCAACAGCCGCAGGTGCTCGCGGACTTCGTCGTCCGTGAGCTTCGCGGGGTGCGTGACCAGCTTGCTCGCCGCGTCGTCCAGCGGTTCCGCGCGCCGGCGTGCGGTGAGGCGGCTGAGCGCGTCCATGACGTACCCGTGGCTGGCGATGGCGGTCTCGGTGCCTTTGAGGGCGTCGCGGGCCGCGTGGACGAGCCGGTCGTTGTACTCCTCGGGCATGCCGAGGACGTGGCACATGACGGCCATGGGGAGGTGTTCGGCGAACTGGGAGACCAGTTCGGCCTTTCCGCTCTCGCAGAACTCGTTGACGAGCCGCTGGGAGGAGCGGTTGATGTAGCGGCGCAGGGTGCGGTCGTCGAGCCCTTCCATGGACGCCTTGACTGCTCCGCGCAGCCGCTTGTGCTCGTCGCCCTCGGCGTGCGAGGCGATGGGCTGCCAGGCGATGTGCGGCATCAGCGGGTGGTCGGGCTTGACCTGTCCGTCGACGAGCGGCGTCCAGATCCGGCTGTCGCGGGTGAAGTGCGTGGGGGAGCGCACCATGTGCAGGTTCTCGGCGTGCCCGAGGACGATCCAGATGGGCACGTCGTCGTGGAGGAGGACCGGCGCGACGGGCCCGTGCTCCTCGCGCAACTGCTCGTACAGCGCGTTGAGATCCTCGGAGCCGGGCCCGAACAGCCGGGTCAGTCCCCCCGCGCCGCGCCCGTGGGCGGGGCAGCCGGCGGGGGGCTGGGTGGTGGTGTGGTCAGACGTCACGGGAAGGGGTCGCTTTCATGACGTGGACGGCGGCGTCAGACGAGAGCGCCGTTGTCCAGAAGGGTGTTGAGGAAGTCCATGAGGGTGGTGAGGAGGTCCCGGCTGGAGGCGCGGCGGCGGACGTCGCACTCGACGATCGGGATCCTGGGGTGCAGGTCAAGTGCCCCGCGCAGGACGGGAATCGGGTAACGGGGCCCGTCGGGAAAGGTGTTGACGCCGACGATGAACGGCACCCCGCGCTCTTCGAGCCGCCCCATCACCTCGTAACTCACGTCCATCCGCCGGGTGTCGACGAGGACGACCGCGCCGAGCGCCCCTTCGAACAGCCCGTTCCACAGGAACCAGAACCGCTCCTGGCCGGGCGTCCCGAAGAGGTAGAGCACGAACTCGTCGCTGATGCGGATGCGCCCGAAGTCCATGGCGACGGTGGTCGCGGTCTTCGTGTCGGAGCCGCAGTCGTCGTCGACGCCGATCCCGGCCTGCGTCATGGTCTCCTCGGTGGTCAGCGGCCTGATCTCGCTGACGGAGCCGACCATGGTGGTCTTGCCGACGCCGAACCCGCCCACGATGACGATCTTCGCGGCGGCGGCGGTGGTGTGCGGGAGCCGGTCCTCGGCGCGTGGGCCGGGGATCGTGTCAGAGGCGTTGAAGTCCATGCATCACCGCTTCGAGGAGGGACCGGTCGGGGATCTTCTGCCGGACGACGGGCGCGCGCGAGTCGAGGAGTCCGGCCGCGAGCATGTCGGTGATCAGCACGGACACGACGCTGAACGGCAGCGAGAGGTAGGCGGACACCTCGGCCAGGGACAGCGGCGTCGCGCACATCCGCAGCACCACCGTCCGCTCGGGGCCGGTCGAGGAGTTCGGCTCGGTCCGCGCCACGACGAGCGTCACCAGGTCGAGGGGCGCGCGCTCGCCGTCGGCGTCCGAGATGGTGTAGAGCCGTTCGGGGGCCTTCTTCTCCTTCCCCTCCCCGTTGCCGCCCGCCGCCGGTTCGGCCGGCTTCGGCAGGGGGCGCAGGGCGGCGCGTCGCCGGCGTTGCGGAGGAGTCATACGGTCTGGCCTTTCCGCCGGGGCGGACTCGTGAGGTGCGATCCGATGCGTACGACGAGGTCGCGCATGTGCAGGCTCATCGCGCCCGGCTCGCAGCGCACGTCGGACAGGACGGCGAGGAAGGCGCCGGCGCCCGCGGCCATCAGGTAGAAGTAGCCGCCGTCCATCTCGATGACGACGAGCTTCATGTCGCCCTGGACGGTGGGGATCTCCTCGGCGACGGCCCCGGCGAGGCTCTGGAGGCCCGCGCAGGCGGCGGCGACGCGGTCGGCGGCGTCCGGGTCGCCGCCGTAGCGGGCGATGCGCAGCCCGTCGGCGGAGAGCACCACGATCATCTCGATGCCCGGGACGCCGCTGTAGAGCTCTTTGAGCATCCAGTCGAAGTTGGCGCGCGGCTTGATCACGTGGGGTCCCCTTCGTCGTCGGCCTCGGCGGGGGCCATGGCCTTGTCGTCGATCAGGTGCAGGTATGCGGTGGGATTGCGGGTGAAGTCGGTGGGGTGGACGCCCTCGGGCGTGTTGTCCTTCAGGCCCGCCCAGAACGCCTCGAAGCCGAGGCCGGGCGCGGGGCCGGAGGGGGCGGGCTTGGCCAGCACGCGCGCGGCGGCCTCCGCCCACATCTCCTCCTCCTCGTCGACCGGCACCGGCTCGCCGCGCTCGGCGGCGGCCTTCTCCGCGGCCTCCTCGGCGAGCTGGCGGCGGTATGCCTCCGGGTAGGAGTCGAGGATGGAGACGACGGCCTTGCTGCGCCGCTGCGGCAGCCCCTCGGCCGTCCACTCGGTGACCTCCGGGGTCTCCTCCTCCATGGACACGCCTTCCGGGAGGCGGGGACTGGTCGGCCGGCGCTTCTTCGGCCTGCGCTGCGGGCCCTTGATGCCGCCGAGGTCGAGGGTCGGGGTGGCGCCCGCGCCGATGCCGTGCGCGTAGATCGTCTCCGGGCCCTCGGTGAGCATCTCGGCGGGCACGATCAGTACGGCGCGGACCCCGCCGTACGCCGAGACCCGCAGCGAGCACTGCATGTTGAACGTCGTGCACAGCCGGCCCACGACCGCGAGCCCGAGCTGCGGGGCGCCGCCGTCGTCGTGGATGTCCTCGCCGCGCTTGGCGTCCTCCAGGATCCGTTCGACCCGGGCGCGGCCCTCCTCGCTGAGGCTGACGCCGGCGTCCTCGATCTCGATGGCGATGCCGGTCTGCACCTCGATCGCGTTCACGTGGACCGTGCTCGCCGGGGGCGAGAACCTCGTCGCGTTGTCCATGAGTTCGGCGCAGGCGTGGATGACCGGCTCCACGGAGATGCCCCGGATGTTGACCTTCGCGATCGACTCCAGCTTGATCCGCGGGTACTCCAGGATGCGCGACATGCCGCCGCGCAGCACGCTGTACAGCGGGACCGGCGCGGGCCACTGGCGGCTGGGCCTGCCGCCGCCGATGACGCCGACGGAGTCCGCGAGGCGGCCGATCATCGCCGTGCCGTGGTCGATGCGCAGCAGGTCGTCGAAGACGTGCGGGTTGTTGCCGTGGTCGTACTCCATCTCCAGCAGTTCGTCGTTCTGCTGGTGCACGATCGCCTGGATGCGCCGGGCGACCGAGGTGTACGAGCGCAGCGCCGAGTCCCGCAGGTTCTCCTGATGCTCGACGATGTCCAGGACGCTCGTCACGACGCCCGCCTGGGCGCGGTCGAGGTCGCGGAACGTCGGGTCGATGTCCGGCATCAACTGGAGGACTTCCCGGGGGGAGTTGCCCGCCCGCAGCACCTTCACGGCCGTCGGGATGTGGTCCTCGACGACCCGCAGGTTGAGGGCCGCGTACTCCTCGATCCGCTGCTCCAGCGCGGCCGTACGGCGCTCCGTGTCCGCGCGCAGCTCGCGCAGCCGGCGTCCGCGCCGGACCACCTCCACCGCCGTCATCACCACCAGCACCGTGGCGACGGCCCCGCATACGCCGACCGCGACCCGAGCCGACCGCGGGACCAGCGCGAGGGCCGCCCCGCTCACCGCGGTCATCAGTATCGCCGGGGGCAACAGCACCCGGGCGAAGGGGCGTTCACGCCCGGGCGGGGAATGTGTCGAGGACTGAGCACTCACCATGGGAGACCCTCTGTCGGGAATTGTCCGCATCTTCAGAACATTCGGGAACAAGCGCCCGAATCCATCTCAACTCGGTGCGCCGCGGGCGAGCTTAGTCCGACCGGATCAACGCCGTGTCATGTTCGGCAACCGCCTGAAAGGGATCCCCCTGTGGGGGTATGGTCGTTCGTTTTGTGCGCTGCGGAATCGTTCGAACGCGCACGGTGACCGGGTACGGGTGTGCGGGAGTTCAGACGCCCGCGATCCGCAGGGCCGCGTCGGCCGTCGCCCGCGCGAACTCCGCCACCGGGCGGTCCGGGTCCGAGCGGCGGACCAGGATCACCCCCTCGATCAGGCCGAAGACGAGGTCCGTACGGAGGTTCAACCCGCCGCCTTCGAGGGACGTGGCCTCCGCCACCAACTCCCGGTACGCGGCCTTCAGTTCGTCCCGGGACTCACGGAAACCCGCGAAGCGCTCCCCCCGCACCTCCGGGAGCAGGTACAGGCCGCCGAGGTTGTACGCGCCGCCGCACAGGACCTCCACGTCCGCCCGGCACAGCTCCCACAGGCGGTCCCTGGGCGGCTCATCCGTCCGGGCGAGCAGCGCCCGCGCGTACGCGAGCGACGGAGAAACCGTCGACTCCAGCAACTCCGCCAGGAGTTCTTCCTTGCCCGACACGTAGTGGTACATCGTCGCCTGGCGCATCCCCGCCCGCTCCGCCACCGCCCGGGTGCTCGTCGCCGCGTACCCCTTCACGGTGAACAGCTCCGCCGCGGCCGTCAGCAGGTCCCCGCGGGGGTCGGTGCCCCGTCCCTCGCGCTCCACGGCCCGGGGGCGCCCTACACGCCGTCCACCTGGGGTTGTCGCCATGCGGGGATCTTCGCACAGGTGCTTCTTCACGCCGGGTCCGCTCGTCCCGCCCACGCCTCGTACGACTCCCACGCCTCCAGCGTCCGCCTGCTGTACAGGTGGTGCTCCCGGCCGGTGAGCGGGTCCGTGAAGTGGAGTTCCCTGGCGAGGAGTTGGAGGGGGCGGTGGAAGTCCGTCGGGGGGATCGGGGGGTGGACCTCCGGGTACAGGGGGTCGCCCAGGATGGGGACCCCCAACGAGGCCATGTGCACCCGGAGTTGGTGTGTCTGGCCGGTTTCCGGGGTCAGGCGGTACCTGGCCAGGTTCTCGCGGCGCGCTGTCTCGGCGATGTGCGTGATCGCGTTCGGCGGGCCGGGGAGTTCCAGGGTGGTCAGAGAGGTGCGGGGCTTCTCCATGCGGGAGTTGAGGGTGAGGGGGAGGGGTTCGCGCGGCTCACCTGAGGCCACCGCCTCGTACACCTTCCTGATCCTCCGGTCCCTGAACAGCGTCTGGTAGGCGCCCCGGTCCTGCGGGCGGATCGTGAACAGCACGAGGCCGGCCGTGAGCCGGTCCAGGCGGTGGGCCGCGCCGAGTTCGGGAAGGCCGAGGGTCCTGCGGAGGCGGGCCAGCGCCGTTTCCGTGATGTGGCTGCCCCGGGGGGTGGTGGCGAGGAAGTGGGGCTTGTCGGCGACGAGGACGTGGGCGTCGCGATAGACGACGTCGACGTCGAACGGCACGGGGATCTCGGGCGCGACCTCCCGGTGGAACCACACGTACGCCCCCGGCGCGAAGGGGGTGCCCCCGTCCAGGGCCCGCCCGTCGGCCCCGACGACCTCACCCCTCCGGAACAGCTCCTCGACCACACCCTCCCCGGCGCCGCTCAGCCGCCCCACGAGGTACTCCTGGACCGTCCCCCACGCCCCCTCCCCGGGCAGCCGCACCCGGACCGGGTCCACGCCGTCCCGCTGGGGGAGGGGCGAGGGCGGGGCGGGGGTACGGCGGCGTCTCATGGCAGGTCAGGGTACGGGGTGGGTCAGAGCTCGCGCCGTTTCGCCCGCGCCCGGTACGCCACCCCCAGGGCCACCGTCGCCCCCAGGAACAGCACCGTGAACCACTGGAAGTACCAGTGCCCGCCCTCCGGGTCGTACACGGCGGCCCGGGGCCAGGCGAGGTTGACGGTCATCAGGGCGCCGTACACCACGGCCACCGCGTTGACCGGGAGGCCCCAGCGGCCGAGGGAGAACAAGGGGGCGCCGGTTTCGTCGGTACCCTCCGGGCGCCCCCAGGTGCCGCGCAGGCGCCTGACGAGGAGGGGGCCGGTGACCATGGCGTAGGCCAGGTACAGCATGACGATGCAGGTCGTGCCGATCGCCAGGAACGCCTCGGGGGAGGCGAAGTTGAGGAGGAGCAGGGCCGCCGCGAGGGTGCCGACGACCACGGCGGGGGCGGTCGGCATGCCGGTGCCCGGGTTGACGCGGGCCAGTCTCCGGGCGAACGGCAGGCGGCCGTCGCGGGCCATCGAGAAGAGCATGCGGGAAGCCGACGTCTGGATCGCCAGCGTGGCCACCGCGATCGCCACCACCACGTCCGCCAGCAGCGCCTTGCCCACTCCGTCGCCGAGGCTGCTCGTCAGGACGTAGCTGAGGCCGTCCGTGGCCAGGTGGCCGTCCGTGAGGCTGGGGGCGGCGAGGAGGCCGGCGAGGACGATCAGGCCGCCCAGGAGGCCGGCGGCGGTCAGGGCCGTGAGGATCGTGCGGGGGGCCGTGCGGCGCGGGTGGTGGGTCTCCTCGCTCATCTCGCCCGCGCTGTCGAAGCCGATCATGACGTACGCGGCGGTGAACGAGCCGACGAGGAGGGCGCCCAGCAGACCGCCGTCGGACGGGCCCTCGAACGTGATCGTCGGGGTGCGTTCCGAGTGGGTCAGGAGCAGGGCGGCGATGAGGACCGCGCCGATGATCTCCGCGGTGACGCCGATCCGGTTGACGGCGGACAGGACGCGGTTGTCCAGGACGTTGACCAGGGTCGTCAGGGCGAGGAGGGCCACGCCGAGGAGCGCCGCGTTGGCCGCGCCGTCGGGGGACGTGGGGGCGGGGTCCGTGCCGATGAGCTGGAAGCCGGACCAGAGCGCGGGGAGGACCATCTGGAGGGCCAGGGCCGCCGCGGCGACCACCACGATCTGGCCGATCACCATGATCCAGCCCGCGAACCAGCCGAACGCGGGCGTGGAGAGCCGGGACGACCACTGGTAGATCGCCCCGGAGATCGGGTACCGCGCGGCGAGTTCCGCGAAGCAGGCGGCCACCGCGAGCTGGCCGAGCAGGACGACCGGCCAGGCCCAGAAGAAGACGGCGCCGCCGAACGCGTACCCGAAGGCGAAGAACTGGAAGACGGTGGTGAGGACGGAGATGAAGGAGAACCCGGCGGCGAAGGAGGCGTACCGGCCGAGGCTGCGGTGGAGTTCCTGGCGGTAGCCGAACTCGGCCAGAGAGTCGGGGGGTTGGGGTGCGGCGGGGTGGAGATCGGGGAGGGGAGGAGTGGTCGTCACGGCGGCACCTGCCTTGGGCGCGTGCTCCAGCACGTATTCCTGTCGGGTGACAGAAATTAGGGATGTGCTGTTGCGTGCGCGTCACGCGGGCATGTCCGAGGCGGGCCCAACTCCTCACGGAGCCGGGGCCGTCACGCCGCCGGCGTCTCCTGCTCCGCCTCGATGCGCGCGTTCCACTCCCGCTTCGACGCCTGCCACCCGTCCTCGTCGTGCCCGAGCCGCCAGTACCCGGAGATGGACAGGTCCTCGCGGGTCAACGCGCGCTCGACGCGCAGCAGTTGCCGCAGCTCCTTCACGAAGTGCGCCTCGCCGTGGACGAAGGCGTGCACGCGCCCCTCGGGCCACTGGAGGTCCCGTACGGCCGGGACGAGCAGCTCGCCCACCGGCCGGTCCCCCCGGTGCAGCCACGTCACCTCGATGTCGGAGTCGATCTTCTGCTCCTCCTCGGGCCCGGAGACCTCGATGAAGGCGTGGGCGACGGCCCCGGCGGGCAGCGCCTCCAGGGCGGCGGCGATCGCGGGCAACGCGCTCTCGTCCCCGGCGAGGAGATGCCAGTCGGCGTCGGGGGAGGGGGCGTAGGCGCCGCCGGGTCCCATGAAGCGGACGGTCTCGCCCGGCTGGACGCGCATCGCCCAGGGCCCGGCGAGGCCCTCGTCGCCGTGCAGGACGAAGTCGAGGGTCAGCTCGCGGTGTTCCGCGTCCCAGTGGCGGACCGTGTAGGTACGGGTCACCGGCCACTGTTCGCGCGGGAGTTCCTCGCGGATGCGTTCCAGGTCGAAGGGTTCCGGGTAGGAGACCCCACCGGGAGCGAACAGCATCTTCACGTAGTGGTCGGTGCAGGTGCCCGCCGTGAATTCGGCCAGCCCCTCGCCGCCGAGCACGACCCGCTGCATGTGCGGGGTGAGCCGTTCAGTGCGGACGACCCGCGCGGAATGGGGCTTCCGCGGTTTCCGTGCCGGACGTTCTGACATGACGGCCTCCCACGCTGTTATGGTTAGGTTTACCTAAGTTAGCATCACTCCCCCCACTCTCGCCCCCCTCGCCCGGGGGCTTGTTCGCGCGTTCCCGCACGAGACCCCGCCCACCTGCGAGAACGTCACTCTTCTTTGCGAGAGCATGACGTCCGGGGCGGGATCTCCGTCAAGTCGCCGGCCCCCTCAAGCCCCCAGCGTCGCCAGCAGCCTCCCCAGCGACCCGCCCAGCCCCCACCGCGCACCCAGCGCCGCCACCAGCTCGCCGTCCCGGGCCTTCCGGGGCAGCGCCGTCTCCACCTCGGGCAGCGGGACGTCCCCGGCGACCCGTACGACCTTCGGCGCGACGGCGACGTACGGCCGCGACTCGTCGAGCCGCTTGCGCTGCGAGGGCGTCAGCTTCGCCGACGGGTCGTCCACGGCCGCCATGATCCCGGCCAGGTCCCCGAACTCGGCCAGCAGTTTCGCCGCCGTCTTCTCCCCGATCCCCGGCACCCCGGGCAGCCCGTCGCTCGGGTCGCCCCGCAGCAGCGCCAGATCCGCGTACCCGCGCCCGTCCACGCCGTACTTCTCGCGCAGCACGGCCTCGTCGGTGACCTGGAGTGTGCCGACGCCCTTGATCGGGTACAGGACGCGCACTCCCCGCGCGTCGTCGACGAGCTGGTACAGGTCGCGGTCCCCGGTGACGATGTCCACCGGACCCTTCGCGCGCGCCGTGAACGTCCCGATCACGTCGTCCGCCTCGTACCCCTCGACCCCCACCCGCGCGATGCCCACCGCGTCGAGCACCGCCTCGATGACCGGCACCTGCGGCGACAGCGTGTCCGGGATCTCCTCCGCGTCCGGACCGGCCGCGCGCTCCTCGGCGACCCGGTGCGCCTTGTACGAGGGGATGAGGTCGACGCGCCACTGCGGGCGCCAGTCGGCGTCCATGCAGGCCACGAGCTCGTCGGGGTGGTGGTCCTTGACCAGCCGGTCGATGAATTCGAGGAGGCCGCGCACCGCGTTCACGGGCGTGCCGTCCGGCGCCTTCACGGACTCCGGGACCCCGAAATAGGCGCGGAAGTAGAGGGAGGCGGTGTCGAGGAGCATCAGTCGTCCGGTCACCCCCGCATCATGCCGCACGGCACTGACAGCGACCCGTCCGCGTTCACCCCCGTGGCCGCGTACGCCCCCTGTGACCTGGGACACCTGCGGGTTTGGCCGGAAAAGGTCCGGGCAGGCGCGCCCTCGGAGCGGCGCCGGTTGCGCACTCGGCAACCCGTTGCGCTCCCGACCATGTCCCCGACCGGAGAGGTCCGCGTGTCCGCGAGGCTAGAGGCAGACCACGTCTACAAAGTGTTCGGCAGAAAACCGGACGCCGCCGTCGAGCGGCTCAGAAGCGGGGAGACCCGCGACGACCTGCGCGCGGACGGCGCCATGCCCGCCGTCATCGACGCGTCCTTCACCGTCGAGCCCGGCTCGGTCTTCGTCGTGATGGGCCTGTCCGGCTCCGGCAAGTCGACGCTGCTGCGGATGCTCAACGGCCTCCTGGAGCCGACCGCCGGGCACGTCCGCTTCGACGGCCAGGACCTGACCGCGCTCGACGACCGCGGGCTGCGGGAGGTGCGTGCGCGGAAGATCTCCATGGTCTTCCAGCACTTCGCGCTCTTCCCCCATCGCACGGTCCTCGACAACGCGGCGTACGGCCTCGCCGTCCAGGGCGTCCCGCGCCCCGAGCGCGAGCGACGCGCCACCGAGGCGCTGACGTTGTGCGGCCTGGAGGGCTGGGAGTCCTCCTGGCCCGACGAGTTGTCCGGCGGTATGCAGCAACGCGTCGGCCTGGCCCGCGCGTTGGCCACCGACGCCGACCTCCTGCTGATGGACGAGTCGTTCAGCGCGCTCGACCCGCTGATCCGCCGCGACATGCAGGACCAGCTCCTCACGCTCCAGAAGACCCTGAAGAAGACCATCGTGTTCATCACCCACGACCTCAACGAGGCGATGCGGCTCGGCGACCGGATCGCCGTCATGCGCGACGGCCGCATCGTCCAGAACGGCACCGCCGAGGACATCCTGCTGCGCCCGGCCGACGACTACGTCGCCTCCTTCATCCAGGACGTCGACCGCTCCCGGGTGCTGACCGCGTCGGCCGTCATGGACACCGGCGCGCACGAGACGGACTGCTCGTGCGAGACCGTGACGCCGGGTACGCCGTTCACGGAGCTGTGCGCGATCTGTGCGCGCGTCGATCATCCGGTGGCCGTGCTCGACGACGCGGGGGCGGTCGTCGGGGTCGTCACGTCGGATCTGCTGGTCGGGGTCATGGCCGAGGAGGCGGGCGCGCATGCCTAGGCTGCATCTCGGGGACTGGGTCGACTCCGGTGTGGACTGGCTCGTGAACCATCTCGCCTGGCTGTTCGACGCGGTGAAAGCGGTGGTCGAGGGGCTGTACGACGTCCTCGACGCCGTCCTGAACGCGCCGCAGCCGCTGCTGCTCGCGGGCATCCTCGCCGTCCTCGCCTGGTGGCTGCGCGGCCTCACGGCGGGCGTGCTGTCGTTCGCGGGGTTCGCGCTGATCGACTCGCTGGACCTGTGGGAGAAGTCGATGTCGACGCTCTCGCTGGTCCTGGTCGCCACCCTCATCGCGCTGGTGGTCGCGATTCCGCTCGGCGTGTGGGCGGCCCGCTCCAAGGCGGTCAGCGCGGCGGTACGGCCGGTGCTCGACCTGCTCCAGACGATGCCGTCGATGGTCCTGCTGATCCCGGCGATCCTCTTCTTCGGCATGGGCGTACCGGCCGGGGTCGTCGCGACGCTGGTCTTCGCGGTCGCGCCGGGCGTGCGGATGACCGAGCTGGGCATCCGGCAGGTCGACGCCGAACTCGTCGAGGCCGCCGAGGCGTTCGGCACGACGCCGCGCGACACCCTCTTCCGCGTGCAGCTGCCGCTGGCCCTGCCGACCATCATGGCCGGCGTCAACCAGGTCATCATGCTGGGCCTGTCCATGGTCGTCATCGCGGGCATGGTCGGCACGGGCGGCCTCGGCGGCGCCGTCAACGAGGCCATCGGCCAGCTCGACATCGGGCTCGGCTTCGAGGCCGGGCTCGGGATCGTCGTCCTCGCGATCTACCTCGACCGCATGACGGGCGCGCTCGGCACCCGCCTCTCGCCGCTGGGCCGCAGGGCGGCGGCGAAGGCGAAGGGGAGCGCGTGGTCGTACCGGCCGCGCCCCGCCGTCGCCGTGTCCTGCGTGACCGTGCTCGCGGTCGTCGCGGGCGGGCTCGGGGTGTTCGGCGGGAACGGGGCTCCGGCGCACGCCTCGGGCACGGACGTCGGGCGCGGGCAGGAGATCAGGATCGGCTACATCCCCTGGGACGAGGGGATCGCCTCCACGTACCTGTGGAAGGAGATCCTCCAGGAGCGCGGCTTCAAGGTGACGACCACGCAGTACGCCGCCGGACCCCTCTACACCGGCCTCGCCACCGGCCGGCTCGACTTCCAGACGGACTCCTGGCTGCCGACCACCCACGCCGAGTACTGGAAGAAGTACGGCGACCGGCTCGACGACCTCGGCGCCTGGTACGGCCCGACGTCCCTGGAGCTGACCGTCCCCTCGTATGTGAAGGACGTCGACTCCCTCGCCGATCTCAAGAACCGGTCCTCCGAGTTCGGTGGCCGCATCGTCGGGATCGAGCCCAGCGCCGGGATGATGGGGCTGCTGAAGGACAAGGTCGTCAAGGAGTACGGGCTTCAGGGGTACGACGTCGTCGACGGCTCGACCCCGGCGATGCTGGCCGAACTGAAGCGGGCGTACGCGCGCAAGCAGCCGATCGTCGTCACCCTGTGGTCCCCGCACTGGGCGTACAGCGAGTACGGGCTGAAGAAGCTCGCGGACCCGCGCGGGGCCTGGGGCGCGGGCGACCACGTGCACACCGTCGCCCGGTCCGGGTTCGCCGCCGACCAGCCCGAAGTGGCGCGCTGGCTCAAGGAGTTCAGGATGACCGAGGCCCAGCTGACGTCGCTGGAGGCGCAGCTCCAGAAGTCCGGGAAGGGCAAGGAGCAGGACGCCGTACGCACCTGGCTCAAGGCCAACCCCGGGCTGATGGAGAAGTGGGCGCCCGTGGGGAACGAGGCCGCCTCGGCGCCGTAAGGATTCGGCCAACCACACAGCGTCATGTCGTACCCCGAGGTCACCCCTCGGCTCCCCTGGCGGGAGCCGGACGGGTGACTTCGGGGCGTACGGGGCGTACGCTCGCGACCCGCCGGGGGGCCGGGGGCCGTTTCCGCGGGCTCCGGGGATGTGATCCACTGGCGCGAACCCGTGCGTCGAGCGTGACCGGGTGTGTCGTCGATGTGACGGGCACATGAAACGGTTTGCGGAACATGCGTAGGGTGCAGAGAACTCATCAGACGACGTGTGCACGGCGACGCGGACCGACGAGCTGGAGGAGGGAGCCGGAGCTATGGGCGACCACAAGGAACGGCCCCTGCGCGTGGGGGCGGCCGTACGGCGTCGGCGGCATGCGCTCGAACTGACGCTGGCGGCCGTCGCCGAGCGCAGCGGGCTGTCCGTGCCGTTCCTCAGCCAGATCGAGAACGACCGGGCCCGGCCCAGCACGGCGTCCCTGGAGAAGGTCGCGGACGCGCTGCGCACCACCGCCGTCGAACTGCTCGCCGCCGCCGATCCCGCGTGCAGCGTCGACGTCGTCCGTGCGGACGAGGGGGAGGGCGGGAGTGGGGACGGGGGCGGGGGTGCTCCCCAGTCCCGGTCGCTCGTTCGCGGGCACCATCAGATGCACGCCACCGAGTTCACCGGCGACCACGACGCCGGGCGCGAATTCCAGTACCGCAACGACCAGTTGATGTACGTCGCCGACGGTGCCGTCGAGGTCGAGGCGGAGGGGCGGGCGTACCGGCTGGGGCGCGGGGACACGCTGTACCTCACCGGCGGGGTCCGGCATCGGTGGCGGGCCACCGTTCCCGATACGCGGATCCTGGTCGTGGCCGTCGCCGAGCACATCGAGGCCGTCCGGGGTGGGAAGCAGCGGTAGGGGTGCCGGGGGTCGTGCGGGGCGGGGTTGTGCGGGGCCGGCCTGGGGCCGTTGGGCTTGACCTGGGGTTATGAGGGCTCTGGGCATAAGCTGGTGTTATGAGCAGTGACGGTGTGGTGGTTTCCCTCTCCCATCGGGTGCCTGATCTCGGCGCCCTTGAGCTGTTGCTCGCCGTCGCCCGGGTGGGGAGCCTCGGGGCCGCCGCGCGGGAACTCGGCATCACGCAGCCCGCCGCCAGCAGCCGGGTCCGGTCCATGGAACGGCAGCTCGGGGTCGCGCTCGTCGACCGGTCGCCCCGGGGGTCCCGGCTCACCGACGCGGGGGCCCTCGTCACCGACTGGGCCCGGCGGATCGTCGAGGCGGCCGAGGCGTTCGACGCCGGGGCGCAGGCGCTGCGGGACCGGCGGGACTCCCGGCTGCGGGTCGCCGCGAGCATGACCATCGCCGAGTATCTGCTGCCCGGGTGGCTGCTGGCGCTGCGCGCTCAACGGCCCGATACGGCCGTGTCGTTGCTCGCCGGGAACTCCGCCGCCGTGGCTGAGCGGCTGCTCGGGGACGAGGTCGATCTCGGGTTCGTGGAGGGGCTGACTGTGCCCGCCGGGCTCGATTCCGCGGTCATCGGGCACGACCGGCTGATCGTCGTCGTCGCGCCCGGGCATCCCTGGGGGCGTCGGCGGCGGCCCCTGCGGGGGGAGGAGCTGGCCGCCACCGCGCTGATCCTGCGGGAGAAGGGGTCCGGGACCCGTCAGGTGCTGGACGCCGCGCTCGGCGGGGTGTCCGCCCGGCCGCTGATCGAGCTGTCGTCCACGACCGCGGTGAAGGCGGCTGCGGTGAGCGGGGCCGGGCCCGCTGTACTGAGCGAGCTGGTGGTGGGGGAGGAACTGGCCATGCGCAGGCTCGTCTCCGTGCCGGTGGAAGGGGTGGCGTTGGGGCGGGAGCTGAGGGCGGTGTGGCGAGCCGGGCATCGGCCGGCGGGGCCTGCGCGGGAGCTGTTGTCCCTGACCAGGGGATAACACACCTTCGCCCACCCACCCACCCGACTCGGTTCCTTGGAGGGGCGAGGTCTGAGGTGGGGGGTTCTGGGGGTTGGGGGTGGCTTGTGGTGGTGTTCGGCTGCGGGCTCGTCGTGGTTGGTCGCGCCCGCGCCCTCCCGCGGGGGCCGTGTCGCTCCGGTTCGGGTGTCGCCCCCCTCCGTGCCGGGGGACTTGGGGGCGGGCCTGGGTGTGGTGCCGGTGTGGCGTAGCCGCATGATGCTCAGGGTTCTGCGGGGGTTCAGCGCCCCGCTCCTTGGAAAAAGCGGTGGGAATTCTCGGGTGTCCCCGCCCACCATGTCTCCATGAACTACTCCGCCCCTCCCGCCACCGGCGTCCGCCTCGACTGGGAAGATCTGCCCGTCTCCGTGCGGGACGCCGTCGCGGGGATACTCGGGGCGCCCGTTGTACGGGCTGTCACTCAGCGGGGCGGGTTTTCGCCAGGGGTTGCTGCGAGGGTGGTGACGGGTCGGGGCAGGGGTGGGTTCGTCAAGGCGGTCAGTGGGGACGTGAACGCGTTCAGTCCGGTGCTGCATCGGCAGGAGGCTCGGTATGCGGCGGCGTTGCCTCCGGAGGTGCCCGCACCGAAGCTGCTGGGGGTGTACGACGACGGGGACTGGGTGGCCCTCGTGTTCGAGGACGTCGAGGGGCGGCAGCCTCATGTGCCGTGGGAGAAGGGGGAGTTGCGGGTTGTGCTGGACGCCGTCGGAGAGCTCGGGCGGCTGTTGAGCCCCGCCCCGTTCGCCGCGCCGGCCGCTGCCGAGGACGAGGATCTGGCGGAGGCGTTCGGCGGGTGGCCGGAGCTGGTGGAGCAGGGGTTCCCGGTCCTTCAGCGGGCCGAGGGGTGGGAGGAGGCCGTACGGGGGGACACTCTCGCGCACGGTGATCTGCGGGCCGACAACGTGCTGCTGGCCCAGGACGACGGCCGGGACGGCGCGCGCGTATGGTTCGTCGACTGGCCCCATGTCACCACGGCCGCCCCTTGGTTCGACCTCCTCCTCCTGCTCCCCAGCGTCCGCGCGCAGGGCGGCCCGGACCCGGAAACGCTGTTCACGGAACACCCCTTGGGCAGAAGGGCGGACCAGGACGCGGTCACCACCGCCCTCGCCGCGCTGGCCGGATACTTCTACGGCAGCTCGCTGAAGCCGGCACCCCCCGGCCTCCCCACCCTCCGCCCCTTCCAACGGGCCCAGGGCGAGGCGGCGTTGGAGTGGCTGCGGTCCCGCGTCCGGTGAGGCGCCCGGCCCTCACACGCGCCAGCGTCCGGTAAGGCGGGCGGGCCCCTACGCGCGTCCGCGTCCCCCGGCGTCACCCCGCCGCCTCGACCAGCGCCCGCCGTCCCCCGGCGTCACCCCGCCGCCTCCACCAGCGCCCGCATCACCCGCAGATCGTCCCCCATCTCGGGATGCCACTGAACCCCCAGCGTCCACCCCCCACCTCGCTCGACAGCCTCGACGGTCCCGTCCTCGGCGTACGCGGAGGCGATCAGCCCGGCCCCCAGCCGATCGACCGCCTGATGGTGGTAGGTCGGAACGCTGGACGCCTCGGGCACGATCCCCCCGTACAGGGTCCCGGCGACCGGCGTGACGGTGTGCCGCCCGAACACGCCCGGCGCCTTGACGTGCCCTTCCATGTGCTGGACGAGTGTCCCCCCGAGGGTGACGTTGAGGAGTTGCATCCCCCGGCAGATCCCGAGCAGCGGCACGCCCGTGTCGAGGGCCGCGGAGATCAACGCGGTCTCCCAGGCGTCGCGTTCGCGCGCGGGGACGTCCGTACGGGGCTCCCGCGAGGCCCCGTACAGAGCGGGGTCGACGTCGGGCCCGCCGGAGACGACGAGCCCGTCGAGGCGGGCTACGGCGGACGCGGCACGGGCGGGCGCGTCCGGCGGCAGCATCGCCGCGATCCCCCCGGCCCGCTGGACGAGCCGGGGATACCCGGCGGGCAGGAGCGCCGCCTCCATCTCCCAGACGCGCCAGCTCGCGGCGGGCTCCAGATAGGTGCTGATCCCGATGAGCGGCGTACCGGCCATGAACCCTCCAGGTAATGGACTCCAGGGATACCTTTGCAGAACGGGGCTCAGGTGAGGAAGCCCCGCAGCAGGGCGGCCGTCCCCCCGCAGTGCTCGCGCATGATCTCGCGCGCGGCGTCGGCATCGGCGTCGAGGACCGCCTCGACGAGGGCCTCGTGCTGGCGCTGGGAGTGTTCGAGGTTGCGCACGAGCAGGGGGATGCAGTCGAGGAGGTCGTTGACCTGCGCGCGGACGGCGGCGTACTGCGCGGTGAGGGAGGGGGAGCCGCAGAGTTCGGCGAGGGTGAGGTGCAGGAGCGTGTCGCGGCGGCGGTAGTCGGCGAGGGGCGCGTCGTGCGTCCCGGCGAGGGCCTCGCGCAGCCGGGAGACCTGTACGCCGGTGAGGCCGTGGCTCGCGCACAGGCCCGCCGCGCCGACCTCAAGGACCTCGCGGAACCGCAGGACGTCCTCGATGTCGACCTCGGCGATCCGCCGCCGGAGTTCGGCTTCGCCGGTTCCGGGGACGGCGGAGCGCGGCAGTACGAACGTACCGCCGTACCGCCCCCGCCTCGACTCCAGCAGCCCCTGGTCCTGGAGGACCTTCAGGACCTCGCGCAGGGTCACCCGGCTGATGCCGAGCCGCTCGGCCAACTCCCGTTCGGCGGGCAGCCGTTCGCCGCCGGGGACGAGGCCGAGGCGGACCACCTGGAGGATCTGCTCCAGCGCCTCCTCGAAGCCGTTGCCCGCCCGCACCGGCCGCAGGACCGGCGTCAGCCGGTCGCCCGTACCCGTGTTCTTCTCCACCGTCATCCGGCCGTGCCCCCTTCCCAAGCAATGGTTTTCAGCAATACCTTATGACTCTTGGACGCCCTAGAGGAGGCCCTCCGTGCCAGACCGCACAGCCCCGCTGCCCGTCGAGGACCTGCACGCCCTGGTCGCGGCGGGCGAGATCGACACGGTCGTCCTCGCCTTCCCCGACATGCAGGGCCGTCTCCAGGGCAAGCGGTTCGCGGCCCGCTTCTTCCTCGACGAGGTCCTCCGGCACGGCACGGAGGGCTGCAACTACCTCCTCGCCGTCGACACGGACATGAACACCGTCCGCGGCTACGCCATGTCGTCCTGGGAGAGCGGCTACGGCGACTTCGCGATGCGCCCCGACCTCGCCACCCTGCGCCGCATCCCCTGGCACCCCGGCACCGCCCTCCTGATCGCCGACCTGGCCTGGGAGGACGGCTCCCCGGTCGGCGCGGCGCCCCGCCAGATCCTGCGCCGCCAGCTGGACCGCCTCGCCGAGCGCGGCTGGACCGCGCAGGTCGGCACGGAGCTGGAGTTCATCGTCTTCCGCGACAGCTACGAGCAGGCGTGGGACGCGGGCTACAAGGGCCTCACCCCCGCCAACCAGTACAACGTCGACTACTCGATCCTCGGCACCGGCCGCATCGAACCCCTCCTGCGCCGCATCCGCAACGAGATGGCCGGCGCGGGCCTGACCGTCGAGTCCGCCAAGGGCGAGTGCAACCTCGGCCAGCACGAGATCGCCTTCCGCTACGACGAGGCCCTGACCACCTGCGACCAGCACGCCGTCTACAAGACCGGCGCGAAGGAGATAGCCGCCCAGGAGGGCGTATCGCTCACCTTCATGGCCAAGTTCGACGAGCGCGAGGGCAACTCCTGCCACATCCACCTCTCGTTGACCGACGCCGACGGCGCGAACGTCTTCGCGGGCCCGGACGGCATGACCGACACCATGCGCCACTTCCTCGCCGGACAGCTCGCCGCCCTGCGGGACTTCTCCCTGCTGTACGCCCCCAACATCAACAGCTACAAGCGGTTCCAGCCGGGCTCCTTCGCGCCGACCGCCGCCGCCTGGGGCCGCGACAACCGCACCTGCGCCCTGCGCGTCGTCGGCCACGGCCGCTCCCTGCGCTTCGAGAACCGCCTCCCCGGCGGCGACGTCAACCCGCACCTCGCGGTCGCCGGCCTGGTCGCGGCGGGCCTGTACGGCGTCGAGCACCAGCTCGAACTCCCCGCCGCCTGCGCCGGAAACGCGTACACCGGCGACTACGAGCACGTCCCCACCACCCTGCGCGAGGCCGCCGACCTCTGGGAGCACAGCCCCATCGCGGAGGCCGCGTTCGGTGAGGAGGTCGTCGCGCACTACCTCAACATGGCGCACGTGGAACTCGCCGCGTTCGACGCGGCCGTCACGGACTGGGAACTGCGCCGGTCCTTCGAACGCCTGTAGAGCCACTACGACTTACGACTGTGAAGGGTCACGCATTGTCCGAGCTGATCGTCCTCGACCCGGCCACCGAGGAGGTCGTCGCGAGGGTCCCCGCCGCCGGCGCCGCCGAGGTCGACGCGGCCGTCACCCGCGCGGCGCGCGCCCAGGAGACCTGGGCCGCCCTCGCCCCCGCCGACCGCGCCCGCCTCCTGCGCCGGTTCGCCGACCAAGTCGACGCCCACATCGAGGAGTTGGCCGCGCTGGAGGTCCGCGAGGCCGGGCACACGATCGGCAACGCCCGCTGGGAGGCGGGCAACGCGCGCGACCTGCTCCTGTACGCGGCGGGCGGCGTCGAGCGGTTGACGGGGAGTCAGATCCCGGTCGCCGGCGGCCTCGACGTCACCATCCTCGAACCCCTCGGCGTCGTCGGCGTGATCGCGCCCTGGAACTTCCCCATGCCCATTGCCGCCTGGGGTTCCTTCCCCGCGCTCGCGGCGGGCAACGCGGTCGTCCTCAAGCCCGCCGAGACCACCCCGCTCACGGCCCTGCGCCTCGCCCAACTCGCCCTGGACGCAGGGCTTCCCGAGGGCCTCTTCCAAGTCGTCCCCGGCCACGGCGACATCGCGGGCCGCGCCCTCGTCGACCACCCCGGCGTCGCCAAGATCGTGTTCACCGGCTCCACCCGCACCGGCCGCGACATCATGGAACGCTGCGCGGCCCTGGTGAAGCCGGTCACCCTCGAACTCGGCGGCAAGAGCCCCAACGTGGTGTTCGCGGACGCCGACCTGGCGAAGGCCCTCGACCCCTTCTCGTTCCTCGACAACTCCGGCCAGGACTGCTGCGCCCGCACCCGCATCCTCGTCCAGGAGAGCGTGTACGACGAGGCGCGCGCCTTCCTCGCCGAGGCCCTCGCGGCCGTCGTCGTCGGCGACCCGGCCGACGAGAAGACCCAGATGGGCCCGCTGATCTCCCGCCAACAGCTCGACCGCGTACGGTCGTTCGTGCCGGACGACGCACCCGGCGCCCTGCGCGGCAGCGCCCCCGGCGGCCCCGGCTTCTGGTTCCCGCCGACCGTCCTGACCGCCGAGGCCCCCGACTCGCCCGCCTGCCGCGAGGAGATCTTCGGCCCCGTCGCCGTCCTGCTCCCCTTCACCGACGAGGCCGACGCGATCCGCCTCGCCAACGACACCCCCTACGGCCTCTCCGGCTCCCTGTGGACCCGGGACCTCGGCCGCGCCCTGCGGCTCTCCCGGGCCGTCAAGGCGGGCAACCTGTCCGTCAACTCCCATTCCAGCGTGCGCTACTGGACCCCCTTCGGGGGCTACAAGCAGTCCGGGGTCGGCCGCGAGCTCGGCCCCGACGCGCTCGCCGCCTTCACCGAGACCAAGAACGTCTTCATCAGCACGGAGGACCCCGCACAGTGACCGAGACTCCTGTCTGCCGCCGCCTCGTCGGCCGTACCGCCGTCATCACCGGAGCCGGCAGCGGCATCGGCCTCGCCACCGCCCGCCGCCTCGCCTCCGAGGGCGCGCACGTCGTCTGCGCCGACATCGACGAGACCGGCGGAAAGGCCGCCGCCGACGAGGTCGGCGGCCTCTTCGTGAAGGTCGACGTCACGGACCCCGAACAGGTCGAGGCGCTCTTCAAGACCGCCTACGACACGTACGGCAGCGTCGACATCGCCTTCAACAACGCCGGGATCTCACCCCCCGACGACGACTCCATCCTGGAGACCGGGCTCGACGCCTGGAAGCGCGTCCAGGAGGTCAACCTGACGTCCGTGTACCTGTGCTGCAAGGCCGCGATCCCCTACATGCGCCAACAGCAGCGGGGTTCGATCATCAACACGGCGTCGTTCGTGGCCCGGATGGGCGCGGCCACCTCGCAGATCTCGTACACCGCGTCCAAGGGCGGCGTCCTCGCCATGTCCCGCGAACTCGGCGTGCAGTTCGCGCGCGAGGGCATCCGGGTGAACGCGCTGTGCCCGGGGCCGGTCAACACCCCACTCCTGCAAGAGCTGTTCGCGAAGGACCCCGAGCGCGCGGCCCGGCGGCTCGTCCACATCCCCGTGGGCCGGTTCGCCCAGGCCGAGGAGATCGCCGCCGCCGTCGCCTTCCTGGCGAGCGACGACTCCTCGTTCGTCAACGCGACCGACTTCCTGGTGGACGGCGGGATCTCGGGCGCGTACGTCACCCCGCTGTAGGTCTGTCCGTTCAGAGGAAGGTGTGGCCCTCGCCGCGGTAGGTGGGCACCGTCTCCGTGACGGTGTCCCCCTCGATCAGGTGCAACTGGTCGAACCGCTCGCAGAGTTCACCGGCCTTCGCGTGCCGGAACCACACCTTGTCGCCGATCAGCAGATCGTCGGCGGGCGCCCCGATCAGGGGCGTCTGGACCTCGCCGGGCCCCTCCTGGGGGTCGTACCTGAGCCCCTCCGGGAGATACGGCACCGGCAGGCGGTCCACGCCGGGTGCGCCCGAGGCGGGGTAGCCGCCGCCCAGGACCGTCACCACGCCGACGCCCGGGCGCCGTACGACCGGCTGCGCGAACAGGGCCGCCGGACGGCCCGTGAACGACGTGTAGTTGTCGAACAGGCGCGGCACGTACAGGCCCGAACCCGCCGCGACCTCCGTCACCGCGTCCTCGGCCACCGTGCTCTCCACGCTGCCCGTGCCGCCGCCGTTCACGAACTCCAGGTCCGGGGCGACGGCGCGGACCGCGCGGACCACCTCGGCGCGGCGCTCGGCGAGTTCGCGGCGGGCCGTGCGCTGCATCAGCTGGATCGCGCGGGAGCGGAGGGGCCGGCCGGCCACCGAGTCCCCGACGCCGGCGATGTGACCCTCGTACGCCATGATGCCGACCAGCTTGAAGCCCTGACGCCGGGTCACCGTGCGGGCGAAGTCGGCGAGTTGGGTGGGGGAGCGGAGGGGGGACCGCAGTGCGCCGACCCTGATCCGGCCGCCCAGCATCTGGAGGGACGTGTCCAACTCCAGGCAGACACGGACCACTTCACGGCCGTCGCCCCGCGCGGCGTCGATCAGGTCGAGCTGGGCGACGTCGTCGACCATGACCGTCACCGCCGCGGCGAGCTTCGGGTCGGCCGCCAGTTCCGCGTACCCCGCCCGGTCCGCCGACGGGTACGCCAGCAGGACGTCCTCGAAACCCGAGCGGGCCAGCCACAGGGACTCCGCCAGCGTGAACGACATCAGCCCCGCGAAGCCGTCCCTCGCGAGCACCCGCTCCAGCAGTGCCCGGCAGCGGACGGACTTGCTCGCCACCCGGACCGGCTTCCCCGCGGCCCGGCGGCGCAGGTCCTCCGCGTTCGCGTCGAACGCGTCCAGATCGACGATCGCGAGCGGAGCGTCCAGATGAGCGGTGGCCCGGTCGTAACGGGCCCGGTCGGCGGCGCGCACAGTCATGCACGCAGCCTGCCAGACCCGATTACCGCAGGGTAGGGGGACGATACGGGCAGAAGCCCCGGGGTGGTGGTACGGGTTCTCCCTCCTCCCACGACAAGCCGTAGAGTGACGCGCACGCACGGAGGAACTGCTCCGGCCGGGATGCCGGTCGACCTGTGCGGGTATGCGTGCCCGAGGGGACCACCGTCCACGGGGACGCCGCCGCTCACCGGGCGGCTCGGCACGCACGAGGAAACGGGGGGTGCACTTGAGCACGGAAGCGCGGCGCCCTCCTGCGGAACACACGGCTGCGGAAGGGGCGTCCTTGAGGGAGGGCTCTGCGGGGGACGGGGCGCTGCGGAGGGACGGGCGTGTGGTGGGGGGTGAGGCATGGGACGAGGTGAGCGAGCGGTCCGCTCGGGGCGAGGGGGGTGTGGTTCGGGGTGGGGTGAGTGAGAGACCTGATGTGAGCGTGCCGCGTGCGGGGAGCGGGGTTCGTGAGGTGGGTGCGGGGGTCGGAGGGGACGTCTTCCCACCGCCGGTGGCTTCGGCCCGGTTCCCGGACGTGGCGCCTTCGGCTCCTTGGCCGGGGGTGGGGGTGCGGGGGCCTGGGGTGAGCGACGGTGAACAGGCGGGCGGTGCTGCGACTGGTGGCGGTGCCTCTGCCGGCGCCGGGTCTGGTGTCGGTGGCGCTGCTTCCGGTGCGGCGTCTGGTGATGGCGGTGCCTCTTTCCACGCCGCCCCTGGTGGCGGTCGTGCCTCTTCCGGTACTGCGTCCGGTGGCGGCGACGCGTTTTCCGGTGCCGCGTTCAGCGCCGACGGTGTTCGGCCGTACGTCTCTCGTGCCGCGCAGGCGTCGGCCGGTGACGCTCCGCGTCCGTCCGCTTCCGGCAGTGCCTGGACGCCGTTCTCGCGCAGCCGGATGGCTCCGCCGAGCCGTCGTCCCTCCGGTGAGTCGCCCGCACGCTCCGTCCCGACGGACACGCCGGCCTGGACACCCACGTCCTCGGCGCGTCCCCCCGAGTTCGACGTCCCGTTCCCCTCGGCCGACTCGACTTCACCCCGCCCAACGCCGCCGTACGACGCCCCGACACAGGACGGCGCCACCCCGCCGCGCCCTCGGTCCACGCCAAAGGTGTCGTACGAGACCCCTACGCCGCCGGAACAGGACAACTCCTCGGCCGACCACACCTCGAAGCCCCCGTCCCGCCCCGACACGGCGGCGAACTCCCTCCCTTCGGACCCGCCTCACCCCTCGGGACCTCCCCTCAGCCCCGGTCCCGGAACAGCCCCGACCACTCCGAACCCGACCCAGCCCGTGGGTGCCCCGCCCCGCCCCGGCTCGGTGTCAGGCCGGACTTCTCCGAACCCGGCCCAGCCCGTGGGTGCTCCGCCCCGCCCCGGCTCCGTGCCAGGTGGGACTCCTTCGGCCCCGGCCCAGCCCGTGGGTGCCTCGCCCCGCCCCGGCTCCATGTCAGGTCCGACCCCCTCGGGCTCGGCGCGGGAAGCGGACCGCGGCGCGTCGTCCCGCCGTTCCGGCTCCGGCGCGCAGGAGAAGGGCCGGCCCTTCTCGCCAGGCGCTGAGGCTCAGGGACGGGTAGCCGCGTCGTACGGCACGGATGCCTCGGGGCGAGCCGATTCGCCGTACGGCGCTGAGGGCCCCGAGCGAGCTGCCACGCCGTACGGCGCTTCCCCGCGCCCGGGCACCCCGGCGACGCCCGGCACCAGCTCGTCGTACGCCCCTCCCGGCCAGGACCCTGAACAAGGCACCCCGGCGACGAAGAACCACCACACAGCACCGCACCCGCCCACAGACCCCGCGTCAGAGACACATCGCGCTGAGCCCCGCCCAGGGAGGGGACCCGCGTCAGAGACCCCTGCCACCCCACCGCACCCGGCCACCGCACCCGCGCCGAAGAGCCCCTCCATCCCGCCGCGCCCGACAGACGCCCCGGCGCCGGAGAGCCACCGCCCCGCCCCGCGTCCGGCCACCGCCCCCGCGTCGGAGAGCCCCGTACCCCCGCCGCGTCCAGCCACGGCCCCCACCGCCGAGAGCCCCGTCACCCCACCCCGCTCGGCCACCGCCCCCGCGCCCGACGGCCGGCCCTCCCAAGCCGCCGAACCCACCCGCCCCATCCCCCCGCGCCCCTCCACCCCACCCAAGTCCGCGCGCCCCGGTACCACTCGTGTCACCCCGGAACAGACCCCCCCGATGCAGCCGCCCACGACCGTCCCGACCCCGACGACCCCGACCTCCTCGGGGCGGGCCGGTGAGCGCCCCGCTCCCGTGACCGGCGGATCCCCCCGGCCCACGGCCCCGCACTCCACGACGGGCACCCCCGGTTCCGGCCGGAACACTCCGGACCCCGCCGTGCCCTCGACGCCCGTGGGGTCCCCGGCCTCCGCGCCGCCCTCGACTCCTACGGCGTCCCCAGCCTCCATGGCACCCCAGGTCTCTGCGGCGTCCCCAGCCTCCACGGCACCCCAGGCGTCCACGGCGCCAGCCTCCACAGCCCCCCACGTCCCCGCAGCGCCCTCGGCTTCGATGACGCCCCCCACCCCCACGGCACCCCCAGCTTCCACGGCACCCCGAGCTTCCATGGCACCCCCGACCCCCCTCCGCGCCCCCTCTGACACCCCTGTCTCCTCAGCCCCTCACCACACCCCCGGCCACCCCACACCTCCACCCTCCGCTTCCTCCCCCCTGCCCCCTCACCTCACCCCCGACCCCTCCCTCTCCTGGACCGCCGCTCCTCCGACGGTCACCGCGTTCGGTGGGAGTTTTGAGGGGGCGGTCTCTCCGTCACCCCTGGCCCGTGGCCGGATAGTCGCCGCGGCTGTCTGTGTCGTGCTCGGTCTGGGGCTCATCGGCGGTGCGGTGACGGGGAGTTGGCTGGTCGGGGGCGACGCGGCGGCGGCGAGTGGGAGTTACGCGGCGGCCGGGGCGATCTGGCACAGCGTCCCGGTGGACGAACTGTTCCCGGTGACGGTGGACGGACAGGGCGCGGGCCCCGGCGGGGCCGACCGGACGTGGACGCGGATCGGCGTGGCCCCGGACACGGGCTGCGAGAAGGCGTTCGACCCCCTGCTCGCACAGGTCCTCGCCCCGGTGGGCTGCGACCGCCTGCTGAGGGCGACGTACGTGGACGCGACGCAGAGCTACGTGACCACCGTCGGCATGCTGTTCACGACCGCCGACCCGGCCCGCATGCGGGAGCTGGACGCGAGGTTCGAGAAGGAGGGCCTGGCCCGCCGTACGGACCTGATGCCCCGCCCGTACGCCGCCCCGGACACCCTCGCGGCCCGCTTCGGCACGGCGCAGCGCGCGTCGTGGACGGTGTCGGTCCTGACGGACGCGCCCGTGGTGGTGTACTCCGTCTCCGGCTGGGCGGACAACCGCACGGTCGACACCCCCCAGCCCGCCGCCGAGGCGACCGCGACCGGCGCGACGTCGGACATCGCCCAGGCGGGCCTCGGCAACGAGGCCAAGGGCCTCGCCGACCGCATCGAACGAGCCCTGCGCAAGGCCGCCGCCGCCCCGACGGAGCAGCCGTCATGACGACCCACGGAAACGAATCGGCACCCCCCTCGACCACCCGCCGACGAACCACCCCCCGACCCATCACCTCCCGACCTGCCCCCCTCCGACCCATCACCCCCCAATCCACCACCCTCCAACCCGCCACCCCCCGACGAACCACCCGTCACCGCACCACCTGCCGCGCGACCCTCCTCGGCTGCCTCCTCGCCGCCGCGGTCGCCCTCGTCCCCCCGACCACCGCCTACGCGGACGGCATACGCGACCAGCAGTGGGCCCTGGAGGCGATGCACACGCAGGAGGCGTGGCAGACCACCAAGGGCGCCGGGATCACCGTCGCCGTACTGGACACCGGCGTCGAGGCCGATCACCCCGACCTCACCGGCAACGTCCTGCCCGAGAAGGACCTCGTCGGGTTCGGCGCGGTGCGCGGGCAGCGGGCCTGGGCCCGGCACGGCACCGCGATGGCCGGGATCATCGCGGGCCATGGGCACGGGTACGACAACGCCGACGGCGTCATGGGCATCGCCCCGGAGGCGAAGATCCTGCCCGTCAGGGTGATCCTGGAGGACGGCGACCCGGCCCGCACCCGCGCGAGGAACACCCGCGGCAACGCCCTCGCCGAAGGCATCCGCTGGGCCGCCGACCAGGGCGCCGACGTCATCAACCTGTCCCTCGGCGACGACTCGGCGTCCGCGCACCCCGAGCCCGCCGAGGACGAGGCCGTGCAGTACGCCCTGAAGAAGGGCTCGGTCGTCGTCGCCTCCGCGGGCAACGGCGGCGACAAGGGCGACCACATCTCGTACCCGGCGGCCTACCCGGGCGTGATCGCCGCGACGGCCGTCGACAAGAACGGCGTACGCGCCTACTTCTCCACCCGCCGCTGGTACGCCACGGTCAGCGCCCCCGGCGTGGACGTCGTGATCGCCGACCCCGACCACAAGTACTACGAGGGCTGGGGCACGAGCGCGGCGGCGGCCTTCGTCTCCGGCGCGGTCGCGCTCATCAAGTCCGCGCACCCCGGCCTCACCCCGGCGCAGATCAAGAACCTCCTGGAGTCCACCGCCCGCGACGCCCCCACCGGCGGCCGGGACGACTCACGCGGCTACGGCTTCATCGACCCCGCCGCCGCGATCAGGGCCGCCGCGAAACTCAAGCCGCAGGGCCTGACCTCCCGGTCGTACGGCAAGGAGTACTTCGGCGCGGGCCCCGACAAGGAGAAGGCCGACGACGACACGTCGGACTGGGCGGGCCCGCTGGCAGGAGGCGCCGGGGGAGTACTGCTGGTGGCATCGGTGGTGCTGTGGCGGGGACGCCGGCGCACGGAGTTCTAGGAGCGAGCGGTACGGGGCCCAGCGGTACGGCACCGGCCGCAGGGCCCTGGACGCCGCCGCGCCCCCCGCTACGCCGTGCAGCCGGCGTCCGCCCGGTCCCGTCGGGGCGGGACGCCGCCGTGACCCCCGTTACGCCCCCGCCAGGAACGCCCCCACCGCCACCCGCGCCGCCTCCTCCACCAGCGACACCCCCGCCGCCATGCTCACGTTCCCGTCGGACAGCACGGCCACCAGATACGCCCCGCCCCCGGCCGTCACCCGCCCGATGCTGTTGACGTCCCACAGCCCCGTCGTGCTGCGCGGGAGCCACCCGTTCTTCAGCGCCCACCCGGCGCCCTGCGCGGCGGCCGACACCCCCCACCGCTGATCGGCCTCGACCTGGGCCATCAGCCCGCCGACGTACGCCCGGGAGGCGTCGCTCAGTTCCGAGGAGTCCCCGAACACCTGCTGGAGCAGGGCGAGTTGATCGGCGGCGGTCGTCTGCGTGAGCCCCCACAGCGCGCCCTCCCCGCCCTCCGTGCCGGTCATCCCGAACCGGTCGTTGGCCGCGTCGAGCCCCTCCGCCCGGCCGATGCTGTTCCACAGGGCGGTGGCCGAGTCGTTGTCGCTGTTCTCGATCATCAGGGCGGCGTACGCCTTCTCCCGCGCGGTGAGGCTCCGGCCCGCGTCCTGCGCCTGGAGCAGCAGCGCGGCGAGGATGTCGACCTTCACGATGCTGGCCGTGTCGAACGCGGCCTCCCCGTACACGGCACTGTCCCCGGAGGCCAGATCGAGCACCCCCACGGACACGGCGGCGTCACCGGGGACGCTCACCGTCCCCATCGCCGTCTTCAGCAGCGCGGTGCGGTCGGTCTCCGGCACAGGTTCCTCCTGGGTGCGCGCGGCCGGCGAGGACGTCGCCGCCGGGGCCGACGATACGGGGGTGCCGGGAGCGCTGTCGTGGGTCTTCACGTACGCCGTCCCGCAGGCCATCGCGACGACGGCGAGCACGGACACCAGGAGCGGCCGGCGCCGGGAGGAGGGGCGGGCGCGGTGGCGTCGTACGGCTCTGGAGGACTCCATCCCGCGATGGTGGGGGCGGTGACTGTGTCCCCCGTGAGACGGACGTTAGAGCTGTGTCAGGGATTTCTGAGAGAACCGTGAAACCGGTGACCGCGCGGTTACCGGCCCCGCACAACCGCAGCAGCATCCCCCCGATAGGGTCGTCGACCGTGGCGAACAAGAACATTCCCGACCCCGGCTTCCCCGACGACGACGGCACGGCCGACCCGGCGCTCGCGGCGGCGCTCACCGCGTGGTCGCAGGACCGCACGGCCGTCCCCCCGGTGCTGGCGGCTCTGCGGGACGCCCGCCTCCTGGTCCCCGTCGTGGCGGTCCTCGGCGAGGTCGAGGAGGACGAGAACGGACTGCGCCGCGAGAAGACGAGCGACATGGCGGTCCCCACCCTGAAGGCGGGCCCCCGCAAGGCGCTCCCCGCGTTCACGTCGACGGCGTCCCTGGCCCTCTGGGACCCCCAGGCCCGCCCGGTCGCGGTCCGCCTCCACCAGGCCCTGGAGGCGGCGGCCCACGAGAAGGCGGACACGCTCATCCTGGACCTCGCGGGCCCGGTCCCCTTCGAACTGACGGGACAAGCGCTGCTGGCGTTGGCGGAGGGCCGCACGACGACGGACCCGCTGGCGGACCCGGCAGTGCGCGAGGCGGTGCGAGCAGCGGTGGCATCGGAACCGGCGGTCCAGCGCGCGTACCTGGGCCCGGGAGACTCGGACGGCACCCTGGCCCTGGTCCTGGCGGACGACGCCGTACCGGCCAAGGCGGCCCAGTCGGTGGCGGAACGCCTGGCGGCGGACGAGACACTCAGGGCACGCTTGGTGAAGGGCTTGGATTTGGCACTACTGCCGACCGGCACCGAACTACCGGGCAGCAGCCAGGTCTTCTAGCTGTAAACCGGCCCCGTGTACTTCTCGCCAGGCCCCTGCCCCACCGCGTCCGGCACGATCGACGCCTCGCGAAACGCGAGCTGCAACGACTTCAGGCCGTCCCGCAGCGGCGCCGCATGGAAACTGCTGATCTCCGTGGCGGACGCGTCCAGCAGCCCCGCCAACGCGGTGATCAGCTTGCGCGCCTCGTCCAGGTCCTTGAACTTCTCGCCCTCCTCGGTCAGCCCGAGCTTGACGGCCGCGGCGCTCATGAGGTTGACGGCGACCGTCACGATGACCTCGACGGCGGGGACCTCGGCGATGTCGCGGGTCATTTCGTTGAAGTCGGGGGTGTCACTCATGGGGGACACGATAGGGGGAGGGCGCACAGGGTCCACCACGGAGCCCGGATTGGCCAGTACCGACGCGAACTGTTAACGTTGGAGAACGACCGGCTGGACATGACTGTGCCCGGCCCACAAGTGGAGGCTTCGAACTCCCACCCGACCACCCCCAGGGGCGGCGGGTCACCGGTCAGACGGCCGCCCCTCGCGGGGCGCCGCCGTCCGATGAGTACGCCCCGCGATCCCGCGGCGGTGTTCCGGTAGTTCGAGGAACCCCGCATGTGATCGTCCGGGGCATTTTTTCTGCCTCGGCATGGTTGAAGGTCTTAAGAGACAGACGTTACGCGGCGCTCGAACCAGGGAGTCGCGTGGTGCAACCGAGGAGGACTCATCAGCGCCGAGCCCCGCATCAACGACCGGATTCGCGTTCCCGAGGTGCGACTTGTCGGTCCCAGTGGCGAGCAGGTGGGCATCGTCCCCCTGGCCAAGGCACTGGAGCTTGCGCAGGAGTACGACCTGGACCTGGTCGAGGTCGCGGCGAACGCCCGCCCGCCGGTCTGCAAGCTCATGGACTACGGGAAGTTCAAGTACGAGTCGGCCATGAAGGCCCGTGAGGCGCGCAAGAACCAGGCGCACACGGTCATCAAGGAGATGAAGCTCCGGCCGAAGATCGACCCGCACGACTACGACACCAAGAAGGGTCACGTCGTCCGGTTCCTCAAGCAGGGCGACAAGGTCAAGATCACGATCATGTTCCGCGGCCGTGAGCAGTCGCGCCCGGAGCTGGGCTACCGCCTGCTCCAGCGCCTCGCTTCGGACGTCGAGGACCTCGGGTTCGTCGAGTCGAACCCGAAGCAGGACGGCCGAAACATGATCATGGTTCTCGGTCCGCACAAGAAGAAGACCGAGGCGATGGCCGAGGCCCGTCAGGCGCAGGAGGCCCGCAAGGCCGAGGCGAAGGCCAACCCCGGCCGCTCGCAGAACGCTGCGGACGCCGACGCCGTGAACGCCGAGGTCCGGGAGACCGACGAGGCCGACGAGGTCGTCGAGACCCCTGCCGAGGCTTCCGCCGAGGCGTGATCCACGGGACGCGAGTCCCTCGGATCGACCGACAGAACAGCGACGCTCCACCCCGTGCCCGGTTTCACGACCGGGCACCGGAGCGCCACCGACGAGGAGAGTACGGCGCTATGCCGAAGAACAAGTCGCACAGCGGTGCCAGCAAGCGCTTCAAGATCACCGGCTCCGGCAAGGTGCTCCGCGAGCGCGCCGGCAAGCGCCACCTGCTTGAGCACAAGTCGTCCCGCGTGACGCGTCGCCTCACCGGCAACGCCGAGATGGCCCCGGGCGACGCCGCGAAGATCAAGAAGCTTCTCGGCAAGTGACGTACGGCGCCTAGCGCCCTACGCCTCGACCGGGACCTATTCGACACCGGGTCGTGTGAGTCCAACCACGGCCCCGCTACAAGGAGTTAACAAGTGGCACGCGTCAAGCGGGCAGTCAACGCCCACAAGAAGCGCCGGGCGATCCTCGAAGCCGCCTCCGGCTACCGTGGTCAGCGTTCGCGCCTGTACCGCAAGGCCAAGGAGCAGGTCACCCACTCGCTGGTCTACAACTACAACGACCGCAAGAAGCGCAAGGGCGACTTCCGTCAGCTGTGGATCCAGCGCATCAACGCCGCTGCCCGCGCGAACGGCATCACCTACAACCGCTTCATCCAGGGTCTGAAGGCCGCGAACGTCGAGGTCGACCGCAAGATCCTCGCCGAGCTGGCCGTGAACGACGCGAACGCGTTCGCCGCGCTCGTCGAGGTCGCCCAGAAGGCGCTGCCGGCGGACGTCAACGCCCCCAAGGCGGCGTGACTCCGGGCTTGAGCCTGACTGTACGGACCCGTGGGTTTACCTACGGGTCCGTTTTGTTGACGCGAACTGTCTGAAAGAGACCCTCATGACCCCCGACCTCATCTCCCCCCGTTCCCCCCGCGTCTCCGCCGCGCGGCGCCTCGCCAAGCGGAACTTCCGGAGCAAGGAGCGGCTGTTCCTCGCGGAGGGGCCGCAGGCGGTGCGGGAGGCGGCCAGGGGGACGCTGGTCGAGCTGTTCGCGACCGTGGAGGCCGCCGAGCGGTACGCGGACGTCGTCGGGGAGGCCAGGGACGCGGGCGCGCGGGTGCACCTCGCCGACGAGCAGGTCGTCGCCGACATCTCCACCACCGTCACCCCGCAGGGCCTCGTCGGGATCTGCCGGTTCCTGGACACCCCCTTCGAGGACATCCTCGCCGCCCGCCCGAAGCTCGTCGCCGTCCTCGCCCACGTACGCGACCCCGGGAACGCCGGTACGGTCCTGCGGTGCGCGGACGCGGCCGGCGCCGAGGCCGTCGTCCTCACCGACGCCTCCGTCGACCTGTACAACCCGAAGGCCGTACGCGCGTCCGTCGGATCGCTGTTCCACCTCCCCGTCGCCGTCGGGGTGCCGATCGAGCGGGCCGTGGCGGGGCTGAAGGCGGCCGGCGTCAGGATTCTCGCGGCCGACGGGGCGGGCCGGGACGACCTGGACGACGAGCTGGACAAGGGGACGATGGGCGGCCCGACCGCCTGGGTGTTCGGGAACGAGGCGTGGGGGCTCCCGGAGGAGACCAGGGGGCTCGCGGACGCCGTCGTGCGCGTCCCCATCCACGGAAAGGCTGAAAGTCTGAACCTGGCCACCGCCGCCGCCGTATGTCTCTATGCGTCAGCCCGTGCACAGCGTGCCTCAGGAGGGTGCCGCAGCGTCACCGAGAACTTGTAGGGTGACGTGCTCGGGGGTCCTCGTCGCGGGAGGTGGGGTACGAGGATGAGTGCGGTCACGAGCGGCACACCGGAAGCCCGCAGGGTCTGGTGGCCGCCCGGGATGGGGCCGGACGAGCTGCCGGACGGCCTGGTGGTCGCCGACGAGCACGGCCGGGTCGTCTGTTTCAACGCCGCGGCCGAGCGGATGACCGCCACCGCCGCGGCCGACGTCCTCGGCAGGCCGCTCGACAAGGCGCTGCCGTTAGAGGACCTGGAGGGCCGCCGCTGGTGGCAGCTCACCGATCCCTACGGCGGCCTCGCCACCCGGGTGCGCCAGCCCGAACGCAACCTGCTCCTGCCCGGCGGACGCGAGTTCCTCGTCTCCGCCCGCTACGTCCGCGACCGCCCCGCCGGCCCCGTACAGCGTGTCGTCGTCTGCCTGCGTGACACCGAGGCCCGCCGCCGCACCGAGCGCTCCCACGCCGAGCTGATCGCCACGGTCGCCCACGAACTGCGCTCCCCCCTCACCTCCGTCAAGGGCTTCACCGCGACCCTCCTCGCCAAGTGGGAGCGGTTCACCGACGACCAGAAGCGCCTCATGCTGGAGACCGTCGACGCCGACGCGGACCGCGTGACCCGCCTGATCGCCGAGCTCCTCGACATCTCCCGCATAGACTCCGGCCGCCTGGAGGTCCGCCGCCAGCCCGTCGACATGGGCGCGGCCGTCGGCCGCCACATCCAGGCGTACGTCGCGGCGGGCCTGCCCGCCGACCGCTTCCTCCTGCGCATCGGCCAGCCCCTGCCCGCCCTGTGGGCCGACCCCGACAAGGTCGACCAGGTGCTCAGCAACCTCATCGAAAACGCCGTGCGCCACGGCGAGGGAACCGTCACGATAGACGTCACGTCCGCCGCGTCCCCCCGCGAAGGGGAGGACACGGGCACGTCGGTCACCGTGAGCGACGAGGGGGCGGGCATCCCGGAGGAGTCCATGAACCGCGTCTTCACCCGCTTCTGGCGGGGCAGCAAGCGCGGCGGCACCGGCCTCGGGCTCTACATCGTCAAGGGCATCGTCGAGGCCCACGGCGGCGTCATCACGGTCGGCCGCGCCCCCCAGGGCGGCGCGCAGTTCCGATTTACGTTGCCCGTGGCGGCCCCTGCCTATCTGAGCTAGGCCGCCACGGGCGCGTTCGAACATCCACGCCCCGTTAGACTCGGCCTTTGGCACCTTTGTGTCCCACAGAGCTCAGCGAGCCGGTCACGGGGGTCTTCAGCCAGCCAACCGGAAGCACGGGAAGAGATGTCGGCACCGAATAAGTCGTACGACCCAGTAGAGGTCGAGGCGTTGAAACCGGAAGAAGTCGAGCGTATGCGGGACGAGGCGCTCGCCGCGTTTACCGCCGCCGACTCCCTGGACGCGCTCCAGGAGGCGAAGGTCGCCCACACCGGCGGCACCTCCCCGCTGGCCCTGGCCAACCGCGAGATCGGCGCGCTGCCCCCGCAGGCCAAGGCCGCCGCGGGCAAGCTCGTCGGCCAGGCCCGCGGCGCCGTCAACAAGGCGCTCGCGGCCCGCCAGGCCGAGCTGGAGGCCGAGCGCGACGCCCGCGTCCTCGTCGAGGAGGCCGTCGACGTCACCCTGCCGTACGACCGCGTCCCGGCCGGCGCCCGCCACCCGCTGACGACCCTCTCCGAGCGCATCGAGGACGTCTTCGTCGCGATGGGCTACGAGGTCGCCGAGGGCCCGCAGGTCGAGGCCGAGTGGTTCAACTTCGACGCCCTCAACATCGGCCCCGACCACCCGGCGCGCGGCGAGCAGGACACCTTCTTCGTCCAGGCCGCCGACGGCACCGCCGACTCCGGACAGGTGCTGCGCACCCACACCTCGCCCGTGCAGATCCGCTCCCTCATGGACCGCGACCTGCCGGTGTACGTGATCTGCCCCGGCGTCGTCTACCGCACGGACGAGCTGGACGCCACGCACACCCCGGTCTTCCGCCAGGTCGAGCTGCTCGCGGTCGACGAGGGCCTCACCATGGCCGACCTCAAGGGCACCCTGGACCACATGGTCCGCTCCCTGTTCGGCCCGGACATGGAGACCCGGCTGCGGCCGAACTTCTTCCCGTTCACCGAGCCGTCCGCCGAGATGGACATGGTCTGCTACGTCTGCAAGGGCGAGTCCGTCGGCAACCCCGACCGCCCCTGCCGCACCTGCTCCTCCGAGGGCTGGATCGAGCTGGGCGGCTGCGGCATGGTCAACCCCAAGGTGCTCACCGCCTGCGGCGTCGACCCCGAGAAGTACAGCGGGTTCGCCTTCGGGTTCGGCATCGAGCGCCTGCTGATGTTCCGCCACAACGTCGAAGACATGCGAGACATGGTCGAGGGTGACGTGCGCTTCACCCGGCCGTTCGGGAGTGAGATCTGATGCGTATCCCGCTTTCCTGGCTGCGGGAGTACGTCGATCTCCCCGCCACCGAGACCGGCCGCGACGTGCAGGCCAAACTGGTCTCCGCCGGCCTTGAGGTCGAGACCGTCGAGCAGCTCGGCGAGGGCCTCAAGGGCCCCCTCGTCGTCGGTCAGGTCCTCACCATCGAGGAGCTGGAGGGCTTCAAGAAGCCGATCCGCTTCTGCACCGTCGACGTCGGCACCGCCAACGGCACCGGCGAGCCGCAGGAGATCGTCTGCGGCGCCCGGAACTTCGCCGTCGGCGACAAGGTCGTCGTCGTCCTGCCCGGCGCGGTCCTGCCCGGCGACTTCGCCATCGCCGCCCGCAAGACCTACGGCAAGACCTCCCACGGCATGATCTGCTCCAGCGACGAGCTGGGCATGGGCGAGGACGGCACCAAGGGCATCATCGTCCTGCCGCCCGAGACCGAGGTCGGCAAGGACGCCATCGAGCTGCTCCAGCTCGTCGACGAGGTCCTCGACATCGCCGTCACCGCCAACCGCGGCGACTGCCTGTCCATCCGCGGCGTCGCCCGCGAGACCGCCATCGCCTACGGCCTCCCGCTCAGCGACCCGGCGCTCCTCGACGTGCCCGGACCGAACGCCTACGGCTACCCGGTCCAGGTCTCCGACCCCTTCGGCTGCGACCGCTTCACCGCCCGCACCGTCACCGGGCTCAGCGCCGAGGCACGCTCCCCGATCTGGCTGACCCGCCGCCTCCAGAAGGTCGGCATCCGCCCGATCTCCCTCGCCGTCGACGTCACGAACTACGTGATGACCGAGCTGGGCCAGCCCCTGCACGCCTACGACCGCTCCCGCGTCCAGGGCGCGATCGGCGTCCGCCGCGCCGCCGAGGGCGAGAAGCTCGTCACCCTCGACGCCGTCGAGCGCACCCTCCACGCCGAGGACCTCGTCATCACCGACGAGCGCGGGCCCATCGGCCTCGCGGGCGTCATGGGCGGCGCCAACACCGAGATCGACGACGACGGCGCCACCGGTGACGTCGTCATCGAGGCCGCCCACTTCGACGCGGTCGCCATCGCCCGCACGGCCCGCCGCCACAAGCTGTCCACGGAGGCGTCCCGCCGCTTCGAGCGCGGCGTCGACCCGCAGGCCGCGTCCGCCGCCGCGCAGCGCGCCGTCGACCTGCTCGTCCTCCTCGCCGGTGGCACCGCCGAGGCGGGCGTCACCGAGGTCATCGCGCCGTCCGCGCCGCACACGGTCAGCGTCCCGGCCGACCACCCCGACAAGGTCGCCGGGGTCGCCTACGGCCGCGAGACCGTCGTACGCCGCCTCCAGCAGATCGGCTGCGACGTCTACGGGCAGGACGAACTGATCGTCACCGTCCCGTCCTGGCGGCCCGACCTCGCCGCGCCCAACGACCTCGCCGAAGAGGTCATCCGGCTTGAGGGGTACGAGAACCTGCCCTCCACCCTGCCCAAGCCGCCCGCCGGGCGCGGCCTCACCGGGCGGCAGCGCCTGCACCGCCGGGTCGGCCGCGCGCTGGCCGGGGCCGGGTACGTCGAGGCGCCGTCCTACCCGTTCATCGGGGAGCAGGTCTTCGACCAGCTGCTGCTCGACGCGGACGACGTCCGTCGGCGGGTCGTGAAGCTGACCAACCCCCTCAACGACGAGGAGCCCGCGCTCCGTACGTCGCTGCTGCCCGGGCTGCTCGGTGCGCTCCGCCGCAACGACGGACGCGGCTCGCACGATCTCGCCCTGTTCGAGACGGGGCTCGTGTTCCACCCCCGCGAGGAGCAGGCCGTCGCCCCGGTGCTGCCCGTCGACCGGCGACCCACGGACGAGGAACTCGCTTCCCTGAACGCCGCGTTGCCGGTTCAGCCCCGGCACGTGGGTGTCGTCCTCGCCGGGGCCCGCGAGCAGGCCGGCTGGTGGGGCAAGGGCCGCCCCGCCGACTGGGCCGACGCCGTCGAGGCGGGGCGCGCGGTCGCGCGTGAGGCCGGGGCCGAGGTCGTGGTGCGGCAAGGGCAGTACGGGCCCTGGCACCCCGGTCGGTGCGCCGAGTTCGTGATCGGTGAGACCGTCGTCGGATACGCCGGCGAGCTGCACCCCCGCGTGGTCAAGGCGTTCGGGCTGCCCGCGCGGACCGCCGCGATGGAGATCGACCTCGACGCGGTCGAGTTGGCCGGGGTCGGGCTCCTTGAGGCGCCCCGGATCTCGTCGTTCCCCGTCGCCACGCAGGATGTCGCGCTGGTGGTGGAGAAGACGGTTCCTTCTGCCGACGTCGAGGCCGCGCTTCGGGAAGGTGCCGGGGAGCTGCTGGAGGCGGTTCGGTTGTTCGACGTGTACGAGAACGTCGAGCAACTGGGGGAGGGGCGGAAGTCGTTGGCTTACGCGCTGCGCTTCCGTGCGGGTGACCGGACACTGACGGTTGATGAGGCTTCGGCTGCTCGGGATGCTGCTGTGGCTCTCGCGGGGGAGCGTACGGGGGCTGTCCTGCGGGGTTGATGGTTCGTTGCCGGGTGCGGGTGATCTGTGGCCGTTCGCGCAGTGCCCCGCGCCCCTAAAAGACCTTCACTCGTCCGGGTGACATTGGCGGCCCTCCTGGTCTCCTTGAGTCATCCCTCGACAGAATGCAGACCGGTCTCTCGGGGCCGGTCTGTTTTCGTTCCTGGCCTAGATGGGGGGCCGTCGGGGATGTTCGGCGTCAGGCGGTCGTTGGGGTGGGTGGTCACGCCCGTGATGTGGGGGGCCGTGGCGGTCACCTCGTATCAGTTGGTGTGTCCGTTCGTCGGGGGAGTGGTGTTCTGTGCCGTCGCGCTGCATCTGCGACGGGAGTTGAAGCAGGCCAGGTACGTCGCCGGGGTCGCCCAGAGTGTGGTGCTGCGGCCCCTGCCGCCTCGCGTCGAGGGCCTCGGTGTCGCCGCCGTGCAGGTCTCCGCCGAGCGGGGGGCCTCGGTCGGCGGGGATCTGTACGACGTCGTCGGCACCGAGTTCGGGGTGCGGGTCGTGATGGGGGACGTGCGGGGGCACGGGCTCGCCGCGTTGGGGACCGTCGCGGCGCTGCTCGGGGGGTTCCGGGAGGCCGTGTACGACGAGCCCGAACTCGGGGGAGTGTTACGCCGGTTGGACCGCACGCTCGCCCGGCATCTACGGGATCGCGCGACGGGGCCGGTGGGGGAGGAGTTCGTCACGGTGCTGCTGCTGGAGATCGGCGCGGACGGGGGCGTACTGGCGTTGAACTGCGGCCACCCGTGGCCGTACGTGATCACGGGCAGCCGGGTGCTTCCGCTGTCGAGAGCGGATCCCCTCCCACCCCTGGGCCCGTTCCCCCTGCCGGCCGACCCGGCAGCGGAGCACGGTTTCCTCCTCCCCGGCGAGTCCATGGTCCTCTTCACGGACGGCGCGGAGGACGCGAGGGACAGGAGGGGCCGCTTCTTCCCGCTCCCGTACATGCTGGAAAGGGCGGCGGCAGAACATGGCGGTTCACCAAGGGAGTTGGTGACGACGGTACTGACGGACCTCCTGCGACACACGGCGGGAAGACCAGGGGATGACGCAGCCTTACTGGCACTTCGCAACGCCCGCTCAGGTGGCTCTTTTAGGGGCGCGGGGCAGCATCTATCAGCGGCTCCGCCGCAGGGCGCGAGCAACCACAACGAACCCGCACATCCGTAGCCGCCCTGCCAACCCTCCGGCCAGAACGTCGCTTCGAGGGGGAGCCGCCGCCCCGGCCGGAGGCACTCCAGTGAACCCGCACAGACCCCCCGCCCGAAACCGAGCGCGCCCCACAACCGCGGGCGCTCCCTTCACACCCCGTGTGAACCCACCCCCACTACCCTGGTCCCAGGCGAGCCACAACGGGGGCACCCATGCAGCCCAACACCCTCCTCGACGCGATCCTCGACGAAGCCGGCATCTCGCACGCGGGCCTGGCGGCTCACGTCAACGAGGTGGGCCGGAGACGGGGGTTGGCGCTCCGGTACGAACACACCGCGGTGGCCCGCTGGTTGAAGGGCCAGCGCCCGAGGGGCCAGGTCCCGGACCTGATCTGCGAGGTGCTGGCGGCGCGCCTGCACCGCCCGGTGACGCTGGACGACATAGGTCTCGGCGTACCGGGCGAACCCGGCGCCCCCCACTCGGGCACGCTCTCGGGCTTCGTGGAGCGGGCGACCGCGCTGTGGCGCTCGGACGAGCAGCAACGGCCGCACATCCTGGGCGCTCCGGCGGTCACCGGCACTCCGGCGGTGATGCCGGTGTGGGAGTGGGAGAACCCTCCGGAGGACGTGGACGTGAGCCGGGGGGGCCGCCACCGCGTGACCGCCGGGGACATCGAGATGCTGAGGGCGGCGAGGGCGCACTACGAGCAGATGTACCGCAAGGCGGGCGGCGTGGCGACGCGCGCGAGGATCGTCGGTTTCCTGAACGCGGAGGCGGCCCCGCTGCTGAGGGGCGGCTACACGGACGCGACGGGACGCCAACTGCACCGCGCGACGGGCGGGTTGGTGGCGATCGCGGGCATCTGCGCCTACGACTCGGACGCGCACGGCCTCGCGCAGCGCTACTTCCACCAGGCGCTGCGCCTGGCGAAGGCGAGCGGCGACCGGGGACTCGGCGCGTACGTGATCGCGCTGCTCGTCAACCAGGCGTTGTTCATGCGGGAGTTCCGCCAGGCGGTCGCGTTCGCGGAAGCGGCGTTGCGGACGGCCGGCAAGCACATCACCCCCGCCCTCGCCTCCGACCTGTACGCGATGCAGGCGAAGGCGTACGCGCACCTCGGTGACAGCACGAGCGCGATCTCCTGCATCCGGCGCGCGGAGACGGCGGCCGACCGCATCCGGCGCGGCCACGAGCCCGACGAGACGGGCTATGTCCAGCCGGGCCTGGTCAACGTCCAGGTCGCGGAAGCCCTGTTGAGCCTCGGTGACATCACGGCCGCCGCCGAGCACGCCGCCGCGGCCGTCGACACCCCGGCACACGACCGGGGCCGCGTCCACCGCCTCGCGATGCTCTCCACGATCGAGCTGCGGCAGGGCAACGCGGACAAGGCGGTCGTCACGGCCGTCGAAATGGCCGAGCAGGCGCGGGGGATGGAGTCCCAGCGGCTGCGCGACCGGCTGCGCGAGGTCCGCGAGCACCTGGCGCGCAGCGGCGGCGCGGGTACGGCCGAGGCGGCCGAGCTGATCGACGGGGCGCTGCGGGTTCCGCTGTAGGGGAGCCTCGTACGACTGAGACGCGGCGGACGGGGAAGCCGCATCACTAGCCGTATGACCGAGCCCTGCTCGTGTACCCCCGATCCGCCCCCTGTGTGCTCCCGCTCCCACCTCCGCAGATCTCCGCCGCGCATCCCCTGCTGCGATATTGCCCCTTACCCGAACGGAAGGTGGCAGAACCGTGCAGTGGACGAAAAAAAACGAACAGGCCGTGTACGTGAACCGGTGGTTCAGCGTCAATCTCGCGGACGTCGAACTGCCCGACGGACGGCACCTGGACCACTTCCTCATCCGGCTGCGGCCGGTCGCGGTCGCGACGGTGGTCAACGAGGCGAACGAGGTGCTGCTGCTGTGGCGGCACCGCTTCATCACGGACAGCTGGGGGTGGGAACTCGCGGCCGGCGTCGTCGAGGACGGCGAGGACGTCGCGGACGCGGCGGCGCGGGAGCTGGAGGAGGAGACCGGCTGGCGGCCGGGGCCCCTCCACCACCTGATGACCGTCGAGCCGTCCAACGGACTCACCGACGCCCGCCACCACATCTACTGGGCGGACGAAGGGGAGTACGTCGGACATCCCGTCGACGACTTCGAGTCGGACCGCAGGGAGTGGGTCCCGCTCAAGCTCGTCCCCGACATGGTCGCCCGTGGGGAGGTCCCGGCCGCGAACATGGCCGCGGCCCTGATGCTCCTGCATCACCTCAGGCTGGGGTGAGCGTCCTCCTCAACGCCCCATCCGCTCCCACAGGGTGGCCACCAGGGCGCCGATGGACGTGACCGCAGCCAGCGAGGGAAGCGGCCAGCGGCGGTGCTCCAGGGTGACGATCCGGCTGTTCAGCTCGTCGAGTTCCTTGGCGGTCTGCTCGGTACGGTGGGTCAGCAGAGCGAGGCCGCCCTCGACGCGGGCGTACGCCACGTCGAGTCGGCGCCGTAACTCTGCGAGTTCCTCGGTCTTCATGGTCCTGGTGGGATGTTCCGGATCGCCGGTCACCTCTCCGCTCCTCTCCGCGATGATCCGTGATGGTCCGTAACGGAACGCCATCCCTTGCATGCGCATGAAGAGTGAACCTCCCTGGTGGGCGCGGCGGGAGAGTGTGCGGAGGGCATATGCGGGCCCGGCGCGCACACGGTGTGTGAATGGCGCGGGCCCGGTGCTCCGAAGAGCGCCGGGCCCGTTCCGGGTGACGGTCCGTAGTCAGCCGTAGGTGTAGAAGCCCGCGCCGGACTTCCGGCCGAGACGGCCCGCGTCCACCATGCGCGCCAGCAGCGGGGGAGCGGCGTACAGGGGCTCCTTGTATTCGTCATACATGGACGCGGCGACCGACGCGACCGTGTCCAGGCCGATCAGGTCCGACAGCTTCAGCGGGCCCATCGGGTGGGCGCAGCCCAGTTCCATGCCGTTGTCGATGTCCTCGCGGCTCGCGATGCCCGTCTCGAACATCCGGATCGCGGACAGGAGGTAGGGGATCAGCAGCGCGTTCACCACGAAGCCCGAGCGGTCCTGGGCGCGGATCGCGTGCTTGCCCAGCAGCTTCTCGGCGAAGAGCTGGGCGCGGGAGAGGGTGCCCTCGCTGGTGGTCAGCGCCGGGATCAGCTCGACGAGCTTCTGCACCGGGGCCGGGTTGAAGAAGTGGATGCCGATCACGTGGTCCGGGCGGGACGTCGCGACCGCGAGCTTCACCAGCGGGATCGAGGAGGTGTTGGAGGCGAGGATCGCGTCCGGGCGGGTCACGACCTGGTCCAGGACCTGGAAGATCTCCGTCTTCACCTGCTCGTTCTCCACGACCGCCTCGATGACGAGGTCCCGGTCGGCGAACTCGCCGAGGTCCGTGGTGAAGCTGAGGCGGCCGAGCGTGGCGTCCCGCTCCTCCTCGGTGATCTTGCCGCGCTCGGCGGCCTTCGTCAGCGAGGTGAGCAGCCGGGTACGGCCGAACTCCAGGGCCTCGCCGGTCGTCTCGGCGACCTTCACGTCGAGTCCGGCGCGGGCACAGACCTCGGCGATACCGGCGCCCATCTGGCCGCAGCCGACCACTCCGACGCGTTCGATGTCGGTCACATCGCTCCTCTCACGGTGCTGATCCTGCTCCGAGCTGATCCTGCTCCGAACGTGCACGTTACTAGCAAGTATCGATGATCGATCGCCGGGGTCGGGCATGCTGTGCCCCGAGACGATCCGCACACCGAGTTTCCGAGGGGTTCTGCTATGGGGCGAATGACGCGGCGGGCGTTCACGGTGGCGGCGCTGTCGGTGCTGGCGGGGGGAACCGACGCGGCTGCCGCGGGGCGGGAGTTCGGGGGGTACGCCCGGCGCGAGATGCGGGGCATGTGGCTCGCCACCGTCGCCAACCGGGACTTCCCCTCCACGGCCGGGCTCACCGCCGTCCAGCAGCGCGCCGAGCTGGTCTCCTGGCTCGACCTCGCCGTCCGGTCCCGGCTCAACACCGTGATCCTCCAGGTGCGGCCCACCGCCGACGCGCTCTGGCCGTCCCCGTACGAGCCCTGGTCGGCCGTCCTCACCGGCACGCAGGGCGTGGACCCCGGCTGGGACCCGCTCGGTACGGCCGTCGCGGCGGCGCACGCGCGCGGGCTCCAGCTCCACGCCTGGTTCAACCCGTTCCGGATCGCCAACCACGCGGATCTCACGAAGCTGACGCCCACGCACCCCGCCCGCGTCCACCCCGAGTGGGTCGTCACCTACGGCGGACGCATGTACTACAACCCCGGGCTCCCCGAGGTCCGCGCCTTCTGCCGCAGGGCGATCCTCGACGCGGTACGCCGCTACCCGCTGGACGCCGTCCACTTCGACGACTACTTCTACCCGTACCCCGTCGCGGGCCAGGTCTTCGACGACGACGCCGCCTACGCGGTGTACGGCAAGGGCTTCCCCGACCGGGCCGCCTGGCGGCGCGCCAACATCGACGCGTTCGTCCTCGACATGGCCGCCCGGATCAAGGCGGTCCGCCCCGCCACCCGCTTCGGCATCAGCCCCTTCGGCGTCTGGCGCAACAAGGCGACCGACCCCCTCGGCTCCGACACCCGCGCCGCCCAGTCCTACGACGACAACTTCGCGGACACCCGGACGTGGGTGCGCGAGGGCTGGATCGACTACATCGTCCCCCAGGTGTACTGGAACATCGGCTTCGCGGCGGCGGACTACGCGAAGCTCGTGCCGTGGTGGGCGGACGTCGCGAAGGGCAGCCGCACGGAGCTCTACATCGGCGAGGCCCTCTACAAGGCGGGCGCCCCCGCCCAGCCCGCACCCTGGCAGGACCCCGCCGAACTCTCCCGGCACCTCACCCTCGCGGACGCCCGGCCCGAGGTGCGGGGGCACGTGTACTTCGCGGCGCGCGAGGTGCGGGCGGACCCGATCGGCGCGTTCTCACGGGTGGTGAAGGACCACTACAAAAAGAAGGCCATGGGGTGAACCCGGGGGCCCACCCCGTGGCCGTCCTCAGCCCCGGTTCTCCGGGTGCCGGATCTCGCAGTCCGGGCCCGGGGACATCAGCGCCTCGTGGCCGTCGGGGAAGCGGACCCGGTACGGGGGCTGGCCTGCGGGGCCCAGGACCTCGATCACCTCGGTGACCTGGTCCTGGCGGCCAACCACTCTGCCGTGCTGGACGAGCTGGTCGCCCACGGATGCTTGCATCTGGGCCTCCTCATCTCGTTCCCGAGTCTACGGCGGTACGGGGGCCGGGTCAGCTCCGCGCGCGTCGGGCGACCGGGATCCGGACGAGGACCGTGGCGGCGGTGACGGACCTCCGCGAGGGGGTCGTCCTCGCCCCCCGCTACGCGGTAAACCCCTTCGACTCCCCCGCCCCCGCCTGCGACCCTCCTCCCATGACCGACACCTTCCCCCTCGCCGAGGGATACGAGTTCTCGTCCGACACCGCCCGGATCGACGCGGAGCGGGTGCACAAGTGGCTGTCCACCGACGCGTACTGGGCGCTCGGGAGGGCCCGGGAGAAGCAGGACGCCGCCATCGCCGGGTCGCTCAACTTCGGGGTGTACGCGGTTGGTTCGGGGGAGCAGGTGGCGTACGCGCGGGTGGTGACCGATCGCGCCACCTTCGCCTGGCTGTGTGACGTGTACGTCGATCCGGGCGTCCGGGGCAAGGGCATCGGCACCTCCCTCGTGGCCGGAGTCCGCGACCACCTCGCCGGGTTCGGCATCCGCAGGATGCTGCTGGCGACGCACGACGCGCACGGCGTGTACGAGAGGCTGGGGTTCGCGGCGCTGGAGCGGCCGGACCAGTGGATGGCCTTGTACTTCGGGTGAGTTCAGGGGCGGCGGGTGTAACTCGTCGTGAGGACGAGGTCTTTCGCCGGGCCGCCCACCCGCCACACCGTCAGCCAGCGGTCGGGGTCGAGGACCGTGAACTCGCCCCGGTAGAGGTCGGCGGAGCAGGGGTGCTCGGCGAGGTGGTGGCCGGTCGTGAGGTCGAGGTCGTGGAAGGGGCGCCCGTCGGAGAAGCGGACGTCGGCGCGGCCCGGCGTCGCCCCTGGCAGGAACCGCAGGGTGCGTGAGGCGGGACGGGCGACGCCCTGCCAGGTGAACGTCCCGGACTCCAGGTGCAGCAGCCCGCCGCCGTCCAGGGGCCGGAAGTCGGTCGTACCGGTGAACGAGCCGGTGTCCTCGCTCGCGAGGTCCCGCACGGACCGCTCCACCGCCCAGGCCCCCGCGAGATGGCCGAGAACATCCGCGACCGCCCACAACCCGCTCACCCGCGCCTCGCCTTCCGACACTTTCGGTACCGCGCGACGCATTGACGCCTTCGCGCCCCCTCCCTATCTTGCCGTTCGAAGTGCTGACCACTGTCCGATATTTCGAACATCGAGCCGCGGAGCCCCCATGTCACGCACCCGCCTGAGACCAGTTCTCGGCGCCACCGCCCTCCTGCTGGCCACGGCCGCACTGCCCACCACCGCACACGCCGCCCCCACCGACTACACGATCACCGTCGACCCCGCCGCGAAGGGTGCGACGATCGACGACACGATGTACGGCGTGTTCTTCGAGGACATCAACAGGGCCGCGGACGGCGGCCTGTACGCGGAACTCGTCCAGAACCGCTCCTTCGAGTACTCGACCGTCGACAACCGCTCGTACACCCCGCTGACGGCGTGGACGGTCACCGGCTCGGCGAACGTCGTGGACGACGCGGGCCGCCTCAACGACCGCAACCGCAACTACCTCTCCCTGGCCGCCGGTTCGGCGGTCACGAACTCCGGCTACAACACCGGCGTCCACGTCGACCAGGGCAAGAAGTACGACTTCTCGGTCTGGGCCCGCGCGCAGGCCGGCACCGCGCTGACGGTCACCCTCCAGGACGCGGGCGGCACCCTGGCGACCGCGCGCCAGGTCGCCGTACGGGCGGGCGGCTGGCGGCAGTACAGGGCGACGCTGACGGCGACCCGCACGAGCAGCGCCGGCCGGCTCACCGTCGCCTCCACCGGGGCCGCCGCGCTGGACATGGTGTCGCTGTTCCCCCGCGACACCTACAAGAACCAGCCCAACGGCCTGCGCAAGGACCTGGCCGAGAAGGTCGCCGCCCTGAAGCCCGGCTTCGTCCGCTTCCCCGGCGGCTGCCTCGTCAACACCGGCTCCATGCAGGACTACAGCGAGGCGTCGAACTGGCAGCGCGCCCGCTCGTACCAGTGGAAGGACACGGTCGGCCCGGTCGAGACCCGCGCCGTCAACTCCAACTTCTGGGGCTACAACCAGAGTTACGGCCTCGGCTACTACGAGTACTTCCGCTTCTCCGAGGACATCGGCGCGATGCCGCTGCCCGTCGTCCCGGCCCTGGTGACCGGCTGCGGCCAGAACCAGGCCGTCGACGACCCCGCGCTCCTCCAGCGGCACATCCAGGACACCGTGGACCTCATCGAGTTCGCCAACGGACCCGTCACCTCCAAGTGGGGCAGGCTCCGCGCGCAGATGGGCCACCCGAAGCCGTTCCACCTCACGCACATCGAGGTCGGCAACGAGGAGAACCTCCCCGTCGAGTTCTTCGACCGCTTCAAGCAGTTCCGGGCGGCCATCGAGGCCAAGTACCCGTACATGACGGTGATCTCCAACTCCGGCCCGGACGACTCGGGTTCGACCTTCGACACGGCCTGGCAGCTCAACCGGGACGCCAAGGTCGACATGGTCGACGAGCACTACTACAACAGCACCCAGTGGTTCCTCCAGAACAACGACCGCTACGACACCTACGACCGCGGCGGCCCGAAGGTCTTCCTCGGCGAATACGCCTCCTGGGGCAACGAGTTCAAGAACGGCCTCAGCGAGGCCGCGTTCATGACCGGCCTGGAGCGCAACGCGGACGTCGTCAAACTCGCCTCCTACGCGCCGCTGTTCGCGAACGAGGACTACGTCCAGTGGCGCCCCGACCTGATCTGGTTCAACCACCACGCCTCCTGGAACTCCGCCAACTACGAGGTCCAGAAGCTGTTCATGACCAACGTCGGTGACCGCGTCGTCCCGTCGAAGGCCACCGGCACCCCGTCCCTCCAGGGCCCGATCACGGGCGCGGTCGGCCTCTCCACCTGGGCCACCAGCGCCGCCTACGACGACGTCACGGTCACCGGCGCCGACGGCACGGCCCTGCTGAGCGACGACTTCTCCGGCGACGCCTCGAAGTGGACGCACTCGGGCGGCGGCAGCTGGAGCGTCCAGGACGGCCAGTACGTCCAGACGGACACGGCCGCCGAGAACACCCTGGTCAGCGCGGGCGACCCGAGCTGGCACGACTACGACCTGCACGTGAAGGCCACCAAGAAGGCAGGGAAGGAAGGGTTCCTGGTCGCGTTCGGCGTCAAGGACACCGGAAACTTCTACTGGTTCAACATCGGCGGCTGGAACAACACCCAGACCGCCGTCGAACAGGCCGTGGACGGCGGCAAGTCGACGCTGATCTCGAAGGCGGGCAGCGTCGAGACGGGCCGCGCCTACGACGTCGACGTCAAGGTCAGGGGCCGCCAGGTCACCCTGTCCATCGACGGCGAGGAGTGGGGCAGCTTCACCGACGACAAGCCGGCCGAGCCGTTCCGCCAAGTCGTCACGCACGACGCGCGGACCGGCGAGCTGATCGTGAAGGTCGTCAACGCGCAGGCGGTGGACGCCCGTACGGCGATCGACCTCGGCACCTCCCGGGTCGCGTCCCGCGCGAAGGCCACCACGCTGGCCGCAGCCGCCGACGCCGTGAACACGGAGACGGCCACCCCGGTCGCGCCCGTGACGTCCACCGTCGACGGAGTCGCCAGGAAGTTCACGTACACCTTCCCGGCGAACTCGGTGACGTTCCTGCGGATCAAGCAGAGGTAGCCGGCAGGATCCCCCGCTCCGTGAAGACCTTCTTCGCGACGAACGTCGCGTTGAGGGCCTTCGGGAAACCGCAGTACCCGGCGGAGTGCAGCAGCGCCTCGGTGATCTGCGTCGGCGTGAGGCCGACGTTCAGGGCGGCGTTGATGTGCACCTCCAGCTGCGGTTCGCAGCCGCCGAGCGCGGTGAGCATCCCGAGCGTCACCAACTGGCGGTCACGAGGCGCCAGTTCGGGACGTGCGTAGATCTCGCCGAAGCCCCAGGCCACGATCTGGTGGCCGAGTTCGGGGCTGATGTCGGCCAGCGAGTCGATGACCCGCTGGCCGGCTTCCCCGTCGACCGCGCGCAGGACTTCGAGGCCGTGGGCGAAACGCTCGTCGCGGGTGGTGCTCGTGTTCTCGTTCGTCATGGGAGAGACCGTAGAAGCTGGAGCGCGCTCCAACGCAACTCCTATGCCCCGAAGTACTTCTGCGCCGCCCGCACGCCCTCCACCAGCGCGTCCACCTCCGCCGCCGTGTTGTACACGTAGAAGCTCGCCCGCGTCGTCGCCGCAATCCCGTACCGCTTCACGATCGGCCGCGCACAGTGGTGCCCGACGCGCACGGCGACACCGCGCTCGTCGAGGATCTGCCCGACGTCGTGCGGGTGGACGCCGTCCACCGTGAAGGAGAGGGTCGCGCCCCGGTCGGTGAGGTCGGTCGGGCCGACGATCCGTACGCCGTCGACCCGCTGGAGCTCCTGGAGCGCGTACGCCGTCAACCGGTCCTCGTGCGCGGCGACCTCGCGCATGTCCAGGGCCGTGAGGTAGTCGATGGCCGCCGCGAGGGCGACCGCCTGGGACGTCATCGGGACGCCCGCCTCGAAGCGCTGCGGCGGCGGCAGGAACGTCGAGCGGTCCATCTCGACGATCTCGATCATCGAGCCGCCGGTGAGGAACGGCGGGAGGTCCGCGAGGAGTTCGGCCCGGCCCCACAGGACGCCGATGCCGTTCGGCGCGAGCATCTTGTGGCCCGAGAAGGCGAGGAAGTCGGCGCCCAGTTCCCGTACGTCCACCGGGCGGTGGGGCACCGACTGGGCGCCGTCCACGACGACCACGGTGCCGAAGCGGTGCGCGCGGTCCGCGAGTTCACGGACCGGGTTGATCGTGCCGAGGACGTTCGACTGGTGGGTCAGCGCGAGGACCTTCGTGCGCTCGTCGAGGAGTTCGCCGATCCGGCTCAGGTCGAGGCGGCCGTCGTCCGTGAGGCCGAACCAGTCCAGGGTGGCGCCGGTCCGCTGGGCGAGCTGCTGCCAGGGGACCAGGTTCGCGTGGTGCTCCATCTCCGTGACGACGATCCGGTCGCCCGGACCGAGACGGCCGGCGTTGCCGAGCGCGTACGCGACGAGGTTGATGCCCTCGGTGGTGTTCTTCGTGAACACGATCTCCTCGTCCTCGGCGCCGATGAACGCCGCGACCGTGTGCCGCGCGTCCTCGTACCCCTCGGTCGCCTCCACCGACAGCTGGTGCGCGCCGCGATGCGGGGCGGCGTTGCGGGTGAGGTAGAACTCCCGCTCCGCGTCCAGCACTTGGAGCGGCTTCTGGGTGGTCGCGCCCGAGTCCAGGTAGATCAGCGGGGCGCCCGAGTCCAGCGTCCGGCGCAGGATCGGGAAGTCCTCGCGCACCACGTCCACGTCGAAGCTCACGGTCGGCCACCTCTCACGGTTTCGGAGTTTATCCTCCGTGAGGATGGTAACGCTTCCTCACGGGTTTCCCTGCCGGTTAGCATGAGAACCGTGCCTGTCCACCTGCATCAGACGCCCGTGCCCGGCGAGGAGCGGTACGCGTCGCTGGCCCTGGTCAACACGCGGTACGCGCTCACCCACGGCCCGGTCGACCTGCTCGCCGACCCCGGCGCCGCGCACCTGTGGCTCGTGCGGCACGCCCTGCTGCCCGACCATATCGCCCTGGACGGACGGCAGTTCGGCAGGCTGCTCGGCGTACGGGACGCGGTCCGGGACGCGTTCACGGCGTACGTCGCGCGCACCCCGCCCCCCGCGACCGGCCTCGCCACCCTCAACTCCGCGCTCGCCGCCGCCCCTTCGACGCCCCGCCTCACCTGGCCCGCCGCCGGACCCCGCCGCACCACCGACCCCGACACCGGCAACCCGGCCGCCGCCGCCCTCTCCCTCCTCGCCGAGGACACCCTCGACCTCCTCACCGGCCCCGACGCCGACCAGCTCACGCGGTGCGCCGCCCAGGGCTGCGCCCGCTGGTTCCTGCGCTCCCACGGGGCACGCCGCTGGTGCTCGACGAAGTGCGGCAACCGGGTCAGGGCGGCGCGGGCGTACGCGGCGAAGAAGGAACGCGGGGCCTAGACGCTCCGGCGCCGGAACCAACGCCGCTTGCGCGCCTCCCCGAACCCCGGCAACCCCTTGAACCCCTCGTCCAGCGTCACCGTGGGCGTCACCCGCCGCAGCGTCTCCCGTACCCGCGTCAGCGGATGGTCCGGGAAGCGGGCGTCCCACTGTTCCAAGTCGCCCACGTGGTACGGGAGTCCGCCCCGAGCCCCGTACGGATGCGGCCGGAAGTACTCGTCGGGCCCCACCTCCGCCAGGATCATGGCCTCCCGCATCCCGGTCATCGGCCCCTCGGCGGCCTGCGCCTTGACCACGACGCTGCACCGGTCCCTCGGCACGGTCCACGACGCGAGGAACGCCTGGCCGGGCCGCGACCCCAGCGGCATCTTCACGAGCTGCCACAGCGCCGGCACCCCGTCGAGAGCCCCGATCTCGGCCTCGATGAGCCCGCCCCCGCTCCCGGCGACCCCCTGTGCGGCACCGGCACGCAGACGCGCGGGGTCGTTCAGGGGAGCCGGGAGATCGGGGGCGAGCGGGAAGAAGTGCACGGACAGGAGGAGCCCCGCCTCGTCCTGCCACAGGCCGGACCCGACCTCGGTGAAGCCGGTGAGGCCGAGCCCGGTGACCGGCGTGTCAGTTATGTTCACGCCGGTCATCCTCGCAGGTGGGACGGGTTACAGGTACGGCCGGGTGAGCAGCTCGATCGCGTGGCCCGAGGGGTCCTTGAAGTAGACGCCCCGGCCGCCGTGCCCGGTGTTCGTCTCACCGGGCCGGGTCATCTGCGGGTCGGCCCAGTGCGTGACACCGGCCTCGCACAGGCGCCCGTACGCGCGGTCGAACAGCTCGTCGTCCACGAGGAACGCGTAGTGCTGCATCTGGATCTCGACCGGCGGCTCCGCGAACTGGAGCAGCGTGCCGTCGGCGAGCTGGATGTTGGTGAAGGGACCCCAGGACGGGGCCGCGCCGACTTCGAGGAGCTCCCGGAAGAAACGGGCGGACTCCTCGCGGTCCTTGGACGCGATGATCGTGTGGTTGAAGGAAGCGGGCATGCGGTGGTGAACCTCTTCGCTCGGAACGGAAACTGCGGAACGCGTCGTCGTCTCCGAGCAGTTGGCGGGGCTCGACCCCGCCCGAGGATCAGTCGGCCACCGGGTAGCCGATCCGTGCGTGGCGCCTGCGCGCCGGTCCGGTGTTCACGGAGGCGACCCTAGCCAAGGGGAACAGCGGTCGACAAGCCGGTTAACCTTCCGCGGCGCGCACAACCCTCGGGCCGCCGCCGGGCTCTGTGCCTGCGTGGAACCCACCCTCCGGACCCGGCGCACCGCCGCGGGACTCGCCGCGCTCCTCACGCTCGCCGTCTTCTGCACGGCCGACGCCATCGCCCGCAGCTACCCCTTCGGCCCGCGCACGCGCAACGTCAACGACCTCGGCAACCAGTACCTGCCGTACCACGCGCACCTCTGGGACCTCCTGCACGGCCGCGCCGACGGCGGCCTGGTCATGAACTGGCAGTCCGGCTTCGGCGCGAGCTTCCTGCCCGACTTCGCGACGTACGTCAGCAGCCCCTTCGCGCTCCTCGTCGGGGTGTTCCCGCGCGACGAGATCGACCTCGCGGTGTACGTCATCACCGCGCTGAAGACGGCGAGCGCGGCGGCGGCCATGACTTGGCTCCTCCTCACGCTGCGGCCGGGCCCGCGCTGGGCCGCCGTCCTGCTCGGCGTCTCGTACGCGCTGTGCGGCTGGAGCCTCGCCGACGCGTCGTACAACCTCATGTGGCTCGACGGGCTGATCGCGCTGCCGGTGCTGTGCCTGGTGGGGGAGTGGCTGCTCGCCGGGCGCCGGTACGTCGTGGGCGTCCTGGTGGTGGCGCTCGCGTGGACGGCGAACTTCTACACGGCGTACATGGCGACCCTGGGCGCCGCCCTGGTCCTGGCCGTCCGGCTGGTCCTCCTCGCCCCGCCCCGCCGCGAGACCCTCGCGGTCCTGGGCCGCGCCGCCCTCACCACCGCCCTCGGCATCGGGCTCGCCGCGCCCCTCGTCACCGTCGTCTACTTCGGCAGCGAGCACGCCTCCCCGGGCCACTTCAGCGGCTTCGTCCCCTCCGGCACCCAGGACGTCCTGGCCCGCCTGCTGCCCACGACGTACGGCTTCGGCACGCCCAGCCTGTACGTCGGTACGACCGCGCTGCTGCTCGCGCTGGCCCTGCCGTTCCACCGCGCGGTGCCGTCGCGGGTGCGGTGGGCCTGGACCGGCCTGGTCGCCCTCATGTTCGCGTCGATGCAGTGGGAGCCGACGCAGCTCGCCTGGCACGGCTTCACGACCCCGCAGGGCTCCGGCTACCGGGAGGCGTTCGTCCTGTGCGGGTTCCTGGTGCTGGCGGCCTGGTACGGGCTGTCGTACGGGGTGCCGGAGCGGCGGGCGCTGGGTATCGCGGGCGGGATCCTCGTGCTGGTGGGGCTGGGGGCGAGCGGGAGTCACCTGGTGCGGCCGTTCGTCCTGCCGATCGCGGGGGTCGCTGCGGCGGGGGTGCTGACGGGGCTGTGGCTGCTGGGGAGGGCGGCGGGCCAGGGGGCGGGAGCGGGCGGCGGCGAACGAGCGGATGATCACACCGGGGCTGGTGGAGATGCCGGGCCTACCGGCGGCGTTGCGTCTGCTGGAGCACATGCGTTCGCCGCGCCTGCCGCGCCTGCCGCGCCTGCCGCGCCTGCCGCGCCTGCCGCGCCTGCCGCGCCTGCCGCGCCTGCCGCGCCTGCCGCGCTTCCCGTGCCCACGGCGCCCGCCGCGTCCACCGGTCCCGCCGCCCTGCTCCGCAAGAAGTTCGCCCGTCCCCTCCCCGCGACCCTCGCCATCGCCCTCCTCCTCGCCCTCCAGCTCGGCGAAGCCGCCGGCACCTCCGCCGTCACCACCCGGCTGCGCCTCGCCCACTTCGACAACTACGCCCCCTGGGGCGCCCGCCAGACCGCGCAGGCCGAAGCCGTCCGCTCGGCGGACGGCTGGCCCGCCTACCGCACCGACCCCGGCCGTGAACAGACCGTCGGGAACGATCCGATGATGGTCGGCGGACAGGGCGCCCAGTACTACAGCAGCCACACGTCCGACGTCCTGTACCGCACCCTCACCGCCCTCGGCGACGGCTGGACCTCCGGCGGGCGCAGCCTCCAGAGCCTCGACAACGCCGTCACCGACACGGTCTTCTCGGTCGGCGCCCGCGTCCACTCCCCGCCCGACCCGCACCAGGACTGGTTCCCGCAGGACGGCACCGGCGAGACGGTGACCAGGCAGGACGTACCCCCGCTGGTGACGGTACGGCCGAAGACCGCGCGCCCGGCCTTCGGTCCGTCGCCCTACCGCAACCAGGAACTGCTGCTGGGGACGAGGGTCTACACCGTCCCGAGGGTCACCCTGCGCGGCACGAGCCTCACCGCCCGGTGCCCGGCGGGCAGCGAGGCGTACCTGTACGCACCCCGCTACGCGGGCACCGCCCGCCTGGAGGGCAGCGACCTCACCGGCCGCTCCCGCTCCGACCTGCGCAAGAAGATCGCGGCGATGGCGAGGCTGGGCCAGGTCCCGGCATCGGGCGAGGTCCGCGTCACCCTCGCCCCGAAGAGGGCGAGCCGTATGCCGGGCCAGGGCTCGATCGGCTGCCTCGACACGGGCAGGCTGCGCGCTGCGGCGGACCACCTGAAGGCGACCGGCGCGACGAAGGTGACCGTCGACGACGACACGATCCGCGCCGAACTGCCCCAGGGCAGCAAGGGCCTCGCGGTGATCGCGGCCCCCCGCATCGCCGGCTGGCGCTGCGCGATCGGCGACGCCCCGGCCGTACCGGCGGAGGACTTCCACGGCCTGATCGCGGCCCCCCTGAACCCGACCTCGTCGACTCTGACCTGCACGTTCCACACACCGGGCCTGCGGCTGGGGCTGAGCGTCGGCGCCCTCGCGCTCGCCGGGACGCTGCTGCTCGCGGCCTGGAGCGCGGCCGGCCGGAGACGGCGTACGCGAGCGCGCGCCGAGCCGAGCGAGGAGCTGGTCATGGCGTCCTGAGCGCTTCCGACGAGAGGTACGCCACGATTTCCTCCCGCGCGGCCGGGGGAGTACTTCCCCTGGCCGCCGCGCGTCGACGTATGCGATCGATTGCATAAACGTGCAGCGAGACGTATAGTCATGCCATTCAGGAGGAGGAGTTCATGGTGGTACGTGCGGCAGTCGCCGGAGCGAGCGGGTACGCGGGCGGTGAGGTGCTGCGCCTGCTCCTCGCGCACCCCGAGGTCGAGATCGGCACGCTGACCGGGAACTCCAACGCCGGACAGCGCCTCGGCGCACTCCAGCCGCACCTGCTGCCGCTGGCCGACCGGGTCCTCGCCGAAACCACGCCCGAGGCGCTCGCCGGGCACGACGTCGTCTTCCTCGCGCTCCCGCACGGCCAGTCCGCCGCCGTCGCCGAGCAACTCGGCCCGGACGTCCTGGTCGTCGACATGGGCGCCGACTTCCGCCTGAAGGACGCCGGCGACTGGGAGAGGTTCTACGGCTCCCCGCACGCCGGCACCTGGCCCTACGGCCTCCCCGAACTTCCGGGTGGCCGCGCCGCGCTGGAGGGGTCCAAGCGCATCGCGGTCCCCGGTTGCTACCCCACCGCCGTCTCCCTCGCCCTCTTCCCCGCCTACGCGGCCGGTCTCGCCGAGAACCAGGCGATCATCGTCGCCGCCTCCGGCACCTCCGGCGCGGGCAAGGCCCCCAAGGCCAACCTGCTGGGCAGCGAGGTCATGGGCTCCATGTCGCCGTACGGCGTCGGCGGCGGCCACCGGCACACGCCCGAGATGATCCAGAACCTCAGCGCGGCGGCGGGCGAGCCGGTCACCGTCTCCTTCACACCGACCCTCGCGCCGATGTCCCGGGGCATCCTCGCCACGTGCAGCGCACAGGCCAAGCCGGGAGTCACCGCCGAGACCGTCCGCGCCGCGTACGAGAAGGCCCTCGCCGACGAGCCGTTCGTCCACCTGCTCCCCGAGGGACAGTGGCCCGCGACGGCGTCCGTGCAGGGGTCCAACGCCGTGCAGATCCAAGTCACTTACGACGAGGCCGTGGGCCGGATCATCGCGATCAGCGCCATCGACAACCTGACCAAGGGCACCGCCGGCGGTGCCGTACAGAGCATGAACATCGCCCTCGGTCTCCCCGAGGAGCTGGGGCTTTCCACGATCGGAGTCGCACCGTGAGCGTGACGGCAGCAAAGGGATTCACGGCGGCGGGCATCGCCGCCGGGATCAAGGAGAGCGGCAACCCGGACCTGGCCCTCGTGGTCAACACCGGGCCGCGCCGCGCCGCCGCCGGTGTCTTCACCTCCAACCGCGTGAAGGCCGCGCCGGTGCTGTGGTCCGAACAGGTCCTCAAGACCGGCCAGTTGGCGGCCGTCGTCCTCAACTCCGGGGGCGCCAACGCCTGTACGGGACCGAAGGGGTTCCAGGACACGCACACGACCGCCGAGAAGGCCGCCGAGGTGCTGAACGTCGGCGCGGGCGAAGTGGCCGTCTGCTCCACGGGACTCATCGGTGTGCTGCTCCCGATGGACAAGCTGCTCCCGGGAGTTGAAGCCGCAGCCGCTTCTTTGAGTGAACACGGCGGCGAGAAGGCCGCCATCGCCATCAAGACCACCGACACCGTCCACAAGACGGCCGTCGTCACCTGGGGGTCCCCCCGGACGGAGTCTGGGGGAGGCTGGACCGTCGGCGGCATGGCCAAGGGCGCCGGGATGCTCGCGCCGGGCCTCGCCACCATGCTGGTCGTCGTCACCACCGACGCGGACGTCCCGAGTGACCTGCTGGACAAGGCACTTCGCGACGCGACGCGGACCACCTTCGACCGCGTCGACTCCGACGGCTGCATGTCGACCAACGACACCGTGCTGCTGCTCGCCTCCGGCGCCTCCGGCGTCACCCCGGAGTACGCCGAGTTCGCGGAAGCCGTACGCCAGGTCTGCGACGACCTCGGGCAGCAGCTCATCCGGGACGCCGAGGGCGCCAGCAAGGACATCAAGATCGAGGTGATCAACGCGGCGAGCGAGGACGACGCCGTCGAGGTCGGCCGGTCCATCGCCCGCAACAACCTCCTCAAGTGCGCCATCCACGGCGAGGACCCCAACTGGGGCCGCGTCCTGTCCGCGATCGGCACGACCAAGGCCGCCTTCGAGGCCGACGAGCTGAACGTCGCCATCAACGGCGTCTGGGTCTGCAAGAACGGCGGCGTCGGCGAGGACCGCGACAAGGTCGACATGCGCTACCGCGAGGTCCACATCGTCGCCGACCTCGCCGCCGGCACCGAGACCGCGACCATCTGGACCAACGACCTCACCGCCGACTACGTCCACGAGAACAGCGCGTACTCCTCATGAGCGAGACACGGAAGCACAAGGCGCTGCCCAAGGCGCAGATCCTCATCGAGGCACTGCCCTGGCTCACCCGGCACAACGGCAAGACCGTCGTCATCAAGTTCGGCGGCAACGCCATGGTCGACGAGGAGCTGAAGGCCGCGTTCGCCCAGGACGTCGTCTTCCTCCACCACGCCGGGCTCAAGCCGGTCGTCGTGCACGGCGGCGGCCCGCAGATCAACGCCGCCTTCGAGAAACACGGCATCGTCAGCGAGTTCAAGGCCGGCCTGCGCGTCACCACCGAGGACGCCATGGACGTCGTACGGATGGTCCTCGCCGGGCAGGTCCAGCGCGAGCTGGTCGGCCTCCTCAACCAACACGGGCCCCTCGCCGTCGGGTTGACCGGCGAGGACGCCCACACCATCACCGCGACCAAGCACCGGCCCGAGATCGACGGCGAGCTGGTCGACATCGGACGCGTCGGCGAGATCACCGAGATTGACACCGGCGCCATCGAGGCGCTCCTCGCGGACGGCCGCATCCCGGTCGTCTCGTCGATCGCGCGCAGCCAGGACGACGGACATGTCTACAACGTCAATGCTGATACGGCTGCTGCGGCACTCGCTGCGGCACTGGGAGCCGAAACCCTCATGGTCCTCACGGACGTCGAGGGACTCTACGAGGACTGGCCGAACTCCGACGAGGTGATCAGCCGCCTCACCGCCTCCCAACTGGAGAAGCTGCTCCCGGAGTTGAGCTCCGGAATGGTCCCCAAGATGGAGGGCTGCCTGCACGCGGTGCGCGGCGGCGTGCAGACCGCGCGCGTCATCGACGGCCGCGTCCAGCACTCCATCCTGCTGGAGATCTTCACGAACGACGGGATCGGCACGATGGTCGTGCCCGACGAGCAGGACGACGAACAGGAGGGGGACTCGGAATGACCGGCAACCAGGAGCTGACCGCCCGCTGGCAGGGCGCGCTCATGAACAACTACGGCACCCCCCGGCTCCCGCTCGTGCGCGGCGCCGGCACCAAGGTGTGGGACGCCGACGGCAACGAGTACCTCGACCTCGTCGGCGGCATCGCCGTGAACGCGCTCGGCCACGCGCACCCCGCGATCGTCGAGGCCGTCTCCACGCAGATCGCGTCCCTCGGCCACGTCTCCAACCTCTTCGTCGCCGAGCCCCCCGTCGCCCTCGCCGAACGGCTCCTCGCCCGGTTCGGGCGCGACGGCAAGGTGTTCTTCTGCAACTCCGGCGCCGAGGCCAACGAGGGCGCGTTCAAGATCGGGCGCCTCACCGGCCGTACGCACATGGTCGCCACGACCGGCGGCTTCCACGGGCGGACCATGGGCGCCCTCGCGCTCACCGGCCAGCCCGGCAAGCAGGACGGCTTCCACCCGCTGCCGGGCGACGTCACGCACGTCCCGTACGGCGACGCGCAGGCCCTCGCCGCCGCCGTCACCGACCAGACCGCGCTCGTCATCATCGAACCCGTGCAGGGCGAGAACGGCGTCGTCGTGCCGCCCGCCGGGTACCTCAAGGCGGCCCGCGCCATCACCGCCGCGACCGGCGCGCTGCTGGTGTTGGACGAGGTGCAGACCGGCATCGGGCGCACCGGGAACTGGTTCGAGTACCAGGCCCACGAAGGCGTCCTGCCCGATGTGGTCACGCTGGCCAAGGGGCTCGGCGGCGGGCTCCCGCTCGGCGCGACCGTCGCCTTCGGGCGTGCCGCCGAGCTGCTCCAGCCCGGGCAGCACGGGACCACCTTCGGCGGCAACCCCGTCGCCTGCGCCGCCGGCATCGCCGTCCTCGACACCATCGAGAACGAGGGGTTGCTGGAGAACGTCAAGGCGCAGAGCGAGAAGTTGCGGGACGGGATCGAGGGTCTCGGGCACTCGTTGATCGATTATGTCCGGGGCGCGGGCCTTCTCCTCGGTATCGTGCTCACCGGGCCGTACGCCGCGCAGGTGCAGCAGGCGGCCCAGGAGGCCGGGATCCTGGTGAACGCGCCCGCCGCCGACGTCGTACGGCTCATGCCGCCGCTCAATCTGAGCGACGACGAGGTGGCCGCGTTCCTCCGGGCGCTGCCCGGCATCCTCGATGCCGTGAACGGGGACTGAGCCGGAGTGAGACGACGATGAGTGATGCCGCCGCTGGGCCGGCCGTTCCCCAGACGCGCACCGCGCGTCATCGGAGGATCGTGGACATCCTGAACCGGGAACCGGTTCGGTCGCAGAGCCAGTTGGCGAAGCTGTTGTCCGACGACGGGTTGAGTGTCACGCAGGCGACGCTGTCGCGTGACCTCGACGAGCTGAACGCCGTCAAGATCCGTAACACCGATGGGGATTTGATCTACGCCGTGCCCAGCGAGGGGGGGTTCCGTACGCCTCGCGCTCCGCTGGGGGAGTCCGCGAAGGAGGAGCGGATGCGGCGGCTCTCCTCCGAGCTGCTGATCTCCGCGGAGGCTTCCGCGAACCTGGTGGTGCTGCGTACGCCGCCGGGGGCCGCGCAGTTCCTGGCGTCGGCGATTGACCAGGCTGAGCTGCATGACATCTTGGGGACCATCGCCGGAGATGACACGCTGCTGCTGATCAGCCGGGAGCCGAGTGGGGGACAGGCGCTCGCGGATCACTTGCTGCGGTTGGCTCAGAACGGCAACTGAGTGGGGTGGTTTCGGGGGGTGTGCCGAGTGCGGGTGATCTGTGGCTTGTCGCGCCCGCGCGGCGGTAGCCGCAAATCGACACAGCCCCGCGCCCCTAAAAGCAAAAGCACCTCAGCGGCCCTGAGTTGAGAGATCACCCCAGTCTTGCTGCCAGGCCGCCCGTGCATCTGACCTCGTCTCCCGCCGTGATCAGTAGAGCCTCTGCGTCCGGCAGGTTCTCCAGCCACTCCAGCGCCTCCCTCGAACCCATCGCGAATGCCGCCGTCGCCCAGCAGTCCGCCCAGGTGAGGGTGGGGGCCACAACGGTTACCGCCGCTAGGTCGGTTACCGCCGAGTGGCCCGTCCGGGGGTCCACGATGTGTGCGCCCCGTTCCGCTGTGCCCGACGTCGCCACCGCCAACTCCGGGGCGCCCGCCGCCGATACCACCGCGGCCAGACCGCCCGGGCGCAACGGGTCCGACACCCCTACGCGCCACGGGCGTTCGGGGCCCGGTGTCCCCAACAGCTGTACGTCGCCGCCCCCGTTGACGCTCACCCCCGTCGCTCCCGCCGCCGCGAGTATGCGGGCCGCCCTTTCCGTGGACCAGCCCTTCACTATCCCCGTCGGGTCCAGGCGGCCCTCGTAGCGCATGCTGAACCAGCCGCCGCTCAACTCCTCCGCCTGCGCGCCCAGTTCGAGGATCTCCGTCACCTCGGGGGAGCAGGCGGACAAGGGGAGTTCGCCCCGCGCCATGCGGGAGATCTCGCTGTCCTCGCGGTACGTGCTGAAGACCTCGTCCACGCGGTGCAGGGAGGCCACCGCCTCCTCCAGCGCCGCGCTGATCCGGGCCGGGTTCCCGCCGCGGACGTCGAAGGAGAAGACAGTCCCCATGACTTCTTCCACATGACGTACCGCGGCGGGAGCTTCGGGGGTCACCGGGTCAGACTCCGGCCTGGTCGAGGGCGGACTGCAACGACTTCTTGTAGCCCTCGGAGGTGTACGTCGCTCCCGACACCGTGTCGATGTCGGCGCTCTGCTTGGCGAGCGCCTCGGAGTTCAGCTTGGGGACGGACTGTTCGGTCTTCTGCGTGCTCGTCCCGCCCGTGGGCGCCTTGACGGCCTCGGCCTTGGTGACCTTGCCCCCGGCGACGGTGATCCGGACCTGGACGTCCCCGTACTGGGTCTGCGCCGCGTCCCCGGTGAACGTCCCGGACGCCTGCGCCTGACCGCTCCCCGAACCCTGCTCCTGCTGCGAACCGCCCTGCGCGGAACCGGCGTTGGCCTTGTCGATCGCCGACTGGAGGGACTTCTTGTACCCCTCGGACGTGGAGGTCGCCCCCGACACCGTGTCGACGTCGGCCGACTGCTTCGCCAGGACCTCGGAGTTGAGCTTGGGGACGGACTGTTCGGTCTTCTGCGTGCTGGTCCCGCCCGTGGGCGCCTTGACGGCCTCGGACTTGGTGATCTTCCCGCCCGCGACGGTGATCCGCACCTGGACGTCGCCGTACTGGGTCTGCGCGACGTCCCCGGTGAACGAACCGGACGCCTGGGCCTGGCCGCCGCCGTTGCCGGAACCGCCCTGCGCACCGCCCGAGTTGGCCTTGTCGATGGCCGACTGCAACGACTTCTTGTAGCCCTCGGACGTGTACGTCGCCCCCGACACCGTGTCGATGTCGGGCGACTGCTTGGCGACGACGGCCGCGTTGAGCTTGGGCACCGCGTCCGCGGTCCGCTGCGTGCTCTGACCGCCGGACGGCGCCTGGACGGCCTCCGCCTTGGTGATCCGGTTGCTGTCGATCGTCAGCTTGACCTGGACGTTGCCGTACTGCGTCTGGATCGCGTCCCCGGTGACCGTGCCCGTGACGGGCGCGCCGGCGCCGCCCTGGGCCGCCTCCTGCGCCGCCGCGCCCGTGCCGGACGCCTGCGCGGACGAACCGGGGTCGGAGGACGGCTTGAGCGTCAGCAGCAGCACGATCCCGGACACGGTGGCGGCGCTGGCCAGCACGACACGCCGAAGCGGGTGGCTCTTCCTCATCTGTTTCTGGGCTCCTGGATATCCGTGGAAGGAGAGGTCTGGGGGCGCCGAGGGAGCGCCAGTGCTACATCTCGAACGACTCGTGGTGGATACGGCGGGCCGGGACCCCGGCGCCGCGCAGCGACTCGTACACCGACTGCGCGAACCCGCCCGGACCGCACATGAAGACGTCGTGCTCGGCGATGTCCGGGATCTTCCGCTGGAGGGACTCGGCGGAGATGTCGGGACGCTCGCCGTCGGGGCTGTTCACGGCGTACATGAGCCGGGCACCGCGCTCGTCGGCGATCTTCGCGAGCTCGTCCCACAGGGCGAGGTCCTGGGTGCTGTTGGCGCGGTAGAGCAGGGTCAGGTCACCGGGGGCGCCGGGCAGCGTCTCGAACAGGGCGCGCATCGGGGTGATGCCGACCCCGCCGGCCACCAGCAGCACCTTGCCCCGGCTGCGGCGCGACGCGGTCATCGCGCCGTACGGGCCCTCGGCCCACACCTTCGTGCCGGGCTCGAGACCCCTGAGGGCCGTGCTGTGGTCGCCGTTCGCCTTCACCGTGATCCGCAGCATGCCGGGGCGCGGCGCGGCCGACAGGGAGTACGGGTGCGAGCTGAACCGCATACCGGGCGCGAGGAACCGCCAGCGGAAGAACTGGCCCGCCTCGGCGCCCATCCGGTGCAGCTTGCGCCCGCCGATCAGCACCGACACGACGCCGGGCGCCTCCTCGACGACCGCCTCGACGTACATGCGGTGGCGCAGGTTGAGCCGGATCGGCGTCAGCACCCGGTACCAGACCACCAGCGCGGTGACCGTGCCGTACAGGCCGTACCAGACCGTCTTCGCCGTCGAGTTGACGACGAACTCGTTGCCCGTGGTGAGCTGGTGCCAGAACGTCAGGAACACGGCCGCGTACGTCATCAGGTGGATGTGGTACCAGGTGTCGTACGGCATCCGCTTGCGCACGCCGCCCACCGAGACCACGCCGATCAGCACCAGCAGGCCCGTGCCGATCGCCGCCTTGCCCATGTCCGGCAGCTGGTTGACCAGGTCGATGGTCTGCTGCACGAAGTCGCCGAGCGTCTTGCCCGCCTGGAGCGCGTAGCCCCACACGATCAGGAACACGTGCGCGAACGTCAGGCACAGCGTGTACCGGCCGCTCATCGCGTGCCACCGCGCGACCCGGTCGGAGCCGACCCAGCGCTCCAGCACGGGCACCCGGGCCATCTGCAACACCACGAGCGCCATCAGATATCCCGCCAACAGGCCGGTGATACGGCCCGCGTTGAGGATCATGCTGTCGGTGTTCGCGACGTTCGGCGTGTTGTCCCACCACAGCCACAGCACACCCACCGCACCCGCCCACACGGCGAGCAGCAGAGGGACTGCCGGGGACCGGCGCGGGCGGATGCGGCGCATCGTCTGGCGGCGGGCGGCACGTCCGCCTGCGATCGTGGTGGTCACGGTTCCTCCGTGGGACTTGACCCTTGGCCCACAGATACGCGGCGGAGGCGGAGAGTGTTCAGCCGGTGGCGAGTATCGGCTCCGAGACTTCTACACAATCTTTCAGTACGGGGGGCCACGGGGGCCATACGGAGGGTCTTACGGAGGTCTTACGAGGGGCAGGCCGCGACCGGCGTCACCGAGGTCACCTGCGCCGCGGGCAGCAACGTCTCCTCGCCGCCGCCCGGCTTGATACGCACGCCGCCCGGGCCCGCGCCCAGCAGCTCCCCGCACCGCTCCCCGGTCGTCGTCGTGACCCGGATCAGGTGGCTGGGGGCGGGGTTCCCCTCCGTCGTCGCCCATACGACGATCACGGCCGCCGCCGACAGGGCGATTCCGGCCAAGCAGCAGGCCGCCGCGTACCGGAGATATCGGGTGACCCGGGCGATCTCGCTTCTCGTCCAGGTACGCAGGGACCGGCCGGCCAGGAGGATGCGGTGGTCGGGGCTGCCGTGAGCGGCTCGTACGGCGAGGACCGAGCCGGCGAGGAGGAGGACGAACGCGGTGGCCATCAGGGCGCCGGCCGTGTAGCGGGACCAGTCGGGGGTCTTGGCGAGGTCGTCCCTGCCCTTGAGGGTGACGAGGACGGCGAGCAGCGCGGTGAGGCCGGTCAGCCCGGCCCGCCAGCCTTCCGCCTGGCGGCGGAGTTCGGGGAGTTGCGTGAACTCCAGTTCGCGGGCCGCCTCGGCCCAACGCCGGTCGCGTCTGTCCACGGGGTTCGCCATCAGGGGGTCCCTGCCTGGAGGTTGGTGACCGTCCAGCTCGCTCCGCAGCCGATGAAGGGGACGTCCGGGGGGAGCTGGGGGTGCGGGTGGCCGCACTCGCAGTAGTGGATCTCCTGGAGGAGGGCGGATTCGGGGGTCGGGGGCGGGGTGCGGCGGCCGAAGAGGCCCTTGGTGCCGGTGCCGGGGAGGCCGTAGGCGTAGTGCGAGGCGGTGGGGCCCTGGCAGCGGGGGCAGGTGCCTCGGAGGGTGAGGGTCTCGCCGTCGGGGGAGGTGTGGTGGGTGAAGGGGGTGGGAGCGGGGCCGGTGTCTGTTTCGGCGTACGGGGTGTCGTGGTCGTGGTTCGGCATGGGTGGGTGTCAGTCCAGGTCCAGGGTCAGGGAGAACATGTCGGCGTACCGGGCGAGGCGGTCCTCGACCCAGGGTTCGGGCATGGCGGTGGCCTCGGCGGCTCGGGTGATGCGGTCCTGGGTGACGTGGCCTTCCAGGGCGGGGAGGAGGCCGTCGAAGCGGAGGCTGAGGATGGCCAGGTCTTGCCAGAGGGGGATCAGGTCGGGGGTCGGCGGGAGCGGGGTCGGCGTTTCGGTGAGGGGGAGGTAGGGGGTGATGCGGGCGGCTGTGCGGGGGAGGGGTTCGCCCAGGCGGGCGGCGATGCTGAGGAGGTCGAGGGGGGTGTAGGGGGTGTCATGGGGGGAGACGCGGTGGGAGTCGGCCAGGGCCAGGAGGTCGTGCTGGTCCGGGATTTGGGCGGGGAGGGCGTCGACTTCCTCGGGGGAGAGCTCGGGTACGAGGGCGTCGATCGCACGAAGGACGAGGAGCTGTGCGTACGCCGCGGCAGGGGTGAGGGCGCGGCGGTGGGCGTAGGCCGCGAGACCCCGGGGGCGCAGGGGGCGCCAGACGGGGGTGCCGAGAGTTTGGTCGGGGTTGTCCAGGTGGGCGACCAAGGCGGGCACCATGGCTCTGTCGGGCCGGAAGTCCCCCAGGTCAACGGGGAGTTCGGGGATCGTGAACCCGTAGCGGTCGGCGTACCGCGCTGCCGACGACCACACCTCTCCCAGCGTCTCGTTGAGGTGTTCCGCCGCGTTGAACAGGACGGCCCAGGTCGTCTCGTAGGCGGGGTAGTCCTCCTCCTGGAGGGACGCCTCCTTGCCGGACAGGATGTAGCGGTCGTGGAGCGGCAGGCCGTCCCAGTCGACGACGAGGGAGACCTCCGGAACGCTGACGCCCGCGTTCTGGAGATCCGCCGCCGCGCGGAACAGGTCCTCGACATCGGCGGTCCTGCGCACGGCGAGGGAGAGGTCCTCGACGGTCACACCGTCCTCCAGGTCCCTGCCGAGGAACGCCAGCCCTCGGACCAGGCGGGCCGTATCGGTCGAGGGGCGTGTGCAGCCGGCCCCGGTGCCGGGTGCGTAACGGCGCTCGTAGCGCAGGCGGAGTCCCTCGGCGACCGGCGCGAGCGCTTCCTCGGCCGACGCGAGGTCGGTGTCCAGCGTGTCGGCGTAGTCCACGGTCGCCGCCCACAGCAGCAGACCGTCGCGGACGAAGATGCCCATCAAGTCCCGGAGTTCCTCGTCCAGGAGGCTCCAGGAACGGACCTCGTCCTCCGGCGGAACCGGCCAGCCCAGCCAGGAGAACTCGGTGAGCGCACGGTGTACCTCCAGCATGCCCACCCCAGCTTCCTCGGCTACCTCTTCGAGCTCCAGAGGGGTGGTGGGCAGCTCCAGGAAGGTCCGGTCGGACGAGGTACGGAACAGGAGTTGCAGGTCGCTGTTCGTGCACACGTGATCCCGGTGGTGTTCCGGAACCTGCGGCAGGGGGGCGGGGAGAAGCGGCTGCAAAGGGGCGAGCCTGCGGACCAACTCGCCCAGGGAAACGGAGGACCGGGCCGAGAGCACGACCAGGGAACCCCAATGGGAGGTGCCGTCGCCTCGATGCACCAGGCTCAGGGTTCCGGAGCCCGGAGCGAAGTTCTTGAGGAACGCGTCGTTCTCCGGAACGTGACTCACGGCGTCGCCCGTCCAGGGCAGGGGAGCATAGGACGGGTGGACGATGCGCAGGCTCCGCAGTCGGCGTTGCACCGCTTCCGGGCTCGTCTCCTGTACCGCGGACCGGTGCAGGACGTGATGCCAGCGGGCGGGAACGTGCTGAACGAGTTCCCCGTCCCCCGGAACGGGAACCGGATGACCGGCGAGGCTGGTCGGCAACGCCATCTCCTGACCCCGCCGTGACATCCCGAAGACCTGGGCACGCCACGGCAGGTACGTCTCATGAGCCGCTCGCGTGTTCGGGTTGTCCACCAGGGTCTCGTCCTGCGAGAACCACCCCACCTGGTCCAAGGACACCGGCTCACCCTCCGCCCTCTCGACCACCACCCCCTTGCCCCGCCACTCCGAGTCCAGCATCCGCGCCGCCGCGGGACTCCGCTTGTCCATCTGCCACGTCCACCGGAGCGACGGAAGCGAGGAGGCGGCCAGCACCTCCGCCCCGCGCCGCCACAGGGACTCCACCCACCCGGTGTCGTACCCCTGCAACTCCTTCCGGCTGACACTGAGTTGCCCGGCGTGCGCCCCGTTCAGATCGACCACGTACCCGAACGGCTCCCGGTCGGTGGCGATCCCGTCGCACAGGATGGCCCCGCCCCCGTCGACCCACCACAACGCCCCCGGCACGGCCTCCACGGCCGGAAGCACCCCCGCCTCCAGCACCCCCGGCCGCCACACCTGCTCCCGCCCGCCCCCGTCCCGGGCCTCCAACCGGAACTCGCTCACCCACACCAGATCGTGCAGCACCCGAACACACGACAGATCCCGAAGCCGCTCCTCGTCCCGCACGTACAACCGGACCCGAGTGCCCCCCTCGGCCATCCCGTCATCGGCACCGTCATGCCGCTGAACCCGGAACAGACTCCCGCTGCTCGGAATCTCCACCCGAAGCGCGTGGTCGGCCGGAATTCCCTCAGGACTCACCACCCGCGTGACGATGCTCATCTCCTCCGCGAGCATGAAGTAACTGAACACCCCGATCCCGAACCGGCTGTTGGGATACAGCCGCAACTCCGGATCGTGCCGCAGCCACTTCGACTGCTCCCGCCGAAAAGAAGTGGACCTCTCGAACCGGCTCCCCGCCCGGGTGAACGTCTGCTTGAGCTGCTCCGCACTCATCCCCACGCCATTGTCACGGCACTCCACGTACCGCCCCCGCTCGTCCTCCCCCTGCGTGAAAACGATCCGCCCGCTCCACTCGGCGGGATGAGCCCCGACGCTGTCCAGATATTTCCAGCGCATTCCGCGATAGCGGCAGGCGTCCATGGCGTTCTGATACAGCTCCCGAAGAGCCAACTCGGGCTCACCCCCGTAAAGCTGCTCACCCATCAACAGATCCCGCACCTCGGTCTGCGCGAGATGGAACCGGAGCAGAGGAACCTCGTAGGACTCCCTCCCGCCCACCCGGGACGGCCGCAGGTCCCGGTCGGTGACCCGCCCGGGTACGTCGGCGAGGAGCCCGCTGCGGGAAGCCCGCCCGGCGACCCGGTCGGCCTCCTCCGCGACCTCGGCCAGCGCCGCGTGCACGGCCTGATGAGGACAGAGCGCGTCGAGATGCAGCGAGTCCCCTTCCCGATGCCAACTCAACTCCCGCGCGACACCGACCACTTGCTGAGGCAACACCGCATCGGAAACGGCGAGATGATCCGCCACCACATCGGGCAGCACCCGGACATCCACGGCCAGCAGAGCGGCGAGCCGCAGCAACACCCCCAACTCCCCGACCCGCAACACCTGATGCCCCCTGCCCGGCACCAGAACCTTCCGCGAACCCCACGACTCGACCGCCTCGTCGGACCCCACCCCGGAGGCCACCACCCCCAGCAACTCCCCGAGATCCCGCGCCCGGTCCTCCGCGAGCCCGAGCCGCCCCGCGAGCGAGACGGCACCCACCGGCACCACCTCGTCCTCGGTCTCGGACAGATCCGCGATCCACCGATGGACGAGCCACATCGTCAACGCGGCGACATCCTCGACCCGCCCACGCCCCCGGCAGTCCACCAACTTCCGTGCGACACGCCCGTGTTGCTCCACGATCTGCTCGTAGTGCAGCCGGTGAGCACTCCCGCCCCGCCGCTCGACGTCGAAGGGCTCCACCTCGACGGCCTGGCTCAACCGTGAAGCCCAGGCCACCTCATGGAGGAACGGCGCGGCGACAAGAGCGACCACTTCGACGACGGACAACGACGCGCCCGACGGCAACAGCGAGGGCAGCCGGTCACGCAACACCCGTACCGGAAACAAGTCGTCGCCCCACGGATCGGCCTCGGACCACCGCTCCTGGGCCAGGTGCACACGCCGAGCGCAGTCCTCGGCGAACTCCTCCAACACCCCCACCAGAGAAGCCCGTTCACCCTCCGGGACGTACTCCCACAGGGGCGTGCCCCGAACGGCCTCCTGCCACGCCTCCAGCAGCGCCCGCCCCTCGCAGATCTCCGTCTTCCTGGTCCGGTCCTCCTCGAAGGACCCGTACTGGAACCACGGACTCTGCCGCACCCCGTGCCGCCGAGCGGCCTTGACGGTGGCGGCGCGGGCGGCGGCGAGGACGTCCTCCACGGACCGGGCCGGCGTCATCGGACCGAGCGCCTCGGCCAACCCCCGGGTGAAGAAGCTCCCTTCGGGCGTGGACCCGCTGAACTCCCCGGCGGAACACCCGGCCATGAAGGCGAACCCGCCCCGAGGGGGACCGCTGACCGCCTGATTGGCGAACGCCTCCCCGTCGAGCTCGTTACGGCACGCGTCGACGAACCACAGAACGGTCTCGGCCGCACAACCCTTCAGCAGGGGGCTGATGTTGGCGGAGACCAGGGAGTCGAGATGCACCTCGCTCCACACCCCGTCCGCAGGGGCGATCGCATCGGAGGGAACGAGATAGTCGGCACCCCCGACCCGCACACCGTGCCCGCTGAAATACACCAACAGCGTTCCACCGGGCGGAACTCGACGAGCTGTCTGGTCGATCGTCACCTTGATCCGACTGCGCCCCGCGTCGGACAGCACCTCGACGTCGTACCCCGACGCCCGCAACGTCGTCTCCAGCAGCCGGAGATCGGAACCGACCGTCTCCTCCAGCGGTTCCAGCACCCCGACGGTCTCGGGCGCCCGCCCGACCCCGATGAGCAGAGCCCTGCGCGCCTGCACCATGTCCCCGTCCCCTCCCCGAGCAGAGAGAACATGATGGCAAACGGCGCACGCGGCTGAGCAACACCGGGAAAACGAGCGTCACTTCACCCGAGTGCCGCCAGACACCGCAGTGGCCGCCCCGGCCGGCGTTTCCTCGGGGCGGCCACTGCGTCCTGTCACGTCACTGGTTGACCGTGCAGGGCGCGAGCGCGTCGAGGCCGACCGGCTTCACACCCTGTCGCCCGATGGCCGTGGCGATGCGGTTGATGGTGGCGACGCGCTTGTCCTTGAGCGGGCCGACGATCGCGTTCTGGACGAAGTTCGGGCCGCCCTGACCGACCGTCTTGACGATCCGCTCGTTGGCTTCGTTGATCTGCGTCTGGAGAAGCTGGAGGTTGCGGGTGACCTCGGCCTGCGCGGACGCGGGGATGTTCGCGGGGAGCTGCGAGGCGACGTCCGGGCAGGAGACTGTCCCTGGGCTCGCCGCGAGCGTCTTGGCGTTCGTCGCGTTGTTGTCGGACGAGTCCTGCCCGGCGAGGGCGGTACCCGCGATGACGGCGCCGGAGAGCACGACCGCGGCGGCGCCGCCGATGAGGCCGACGCGACGCTTGTTGTACTTGGGGAGAGCCCTGGACATGGAGATGCCTCACTTGGGTCAGGAAGTGGGTGTTCAACGCGGCGCCTGCGTTCGTCGGGAAGTACGAGCAAGCGGTTGCCGTTGTTCAACGTCTCCTCAAACGCACCTCAAGAGATCTTCACAGCCGGGTCGGGTGAGTGAACGCACACAGGTGCCCCTCGGACCCCAGATTGACGAACCATGCAGAGTTCTGCATACTCATGCATGTCAGCGAATGCACTGTGAGGAGAAACCCGTGACCGAGCGCGTCGTACTCGCCTACTCAGGCGGATTGGACACCTCCGTCGCCATCGGCTGGATCGCCGAGGAGACGGGCGCCGAGGTCATCGCCGTCGCGGTCGACGTCGGCCAGGGCGGCGAGGACCTGGACGTCATCCGCAAGCGCGCCCTCGCGTGCGGCGCCGTCGAGGCCGAAGTGGCCGACGCGAAGGACGAGTTCGCCGAGGAGTACTGCCTCCCCGCGATCAAGGCCAACGCCCTCTACATGGACCGCTACCCGCTGGTCTCCGCGCTCTCCCGGCCGACCATCGTCAAGCACCTCGTCGCCGCCGCCCAGAAGCACGGCGCCACCACGGTCGCCCACGGCTGCACCGGCAAGGGCAACGACCAGGTCCGCTTCGAGGCCGGCATCGTCGCCCTCGCCCCCGACCTCAAGTGCATCGCCCCGGTCCGCGACTACGCGATGACCCGTGACAAGGCGATCGCGTTCTGCGAGGAGAAGAACCTCCCGATCGCGACCACCAAGAAGTCCCCCTACTCCATCGACCAGAACGTCTTCGGGCGCGCGGTCGAGACGGGCTTCCTGGAGGACATCTGGAACGCCCCGATCGAGGACATCTACGAGTACACCCAGAACCCGGCCGTCGCCCGCGACGCCGACGAGGTGATCATCTCCTTCAAGGCGGGCGTCCCGGTCGCCATCGACGGCAAGCCCGTCACCGTCCTCCAGGCCATCCAGCAGCTCAACGAGCGCGCCGGCGCCCAGGGCATCGGCCGGATCGACATGGTCGAGGACCGGCTCGTCGGCATCAAGTCCCGCGAGGTGTACGAGGCTCCGGGCGCGATCGCCCTCATCACGGCCCACCAGGAGCTGGAGAACGTCACCGTCGAGCGCGAACTCGCCCGCTACAAGCGGCAGGTCGAGCAGCGCTGGGGCGAACTGGTCTACGACGGCCAGTGGTTCTCCCCGCTCAAGCGCGCCCTGGACGGCTTCATCGACGAGGCCAGCCAGCACGTCAACGGCGACATCCGGATGACCCTCCACGGTGGCCGCGCCGTCGTCACGGGCCGCCGCTCCGACACCTCCCTCTACGACTTCAACCTGGCGACGTACGACACGGGCGACTCGTTCGACCAGGCCGCCGCCAAGGGCTTCATCGACATCTACAGCCTGTCGTCGAAGATCGCGGCCAAGCGCGACCTGGCCTAACCGATAGCGTGACAACCGCCTCCCCGCGCACACGCGTTGGGGAGGCGGTGGCACATCATCAGCTTTGAGGAGCAAGTGCAGTGAGCAGCAACAGCGGTGACGTACGGCTCTGGGGCGGCCGTTTCGCCGACGGTCCCGCCGAGGCCCTGGCGAAGCTGTCCGCGTCCGTCCACTTCGACTGGCGTCTGGCGCCCTACGACATCGCCGGCTCCCGCGCCCACGCGCGCGTCCTGCACAAGGCGGGCCTCCTCACGGCGGACGAACTCACGCGCATGATCGCCGGGCTGGACCAGCTGGAGGCCGACGTGGCGTCCGGCGAGTTCGTCGGCACGATCGCCGACGAGGACGTCCACACCGCCCTGGAGCGCGGCCTCCTGGAGCGCCTCGGCCCCGACCTCGGCGGCAAGCTCCGCGCGGGCCGCTCCCGCAACGACCAGGTCGCGACGCTCTTCCGCATGTACCTCCGCGACCACGCCCGCGTCCTCGGCGGCCTCATCGCCGACCTCCAGGACGCGCTGATCGCCCTCGCGGAGGCCCACCCCGACGTCGCGATGCCCGGCCGCACGCACCTCCAGCACGCCCAGCCGGTCCTCTTCGCCCACCACCTGCTGGCCCACGTCCAGCCCCTCACCCGCGACGCCGAGCGCCTGCGCCAGTGGGACGCCCGTACGGCCGTCTCCCCGTACGGCTCCGGCGCCCTCGCCGGCAGCAGCCTCGGCCTCGACCCCGAGTCGGTCGCGGCGGACCTCGGCTTCGAGCACGGCAGCGCCGGCAACTCCATCGACGGCACGGCGTCCCGCGACTTCGTCGCCGAGTTCGCCTTCATCACGGCGATGATCGGCGTCAACCTCTCCCGGATCGCCGAGGAGATCATCATCTGGAACACGAAGGAGTTCTCCTTCGTCACCCTCCACGACGCGTTCTCCACGGGCTCGTCGATCATGCCGCAGAAGAAGAACCCGGACATCGCGGAACTGGCCCGAGGCAAATCAGGCCGCCTGATCGGCAACCTGACGGGTCTCCTGGCCACCCTGAAGGCCCTCCCCCTGGCCTACAACCGAGACCTCCAGGAAGACAAGGAACCGGTCTTCGACTCCTGCGACCAACTGGAGATCCTCCTCCCCGCCTTCACGGGCATGATCGCCACCCTCACGATCCACCGCGACCGCATGGAGGCCCTCGCCCCCGCAGGCTTCTCCCTGGCCACGGACATCGCCGAATGGCTGGTCAAACAGGGCGTCCCCTTCCGCGTAGCCCACGAAGTGGCCGGCGAGTGCGTCAAGCTCGCAGAATCCCAATCAAAGGAACTAAACGACCTCACCGACGAAGAATTCACCAAAATCTCCCCCCACCTCACCCCCGAGGTCCGCACCGTCCTCAACGTCCCCGGAGCCCTGGCCTCCCGCAACGGCCGAGGCGGCACAGCCCCCAGCGCGGTAGCGATCCAACTGGCAGAGCTCAAGTCAGACGTGGCAGAGCAACACAACTGGGCAGAGGCCAAAAACAAGTAACCCCGCAACGGAAGCACCCCGGAAACGAAACCGGAGTCCTGAAGGGGGGAAGGGCCGAAGGCTCCTTCCCCCCTTCAGGGGCGCGGGGAACTGCGCGCTCAACCAAAGACCACCCGCACCCGCCCGCGAACCGAGCCCCCACCCCCGTAGGCGAAGGGGGTCGAAGGGGCACAGCCCCTTCAGGATGGGAAGGGTAGGGGCGGCGGGGGCGATCCAATCCCCACAGAGTTACGTTGGCGGAGCCAGAACACCTCTGCGAACAGGACCCCACATGCGTCTGACCACCCTCCCCACCCCCCGCCTCGGCCTCGGCCTGGCCGCTGTGGGCCGCCCCGGCTACATCAACCTCGGCCGGGACCGGGACCTGGGTGAGGACAGAAGCGTCGACGCCCTGAGGACCCGCACGCACGCCCTCCTCACCGCAGCCCACACCGCCGGCATCCGCTACCTGGACGCGGCCCGCTCGTACGGCAGGTCGGAGGAGTTCCTGGCGACCTGGCTGGACGAGAACCCGCGGATCGACGACGTGGCCGTGGGCAGCAAATGGGGCTACACGTACACGGCGGACTGGACGACGACCGCGGAGAAGCACGAGGTCAAGGACCACTCGCTCCAGACGTACGACCGCCAGCGCACGGAGACGGCGGCCCTCCTGGGCGACCGCCTGGACCTGTACCAGATCCACTCGGTCACCCCGGACAGCCCGGCCCTGACGGACAGGGCCCTGCACGAGCGGCTGGCCGAGTCCGGCACCCCCGTAGGCTTCTCGACGAGCGGCCCCGCCCAGCCGGCCGCGATCAGAGCGGCCCTGGCGATCACGGTCGCCGGAAAACCCCTGTTCAGCACGGTCCAGTCGACGTACAACGTGCTGGAGACGTCGGCGGCCGAGGCCCTCGCGGAGGCGCACGCGGCCGGCCTCACGGTGATCGTGAAGGAGGGCATGGCGAACGGCCGCCTCGCGGGCGACGAGGCCCCCCAGCCCGTACGGAAGATCGCGGAGGAGACCGGCGTGGGCCCGGACGCGATTGCCCTGGCCTGGATCCTGGCCCAGCCCTGGACCGGCTTCGCCCTCTCGGGCGCGGCGACGACGGCCCAGCTCACGGCGAACCTGAAGGCCGAGAAGGTCACCCTGGACGACGAGCGGAAGGCGGCGCTGGCGACCCTCGCGGAACCCCCGGCGACGTACTGGGCGACCCGCGGCGCCCTGCCCTGGCACTGACCCCCGCGAACCTCTCCACGCACAGGAAGCCATGAGACGACCACGCCCCCAATGAGACATGAACGTCTCAAATGGGCTATGATCGTCTCATGGCCGTCGACCGTGACCACGTACTGCGCACCGCCGCAGCCCTCCTGACCCGCAAGGCCACCGCCACGATGGACGAGGTGGCGAAAGCGGCCGGCATCGGCAGAGCGACCCTGCACCGCCACTTCGCGGGCCGCGACGCACTGATCCGCGCCCTGGAGGCGCACGGCATCGAGGAGTGCGAGACCGCGCTGGACGCGGCACGGCTCGACGAGGGGACCGCGCAGGACGCCCTGCGCCGCCTGGTCCGCGAACTCGAACCCTCCGCCGCCCTGATGGCGTTCCTCTACACGGAGAACCAGCTCTTCGAGGGCGAGGGCCTGAACGAGGGCTGGGCGCGGATCGACGAACGGGTCGCGGCGCTGTTCAGACGCGGCCAACTCGCCGGCGAGTTCCGCATCGACCTCGCCCCCGCCTGGCTGACCGAGGCCCTGTACGGCCTGCTCGGGGCCGCCGCCTGGATGATCCAGTGCGGAAAGGGCGCCCCCAAGGACTTCCACCACATGACCGTCGAGCTGCTGCTCGGCGGCGCGCTGAGGAGAGAGGAATCATGACCAGCACCGTGCGGACGACGGGTACGACGGAGGCGGTGAACCGCCCGGGCCGCTGGCTCGGCCTCGCCGTCCTCGTGCTCGCCGTGCTGCTGGTGGCCGTGGACGCCACCGTCCTCGGCCTCGCGACCCCGTACATCAGCGAGGACCTCAAGCCGTCCGGTACGCAGCTGCTGTGGATCGGTGACGTCTACTCCTTCGTCATCGCCGGACTGCTCGTCTCCATGGGCAGCCTCGGCGACCGCATCGGCCGCAAGCGCATCCTGCTCGTCGGCGCGACCGCGTTCGGCCTGATATCGATCCTCAACGCCTATGCCACGACGCCGGAGTTGATGATCGCGGCCCGCGCGCTGCTGGGCGTGGCCGGCGCGACGCTCATGCCGGCGACCCTCGCCCTGATCCGCAACCTCTTCCCGGACCCCCGCGAACGCAGCCTCGCGGTCGGCATCTGGGGAGCGACCGCCTCCGCCGGTACGGCAGTCGGCCCGATCACCGGCGGCTTCCTCCTCGAACACTTCTGGTGGGGCTCGGTCTTCCTCATCAACCTCCCGGTGATGGCCGCCCTGGTCCTCATCGGCGCGAAACTCCTCCCCGAGTCCCGCAATCCGAACCCCGGCCCCTGGGACCTCCCGAGCGTCCTGCTCTCCCTCGTCGGCATGGTCGCGGTCGTGTACGGCGTGAAGGAGACGGCGGTCCACGGCATCACGCCGGTCACCCTCGCGGTGGCCGCCCTCGGCGCGGCAGCGCTGTACACCTTCGTACGCCGCCAACTCGCCCTCCCCACCCCCCTGTTGGACATGCACCTCTTCCGCGACCAGGGCTTCAGCGGAGCAGTCCTCGCCGACCTCCTGACCATCCTCGGCCTCTCCGGCGTGGTCTTCTTCCTCTCCCAGTACCTCCAACTCGTCCAGAACCGCCGCCCATTGGAAGCGGGCCTGGCCGAACTCCCCGCAGCGATAGGCGCGGTAGCAGCAGGCCTCATCGCCGGCCGAGCGGCCCGCCGCTTCTCGGTACGAGCAGTGGTCTCGGGAGGCCTAGCGGCCATAGGCATCGGCCTGGCAACCCTGACCCAACTCCACACCTCAACGGGCTACCCACTCCTGGGCGCAGCCCTGCTACTGGTGGGCGCAGGAGCAGGCTTCTCCTTCACCGTGACAGCAGACGTCATCCTGTCCTCGGTCCCCAAGGAGCGGGCAGGTTCAGCATCAGCGGTCTCAGAAACGGCGTACGAACTGGGCGCGGCCCTGGGCATCGCGGCCCTGGGCTCGATAGTGACGGGCGTGTACAGAGGCTTCGAGTCCCCGCAAGGCACCCCCGAGGCGGCTCACGAATCCCTGGGAGGCGCGGTAGAAGCAGCGACAACGCTCCCACCCCACACGGCAGAAGCCCTACTGACATCAGCGAGACAGGCCTTCATGGACGGCCTGTCACTGGCGGCGGGAGTAGGAGCGGCGGTCTTGCTGGCAGCGTCGGCGGCGGCGTGGGTGCTGCTACGAGGCCGAAAGCTGGAAGACGCTGGGTGACTATCTGCCGTTTAGGGGCGCGGGGAACTGCGCGAACAACCACAACGCGCCAGTTCCCCGCAACACCACAGAACCTCTACGGCGATTAGGCAGCCTTGGCCTTCGTCGCATACACGTCCACATACTCCTGCCCCGACAACCGCATGACCTCAGCCATCACCGAATCCGTCACCGCCCGCAGCACATACCGGTCCCGCCCCATCCCGTCGTACCGGGAGAACTCCATCGCCTCCCCGAACCGCACGGTCACCTTCCCCATCCGAGGAATCCCCGCACCCCCCGGCTGCAACTTGTCCGTCCCGATCACCGCGAACGGCACCACCGGCGCCCCGGTCATCAGCGTCAGCCGAGCGATCCCGGTCCGCCCCCGGTACAGCCGCCCGTCGGGGGAGCGGGTCCCCTCGGGATAGATCCCGAACACCTTGCCCTCTTCGAGCACCCGCCGCCCGGTCATGAGCGCGGCGACACCCCCACGCCCCCCGTCACGGTCGACGGGGATCATCCCGACCCCCGTGAAGAACCACGCCATGAGGCGCCCCTTGAGGGACGTCCCCGTCACGTACTCGTCCTTCCCGATGAAGAACACCTGCCGATCGCAGACCAGCGGCAGGATCATGGAGTCGATGAACGTGAGGTGATTGCCCGCCAGGATGACAGGCCCGTCCCCCGGAATGTTCTCGACTCCTTCCACCTGCGGCCGGAACCACAGACGCATGACCGGTCCGAGGACTGCCTTAAGGAGCGCGAAGCGGGACAACGGGCCCTCCGATGTCAAGGGATTGTGTATAAGTCCGTGCAGGTAGGCACGTTACTCTCGGCTACCCGGGTGACGCACATCGGGACGCCGAGGTCTTACGCAGTGTTGACACGGGTTTACCTGCGGGACGGCCGCGAAACCCGTTCGTGTTCTCCCGGTAGCCATGTTCACGCCTCTACGATCAGCGCGCACGCACGAGCCGACGACGATAGGGGAGAGCCGATGGCGACGCAGGACGAGGGCACGCGCGGGACCGGTCGGCGCGCACTGCTGGGCGCGGCGGTACTGGGCGCGACGGGAACGGTCATAGGCACGGCGGGTACGGCGAGAGCGGCGAGCACCTCGAAGGGGCACGGCCTCACGTCCCTGCCCGTGCCGACGATCATCGGCCACCGGGGAGCCAGCGGCTACCGCCCCGAGCACACCCTCGGCTCCTACCAGCTCGCCCTGGACATGGGCGCGGACATCGTCGAGGCGGGCGACCTGGTCCCCACGAAGGACGGTCACATCGTCTGCCGCCACGAACCGGAGATCGGCGGCACGACGGACGTCGCCGCGCACCCGGAGTTCAAGGACCGCAAGCGCACGAAGGTCCTGGACGGCGTCACGGTCACCGGCTGGTTCACGGAGGACTTCACGCTGGCGGAGCTGAAGCGGCTGCGCGCGGTCGAGCGCATCCCGGCGAACCGCCCGCACAACACGCTGTACGACGGCCGCTGGGAGATCCCGACCTTCGAGGAGGTCCTGAAGTGGCAGGACGAGCAGACGCGTAAGCGCGGCAAGCAGGTCTGGATCTACCCGGAGACCAAGCACCCCACGTACTTCCGCAAGCTGGGCCTGGGCCTGGAGGAGCGCGTCGCGAAGCTGCTGCGCAAGCACGGCAAGGACCGCCGCGACTCCCCGGTGATCCTCCAGTCCTTCGAGCCGACCAGCATCCAGCGGCTGAACAGGCTCGTCGGCAACCCCCTCGTCGTGCTCCTGGACGCGGCCGAGTCCCGCCCCTGGGACTTCGTCGAGTCCGGCGACCCGCGTACCGTCGCCGACCTGATCACCCCCAAGGGCCTCAAGGAGATCGCCGGGTACGCGCAGGGCATCGGCCCGACCCTCAACCTGATCATCCCGAGGGACGCGGACGGCCGGCTCACGAAGCCGACCACGCTGGTCCGCGACGCGCACCGGGCCGGCCTGATCCTGCACCCCTACACGATGCGCAACGAGAACCCCTTCCTCCCGGCGGAGTACCGCAAGGGCACGGACGCGGACGGGTACGGCGACGTGTTCGGCGCGTACCGCACGTACTTCGCGACCGGCATCGACGGGGTCTTCACCGACAACCCGGACACCGGTGTGCTGGCCCGCGAGGACTTCCGGAACTCGTGACGTCGGGTATGTCACAGCACTACTGAGTGTCCGGGAGGTTGCGACCGGGCGAGCGCGGGGATAGGAGTGGAGAACTACCGACGATCAGATGAGCGGGAGGCGTGCGCACATGGGCATGAGCGTGACCATCTCGGGCGCGACCGAGCAGGATGCCGAGCAGATCTTCAGGCTTCAGTACCTGTGTTTCCAGAGTGAGGCCGCCCTGTACGGCAACTACCGCATCGACCCGCTCGTCCAGTCCCTGGACTCCGTCCGCGAGGAGCTGACCACCGACTGCGTCTTCGTAGCCCGCCTGGGCGAGGAAGTGGTCGGCTCCGTCCGGGGCCACATCACGGACGACGGCGCGGCCTCGATCGGCAAACTCTGCGTCCACCCCCGCCTCCAGGGCCACGGCATCGGCGCGAGGCTCCTGCGAGCGGCCGAAGCGGCCCTGGCGGAGGAGCGCGGCGCCAAGAAGTTCCGCCTCCACACAGGCCACCGCAGCGAGGGCAACCTCCGCCTCTACCGCAAGGTCGGCTACGAAACGGTAGGCACCTCGGAGGGCACGGACGGCGTCCCGATGATCGTCCTGGAGAAGCAGGCCACCGCGTACGCCGCTACCGCGTGACGGCGGGCGCCTTCCTCAGCCAGTACAGGGCGGACAGCGGAAGCAGCACCGGGATGAACACGTACCCCATCCCGTAGTCCGACCACACGGTCGAGTCCGGGAACGCCGACGGCTCCACCAGCGTCCACGTCCCCACGATCAGCACCCCCGCGAGTTCGGCGGCGCAGCACACCTGCGCCGCCTTGCGGGCCGCCTCCCCGCCGCGCACGAGCGAGTACGTGATGAACCCGTACACGACCCCGGCGACGGCGGACAGGGAGTACGCGAGCGGCGCCCGGTCGAACTCCGTGGCGATCTGGTAGACGGACCGCGACACCGCGCCGACGACCATCACCCCGTAGAACCAGACGAGCAGCAGACCCGGCCCGCTGATCAACCGGCGTCCCCCCACGGCGTCAGCCTCCCCAGATGTCATAGAGCCGCACCTCCAGCACCGCCAGCACGACGCCACTCGCCGCGACCGTCACCGACCCCCACCGCGTCCGCTCGGCCAGCGACATGAACGCGGCGGCGGGCACACACGCGAAGGCCCCCAGCAGATAGGCGACGAAGATCGTCGTCCCCTGATCCGGCTTGTCCCCGCGCGCGAGCTGCACGATCCCGACGACGAGCTGGACGACCGCCAGCACCGTCACCACGGCCATCCCGATGAAGTGCCAGTCCTTGGTCGGCTGATCTCGGTACGCCGCCCAGCCGCACCACGCGGCGAGCAGCAGCGCGGCGACGGACGTCACCACGGTGAGGGCAACAAGCATGCGGCGACCCTATTACGCCGGTATCAACCCCCCGACGCCGGGCTCGCCCCCACGGTGTCCACGACTGTCCAACATACGGACAGCCCACTCCCGGTCAGCACCATACGTCTGCTTTACTGATCGCATGACCACGACGAGCAGCCGCACCCTTGCGACCGAGGCGACCATGACGCCCGGTGCTCGTTGTCTGTGTCGAATGCGCGCCTTCTAGAGGGCCCCCGCACCACCCCCTGCGCTCGCGCCCCCGAAGCGAGCCGCGCCGCCGCGCCCCACCTCCGTACGGAACCGTCCGCACGTGACCTCGCGCGCCCGCCCCCCTCTCGTACCGGGGCACACCCACGCCCCCGTACTCGACAGTGACGGAAACCCAGTGATCACCACATCGGGCCTGACCAAGGTCTACCGCACCCGCGGCCGAGAGGTCACCGCCCTCGACGGCGTCGATCTGCACGTCCGCGAAGGCGAGGTGTACGGCGTCATCGGCCAGTCCGGCGCCGGAAAGTCCTCGCTGATCCGCTGCGTCAACCTCCTGGAGCGCCCCACCGCCGGGACGGTCACCGTGGACGGCCGGGACCTCACCGCCCTCGCGGGCCGCGGCCCCCGCGCCGGCAAGGAGCTGCGCCGGGCACGCAGCCGTATCGGCATGGTGTTCCAGCACTTCAACCTGCTCTCCTCACGGACCGTCCAGGACAACGTGGAACTCCCGCTGGAGATCCTCGGTGTCAACGGCAAGGCGCGCGAGGCGAAGGCCCTCGAACTCCTCGACCTCGTCGGGCTCGCCGACAAGGCGAAGGCGTACCCGGCGCAGCTCTCCGGCGGCCAGAAGCAGCGCGTCGGCATCGCCCGCGCCCTCGCCGGCGACCCGAAGGTGCTCCTGTCCGACGAGGCGACCAGCGCCCTCGACCCGGAGACGACCCGCTCGATCCTCCAGCTCCTGCGCGACCTGAACCGCCAACTGGGCCTGACGGTCCTGCTGATCACGCACGAGATGGACGTCGTGAAGTCGATCTGCGACTCCGCCGCGCTGATGGAGAACGGTCGGATCGTCGAGTCCGGCACGGTCGGCGAACTCCTCGCGACGCCGGGCTCGGAGCTGGCCGCCGCGCTGTTCCCGGTGAGCGGCGAGCCGACGGGCGACGAGCGGACCGTCGTCGACGTCACCTTCCAGGGCGAGGCCGCCACCCAGCCGGTCATCTCGCAGCTCTCGCGGACCTACAACATCGACATCTCGATCCTGGGCGCGGCCATCGACACCGTCGGCGGCCTCCAGGTCGGCCGGATGCGCATCGAACTGCCCGGCCGGTACGAGGACAACGTGGTGCCCATCGGGTTCCTGCGCGAGCAGGGCCTCCAGATCGACGTCGTGGGCAGCGCGCCCGTACTGGTGAAGGACGGTGCCCAGTGACCTGGTCCGAGATGCAGCCCCTGCTGTCGCAGGCGTGTTGGGACACCCTCTACATGGTCGGCTGGTCCGCCCTCATCGCCGTCGTCGGCGGCCTCCCGCTCGGCATCCTCCTCGTCCTCACCGACCGGGGCGGCCTCCTCCAGAACGTCGTCGCGAACAAGGTCATCGGCCAGATCGTGAACGTCGCCCGCTCGATGCCGTTCATCATCCTGATGGTCGCGCTCATGAACTTCACCCGCACGATCACCGGTACGACGATCGGCCGCGAGGCGGCGATCGTGCCCCTGGCGATCGGCGCCATCCCGTTCTTCGCGCGCCTCGTCGAGACGGCCGTCCGCGAGGTGGACGGCGGGCTCGTGGAGGCCGTGCAGTCGATGGGCGGCAACACCTGGACGATCGTCCGCAAGGTCCTCGTCCCCGAGTCGCTGCCGTCGCTGATCGCGTCGACGACGACCACGGTCGTCGCCCTCATCGGGTACTCGGCGATGGCCGGGACGGTCGGCGCGGGCGGCCTCGGCGACATCGCCATCCGCTACGGCTACCAGCGGTTCGAGACCGAGCTGATGTGGATCACCGTCCTCATCCTCGCGGTCGTCATCTCCGTCATCCAGTTCGCCGGCGACTACGCGGCCCGTTCGCTGCACCGGCGAGGTGGCCGCTCCGGCCCGGCGCCGAAGCTGCGGCTGCTGAAGGCGGCACCGGTCAAGACCGGCTGAATCAACCTCCCAAATTCTTCCCGCACCACCCCTCGCGGGATCGTCACACCCTCAGGAAAGGCACTTTTCGTGCGTAACACCACCAAACTCACCACCGCCGTCCTCGCCGCTGGAGCGCTCACCTTCGCGCTCAGCGCCTGCGGTTCGGACAAGGACAACGCCTCCTCGTCCACCGACTACAGCGGCCCCCTCGTCGTCGCCGCGAGCCCCGTCCCGCACGCCGAGATCCTCAACTACGTCAAGGACAACCTGGCGAAGAAGGCCGGACTCGACCTGGAGGTCAAGGAGTTCCAGGACTACATCGTCCCGAACACCGCGACCGAGGACGGCTCGGTGGGCGCCAACTACTTCCAGAACCAGCCGTACCTCGACGACTTCAACAAGAAGCGCGGCACCCACATCGTGCCCGTCGTCACGGTCCACCTGGAGCCGCTCGGCCTCTACTCCCACAAGGTCAAGAAGGCCGACGAGCTGAAGAGCGGCGCGACGATCGCCGTCCCCAACGACGCGGTCAACGAGGCGCGTGCCCTGAAGCTGCTCGCCGCGAACGGACTCATCACCCTCAAGGACGGCGCCGGCAGCGCGGCGACCCCACAGGACATCGCCAAGAACCCCAAGGACCTCACGTTCAAGGAGGTCGAGGCCGCCCAGACCGCCCGCTCCCTGGACGACGTCGACGCCGCCGTCATCAACGGCAACTACGCCATCGCCGCCGACCTCAAGCCCGCCACCGACGCGATCGTCCTGGAGTCCGCCAAGGACAGCCCGTACGGCAACTTCCTCGCGGTGAAGAAGGGCAACGAGAAGGACCCGCGCGTCGTGAAGCTCGCCAAGCTGCTCACCTCGCCGGAGGTCAAGAAGTTCATCGAGGACAAGTACAAGGGCTCGGTCATCCCGTCCTTCTGACCAGCCCGATCGGGGGAGAACAGACATGCTGCGCAAGGCAGTTGTGACGGTGGCGGCGCTGGCGCTCGGCCTGACGGCGTGCGGGGCCGACAAGAAGGCGGACGCCGATGACGATCGCCTCGTCGTCGGCGCCACCGCCGTCCCCGCCGGGGAAGTCCTGGCGTACATCAAGGACAACCTGGCGAAGAAGGCCGGACTCAAGCTGGAGATACGGGAGTTCACGGACTACGTCCTGCCGAACACCGCGCTCCAGGAAGGCTCGCTGGACGCCAACCTGTACCAGAACCAGCCGTTCCTCGACGAGTTCAACAAGACCAAGGGCACCGACCTGGTCTCCGTCGTCAAGGCGTACCTGCCGCCCATGGGCGTCTACTCGAAGAAGATCGAGGACATCTCGAAGCTCGCCGACGGAGCCACCGTCGCCGTCCCCAACGAGACCACCAACGAGGGCCGCGCCCTCAAGCTCCTCGCCTCCGCAGGGCTCATCACCCTCAAGGCGGACGCCGGTACGACGGCCTCACCGGCCGACATCACCGCCAACCCCAAGAAGCTCGTCATCAAGGAACTGGAACCCGCTCAACTCCCGCGCTCCCTCGACGACGTGACCATCGCCGTCATCAACAACAACTACGCCCAGGACGCGGGCCTCAGCCCCGCCAAGGACGCCAAGTACCTGGAATCGGCCGAGAACAACCCGTACGCCAACCTCCTCGCCGTGAAACGCGGCAACGAGAAGGACCCGCGCGTCCAGAAGCTCGCGAAGCTCCTGACCTCACCCGAAGTGCACACGTTCCTCAAGGACAAGTACCAGGGCTCGGTCCTGCCGGTGACCTCCGGCTGACCCCGTGATGTGCCGCCCGGCCCGCATACTGCATGCTGGGCAGTTCACCAGGGAGCCCACAAGGCTCCCGACGAAGGTTACGGAGCGGCGCAATGACGAGCACCTTCCCCACCATCTCCATCAGCACGGAGCGGTTGGTGCTGCGCCCCCTCGACGAGGACGACGTCCCGGCGCTGACCGCGATGGCGGGCGACGAACAAGTCACCGCCTGGACGTCCGTCCCGCACCCCTTCACCGAGGCCGACGCCCTCCACTGGATCACGGAGTACGCCCCCGCGGAACGCGCCGCGGGCCACGGCCTCGACCTGGCGGTCACGGAATTCCTCACCCAACGCCTGGTGGGCGTGCTCCAACTGACCAGAACCGACTGGCACGTCCGCTCCACCGAGATGTCCTACATCATCGCCCCCTGGGCCCGCGGCGAGGGCTACGCCTCCGAGGCCGCCCTGGCCGCCGCCCAGTGGCTCTTCACCGCTCAGGGCCTGGAACGCATCGAACTCCGCACGGCGGCCGACAACACGGCCTCCCAGCAGGTGGCCCAGAAGATCGGCTGCATCAGCGAAGGCGTACTGCGCAACGCCTCGATAGTCAGAGTCCGCGCCGAGGCCGGCACCTGGACCGAGGCCCGCACCGACTACATCGTCTGGAGCCTCCTCCCCGAGGACCTCGACGGCGCGGGCGACTCCCTGGCGGAGAGCGGCGGCTACACCTCGTACGCCGACTGGAACTGAGCCCGGCAGCCACCCGGCACGACGGGACCAGGTACCCTCACGGAGCCCGCTGCCTGCGTGAATCCCCGGGAGACTGACGACGATGGCCGACCGCGTCACGGTGATCGGCTGGGACGGCTCGCCCCTGAACGCGGCGGCGCGTTCCGCTCTCGCCGCCGCCACGCTCGTCGCGGGGGCCGCACACCATCTGGACCTCCCCGAGGTACCGCCCGGCGCCGAACGCATCCGCCTCGGCAGCGTCGCCCTCGCCGCCCGCCGCATCGCCGGCCACCACCGGGGCACGGCCGTCGTCCTCGCCGACGGCGACCCCGGCTTCTTCGGCGTCGTACGGACCCTGCGCGCACCGGAGTTCGGCCTGGAGGTCGAGGTCGTCCCCGCCGTCTCCTCGGTCGCCGCCGCCTTCGCCCGCGCGGGCATGCCCTGGGACGACGCACAGGTGGTCGTCGCCCACCGCCGCACCCTGCGCCGCGCGGTGAACGTCTGCCGCGCCCACACCAAGGTCGCCGTCCTCACCTCGCCCGGCGCCGGACCCGCCGAACTCGGCCTGCTCCTGGAGGGCGTGCACCGCACGTTCGTCGTCTGCGAGGAACTCGGCACCGAACGCGAGCGCGTGAGCGTCCTGTCGTCCGACAAGGCCGCCGACCGCAGCTGGCGCGACCCCAACGTCGTCATCGCGATCGGCGGCCCGGCTGCGGCGGGCGGCCAGGGCGAGTGGATCGCCGGCCGCGACCCGGCCACCGGGCCACGCGGACACGCGTACGCCGACGGCCGCGGCGAGGGCGAGTCCCAGATGCTGCGCACCGCCCAACTCGCCCGCCTGGGACCGCGCGTGGGCGACCTCGTCTGGGACATCGGCTGCGGCACCGGCGCCTTCGCCACAGAGGCCGCCCGCACAGGCGCCGCCGTCCTCGCCGTCGACCAGGACATCGACGCCTGCGCCCGCACCGACGCGACGGCCCGGCACCTCGGCGTCCAGCTCCAGATCGTCCGGGGCCAGGCCCCGCACGTCCTGGAGAACCTCCCCGAACCCGACGTCGTCCGCGTCGGCGGGGGCGGCCCCGCGGTCGTCTCCGCCGTCGCCGACCGCCGCCCCGAACGCATCGTCACCCACGCCCTCACCCGCGACGCCGCCGAACGCCTCGGCCGTGACCTGACCGAGCACGGCTACCACGTCGAGTGCGCCCTCCTCCAGTCCGTCCAACTCGACACCCGGGCCTGGACGGAGCGCCGCCGCAGCGTCGCGTTCCTGCTCAGCGGGGTTCTCCCGGATCGCGGGCTGTGATCCTGTTGTCGTACTGCGCGCGGTAGGCTGGCCGATCGTCGTACCGCTTTCCGGCGTCCGGCAGTTCATCAGCCAATGTCCGGAAAGCGTGTCCGCTTTGGGCACGTGCGGTACGACACGAACCGGAGGGCCGCGCAACGTGGCGCAGTCCACAGCGGGGCGTCGCGGGGCGACCTGTCGCGCCACGACCATGACCGGGACAATGCCACTGAATGGCTTTGTCGCTTTTTCGGGAGGGTCGTTCGTGCCGCTGGGCGCCGAGGCTCGTTCTTCACAGCGGGGCGGACGGTGCGCCGTTCCGGTGAGCCGGCCGAAGGAGCACTAACCGATGGGCGAGGGGTACGCATGACCGACACCGGCCAGATCCCGGGCGAGGGGCTGCCGGAGAACGCAGGCACGGTGGAGCAGCCGGGCGTCCCCACGCCCCCCGCGTACGCCTACCTCTCCGAGACCCCCGCCGAGGACGAAGACCAACTCCTCCTGCCGGGCGCCCAGAGCGCCTGGGGCAACGAGGTGGCACCCCCCGTACCGGAGCCGGTGGTGGAAACGGTCCACGCGGGCTACGCCCAGCAGGCCGTACCCGGGGTTCAGGACGCGGGGGCTCCTGAAAACGGGATGTACTACGGCGCGGGGTACGGCGCCGGCGAGGGGGGACAGGTGACCGGGGGTCAGGGAAGCGGGGAAGCGGGTGTCGGTGTGTACGGGGGTGGCGAGCCGGTGAGTGCGGGGGAGCAGGGGGACGGTGCGGCTGGTGTTCTTGTTGGTGGGGAACAGGTGAGTGGTGTTCATGAGCCCGGGCCGCATGAGGTCGGGGGGCGGGACACCGGGTCCGTGGATCTCGGTGCTGTGCGGAGGCCGGCGATGAGCCGTCCGCGGCGGACCGCTCCCACGACGCCGATTCCGCCGATCACGCCTCGGCGGCCGTTGCATCTCGGGCCGCCGATTCCGGACGCGTCGGCGAGTCCGGTGCGGTCGCTCGCGGATCGGGGGCCGGCCGACGCGTCGTTGCGGCAGGCGGCGTCCGGGGCGGGCGGGTCCGAGTACCTGGACGCCCAGCCGGGTCACGAGGCTGCTCCGCAGGGGGCGGTGCCGTGGGGGGCGGCGCCTCAGCTTCAGGTGTCGGCGGGGGTGTCGGAGGCGGTGCAGGGGGGCATGGCGGTCGCGTCGGACGTGGAGGGCGTGGCGGTTGTCGCGTCGGACGCCGAGGGCGGGGCGTTGACGGCTTCGGTGTCTCGGGGCGGGGGTGAGGCGCAGGTGGTGGAGAGCTCGGCGCAGTTGCTGGCTGAGCCGGGGACTCAGGGGGGTTCGGCTCAGGGGTTGGCCGAGCCGGGGGCTCGGGAGGGTTCGGCTCAGGGGCTGGTGCGGGCGGAATCTCTGGTGGAGGGGGTGGCTCAGGGGCTGGTTCAGTCCGAGGGGCAGGGCGAGGGGGCGGCTCAGGGTGAGGCGCTGACTCAGGCCGGGGGCGCGGGCGGGAGTGGGTTTGCGGACCAGGGCGGGGTTGTGGCTGGGGGTGCGCACCAGGCCGGGGACGCGGTTGAGGGCGCGGCTCAGTCTGAGGGTGCGGACCAGGCCGGGATCGCGGCTGAAGGTTCTGAGCGGGCCGGGGTTGTGACTGAGGGCGCGGGCGAGTCTCAGGGCGCGGGCCAGGGCGGGGGCGCGGCTGAGGTTGAGGCTGGAGTCGCCGGCCAGGCTGATGGTTCGGGCCAGGCCGACGCTGTCGGTCAGCCTGAGGGTGCGCACCGGCTCGGGGCTGCGGAGCAGTCCGGTGAGGCGGGCCAGGTTGAGGGTGCAGGCCAGCCCGAGGGAGCCGGTCAGGCTGAGGGTGCGGAGCAGCTTGAAGGTGCCGAGCAGGCTGGGGTTTTGGGTGAGGCTGAGGGGATGAGCAACGCCGGGGTGTCGGCGCAGGCCGAGGCGTCGGTGGGTGCTGTGGGTTCGGGGCAGTCTGAGTTGCCGGGTGAGGCTGGGGTCTCTGGGCCTGAGGGCGTTGCTGCTCAGTCGGGTGAGGCTGAAGCGGCGCTGGGGGCGGGGGATTTGGTGCATTCAGGGGCGCTGGAGCAGGGCGGGGTTTCTGCTTCTGGGGGAGTTGCGGCGCAGGCCGGGGTGTTGGGGGAGGGCGGTGCTTCTGGGCAGGCCGGGGATTCCGGTGCCGGGCAGGGCGTGGTTCAGCCCGGCGTGCCGGGGCACGCGGAGTCGGTGGCCGAGGGCGGTGTTTCTGACGCCGAGGGAGCTGCGGCGCAGGCCGGGGATTCTGTCGCCGGAGAGGGCGTGGTTCAGTCCGGCGCGCCGGGGCACTCTGAGTCCTCGGTAGAGGTCGGTGTCTCTGATGCCGGGCAAGTTGCCGCGCAGGCTGGGGGGTCGGTGCAGCCCGTGGCGGCGGTGCAGGCCGGAGTCTCTGACTCCGAGCAGGCTGAGGCCCAGCAGGGGACGCCGGTTAACCCTGAGACGTTGGGTCAGGCCGAGGTCTCAGGTTCCGAGCAGAGCGTGGCTCAGCAGGGGGCGCCGAACGACTTCGAGACGTCGGCTCAGCCTGGGGGTTCCACTTCCGAGCAGGGCGCGGTCCAGGAGGGGGCGCCGAGCGACTCCGAGACGTCGGCTCAGCCCGGGGGTTCCACTTCCGAGCAGGGCGAGGTTCAGCAGGGGGCGCCGAACCACTCCGAGGTGTCGGCTCACCCCGAGGGTGCCGCTTCCGAAGGAGCGGGGCAGCAGGGCGGGGCCGAGGTGTCTGCTCATGCGGGTGCTCAGGGTCAGTCCGAGGGCGTGGTTCAGCACGGTGGGGCCCAGGAGTCCACTCAGCCGGAGACTTTGGATCAGTCCGGGGGTGCGGTTCAGCCGGGCGGACCCGAGGTGTCTGCTCAGTCCGAGGGCGCGGACCAGGTCGCGGCGGAGTCCGCCACCTCGGGCCAACCCGAGGCATCGGCTCAGCCCGACGCCGCTCAGCCCGGTACTGCGGGCCAGCCCGAAACCTCGGAACAGGCCGAGGCTTCCACGCCACAGCAAGTCGTGGTCCAGCAGGCCGAGTCGGAGACGTCGGCCCAGCCGGAGACCTCGGAACAGCCGGAACAGGATGCGGCGCAGCCCGCTGCCTCCGCTCAGCCCGAGGCGTCCACTCAGCCGGAAACTTCAGGCCGGCCCGAGGCGCAGGAGCAAGCGGCGGGAACCCTCGCCACCGACCAGGTCACGGCGCAGCCCAGCACTCCCGGTCAGCCCGACGCAGCAGCCCACCCCAACACTGCGGGCCAGCCTGAAGCATTGGCTCAGCCCGAAATCGCGGCTCAGCCTGAAATCGCGGCCCAGCTCGAAACCGCGGCCCAGTCCGAAGGAGCACCCGAGCCCGAGGCGGCAGCCCAGCCCGAGGCATCGGCTCACCTCGGGGCAGCAGCCCAGCCCGACGTAACAGCCCAGCCCGGTACTGCCACTCAGCCCAGCGCTGCGGCCCAGCCCGATGCCGCCGCTCAGCCCAGCACCGCGAACCAGCCCGGTACTGCGTCCCAGCCCGAAACACCGGAACACGCCGAGGTGTCCACTCCCGACCAGTCCACAGCGCAGCCCAACACCCCCGGTCAGCCCGAGGCGTCCGCTCAGCCCGAGCCGTCAGGCGCCCCCGCTGCTTCGGCCCAGCCCGACACACCGGAGCAGCCCGCACCCCCCGCTCCCGAGCGAACCGCCGAGCAGCCCACCGCCCCCACCCACCCCGGCGTCCCCGCGCAGCCCGACCCGTCGGACCAGCTGGAGGCCCTCGCCTCGAAGCAGCCCGAGCCCCACTCGGCCACGCCGGAAACCCCCGCCCCATCGGCAGACCCCGGCACGCCTACCCCCGAACAACTCGCCGCCCACCCCGACCCCTCGGGCCAAGCCGCACCCCCCGCCCCCGAGCGAACCGCACCCCAGCCCGGCCCACGAGCCCGCGCCCGTGCCAGAGCGAGGGCGAAGAACAGCACGCCACCCCCGGTGGAAGCACCACCCCAGACGGAAACACCCCACCACCCCGACGCCTCCCCCCACCCCCAGACGGCCCAGCCCGAGGCACTCGCCCCGGCCCAGCCCACCCCCCAGGAGCCAACCGACACAACCCCCCCGGCCCCCACCTCCGTCTCCCCGATGGACGACCCCCACCCCGACCACGGCTCCCCGTCCACCCCTGCGGAAACGGTTGCCCAGCCCAACAACACCCCCCTCACCCTCGCGGAACCCCCCGTACCCCCGACCCAAGAACCCGTACACGTGCACGCTGAAGCCCAGCCCACCCCGGACGAAACCCCCGGCCTCACCCCTCCGCACCAGATCCCCGACACCCCTGTCGGCGAGTTCACCGCGGCCGGGGGCCACGTCCCCCTCCCGCCCCAGCGGGACACGGACGACCCCGGCGCGGCCCAGAGCGCGGACGACCTGGCGACGACGGAGGAGCACACGGGCCCGGCGGCCCCCGCGTACGACGACGCGGAACGCGAAGCCGTACTGAAGGTGATGAGGGAACGCCGGGACATCCGCAACGGCTTCCGCGGCGACCCCATCCCGCACGAGGTGCTGCTCAGGGTCCTGGAGGCCGCGCACACCGCGCCGTCCGTCGGCCACTCCCAGCCGTGGGACTTCGTCGTCATCAGGTCCCAGGAGACCCGCCAGACGATGCACGACCTGGCGATGCGCCAGCGGGACGCGTACGCCCAGTCCCTCCCCAAGGGCCGCGCGAAGCAGTTCAAGGAACTGAAGATCGAGGCGATCCTCGAAACCCCCGTGAACATCGTGGTCACCGCCGACCCCACGCGGGGCGGCCGGCACACCCTCGGCCGGCACACGCAGCCGCAGATGGCCCCGTACTCCTCCGCGCTGGCGGTCGAGAACCTGTGGCTGGCGGCCCGCGCGGAGGGCCTCGGCGTCGGCTGGGTCAGCTTCTTCGACGAGCGCGAGATGGTCCGGGCCCTGGGCCTGCCGGAGCACCTGGAGGTCGTCGCCTACCTGTGCGTCGGCTACGTCGACGAGTTCCCGCCCGAGCCCGAGCTGATGCAGGCGGGCTGGGCCAAGCGCCGCCCCCTGTCCTGGGTCGTCCACGAGGAGACGTACGGCCGCCGCGCGCTGCCCGGCGAGGACCCGCACGACCTCCTCGCGGAGACCGTCGCGAGCATCCGCCCGCTGGACGCGAAGGCGCTCGGCGAGGCGTGGGAGCGGCAGAAGCGGATGACGAAGCCGGCGGGCGCCCTCGGCATGCTGGAGATCATCTCCGCCCAGCTCTCCGGCCTGTCCCGCCAGTGTCCGCCGCCCATCCCGGAGCCCGCAGCGGTCGCCATCTTCGCGGGCGACCACGGCGTCCACGCGCAGGGCGTCACCCCCTGGCCCCAGGAGGTGACGGCCCAGATGGTCGCCAACTTCCTTGGCGGCGGCGCGGTCTGCAACGCGTTCGCGAACCAGGTCGGCGCCGAGGTCTGCGTGATCGACGTGGGCGTGGCGACGGACCTCCCGGCGACCCCGGGCCTGCTGCCCCGCAAGATCCGCGCCGGCACGTCCGACATGACGACGGGCCCCGCGATGACCCGCGAGGAGGCCAAACAGGCCATCGAGGTGGGCATCGAGACGGCCCGCGACCTGGTGGCGGCGGGCAACAAGGCCCTCCTGACCGGCGAGATGGGCATCGCCAACACGACGGCCTCCGCAGCCCTGATCGCCGTCTTCACCGGCGCCGACCCCGCCGAGGTGACAGGCCGGGGCACCGGCATCAACGACGAGACCCTCGCCCGCAAGACAGAGGTGGTCCGCCGAGCCCTCGACTTCCACCAACCCGACCCCGCGGACCCGATCGCGGTCCTCGCGGCCCTGGGCGGCTTCGAACACGCGGCCATGGTGGGCCTCCTCCTCGGCGGCGCCTCCCTCCGGACCCCGGTGATCCTGGACGGCGTCAGCGCGGGAGCGGCAGCCCTGGTAGCCCGGGCCATCGCCCCCGAGGTCCTCGCAGCCTGCATCGCAGGCCACCGAAGCGCCGAACCGGGCCACGTAGCAGCCCTGAACAAACTGGGCCTCCGCCCCCTCGTGGACCTGGACCTACGCCTGGGCGAAGGCACAGGAGCCCTCCTGGCCCTCCCCCTGGTCCAGAGCACAGCAAGGGCCATGCACGAGGTAGCAACCTTCGACTCAGCAGGCGTAACGGAAAAATAGATCACCCAGCAAGAAGGGAGCCTGCCAACAACGCAGGCTCCCTTCTCATCACCCCTCCCACGCCCCCGCACCCACTCCACTTGCCCCCCAGCTACGGCCAGCCGCCCCGCACCCCCACCCGCCCGCACCCGCTCCACCCCGCCCCACCCAGCTGCGGCCAGCCGCGCCACACCCCCACCCCACCCACCCGCACCCACTCCACCCCCCTGCCGTAGCTGCGGGCAGTCGTGCCGCTAGGGGCGGCACGGGTGGGCGCAGCGGCACCCCGCCAGCGCGGGCAAGCGACAACGCCCCCACCCCAGCCCCCACCGAACCCGCACCCACCCCCTCACCACCACCCCCCACCCCCTGACCCCACCCCCAAAGCCGCGCCCTCCCCGAAGTCCACCCCCCGAACCCCCACCCCACTCCACCCCCTCACCCCGTAAAATCCGCACGTCAGAGCCCACCCACCCAGGAGCCGAACCATGGCCGAACACCCCGCCTACCCCGTGGGCCTCCGCCTAACCGGCCGCCGAGTGGTCGTCCTCGGCGGCGGCCAGGTAGCCCAACGCCGCCTCCCGGCCCTGCTCGCGGCAGGCGCGGACATCGTCCTGATCTCCCCGCACGCAACCCCGTCGGTAGAGGCGATGGCAACGGCGGGAGAACTGACCTGGGAGCAGCGGGCGTACGAGCCCGGCGACCTGGCCACGGCCTGGTACGCCCTGATCGCGACGGACGACGAGGACGCCAACACCGCAGCCTCGGCGGAAGCGGAAGCGCACCGAGTCTGGTGCGTACGCTCGGACGACGCGGACAGGGCAACGGCCTGGACCCCGGCAACAGGCACCAGCGAGGGCGTGACGATCGCGGTCCTGACGACGGACGCGAAGAACCGGGACCCCCGCCACACGGCGAGGATCAGGGACGCGGTCCTCGCGGGCCTGCGCGACGGCACCCTGGTGGCCCCCCACCACCGCACCCGCACCCCCGGCGTGTCCCTGGTCGGCGGCGGCCCGGGCGACCCGGACCTGATCACGGTCCGGGGCCGCCGCCTCCTCGCGGAGGCGGACGTGGTGATCACCGACCACCTCGGCCCCAGGGACCTCCTCGCGGAACTCCCCCCGCACGTGGAGGTGATCGACGCGGCGAAACTCCCGTACGGCCGCTACATGGCCCAGGAGGCCATCAACAACGCCCTGATCGAACACGCGAGGGCGGGCAAGTCGGTCGTACGTCTGAAGGGCGGCGACCCGTACGTGTACGGCCGGGGCATGGAGGAGGTCCAGGCCCTCGCCGCGGCCGGCATCCCCTGCACGGTCGTCCCCGGCATCTCCAGCTCGATCTCGGTCCCGGGCGCGGCCGGCATCCCGGTCACCCACCGGGGCGTGGCCCAGGAGTTCACGGTGGTCAGCGGCCACGTCGCCCCCGACGACGAACGCTCGAAGGTCGACTGGCCGTCCCTCGCGAAGCTGACCGGCACGCTGGTCGTCCTCATGGGCGTCACGAAGATCGACCGGATCGCCGAGACCCTGATCGCCCACGGCAAGTCCCCCGACACCCCGGTGGCCCTGGTCCAGGAGGGGACGACGGCCGCTCAGCGCAGGGTCGACGCGACGCTCGCGACGGTCGGCGAGACGGTCGTCACGCAGGACGTGAAGTCCCCGGCGGTGATCGTCATCGGCGAGGTCGTCACCGTGGGCCCCGACACCGTGGCGTAACCCCGGGTAACACAACCCGTCCCGAGCCGTTGGCACCGCACCCAGGACAAGGCAGTATCACTTCTGTGGCCGATCTCATCACCGTCGACGACCCCGACGACCCCCGTCTGCGCGACTACACGGGCCTGACCGACGTAGAACTCCGCCGCAGACGCGAACCGGCCGAGGGCCTCTTCATCGCCGAGGGCGAGAAGGTCATCCGCCGCGCGAAGGAGGCGGGCTACGAGATGCGCTCGATGCTCCTGTCCGCCAAGTGGATCGACGTCATGAGAGACGTCATCGACGAACTCCCGGCCCCCGTCTACGCGGTCACCCCGGAGCTGGCGGAACGGGTGACGGGCTACCACGTCCACCGAGGCGCCCTGGCGTCCATGCAACGCAAGCCCCTGCCGACGGCGGAGGAACTCCTCCGCGAGGCCCGCCGGGTAGTGATCATGGAATCGGTGAACGACCACACCAACATCGGCGCGATCTTCCGCTCGGCGGCGGCCCTCGGAATGGACGCGGTCCTCCTCTCCCTGGACTGCGCCGACCCCCTCTACCGCCGCAGCGTGAAGGTCTCGATGGGCGCGGTCTTCTCCGTCCCCTACGCCCGCCTCGACACCTGGCCCAAGGGCCTGGACTCGGTACGGGAAGCAGGCTTCGACCTCCTGGCCCTGACTCCGGACGAAAAAGCCCGCTCGCTGGACGAGGCGGCCCCCCACAAGATGGACAGAGTGGCCCTGATGCTGGGAGCGGAGGGCGACGGCCTCTCGACCCAGGCCCTGATGGCAGCGGACGAATGGGTACGCATCCCGATGTCACACGGCGTGGACTCCCTGAACGTAGGAGCAGCGGCGGCGGTGGCGTTCTACGCGGTGGCGACCGGCCGCCCGGAAAACTGACGCCCTCTGGGGAGCAGCGCAGGGCCGGTTTCCCAAAACGCCGCGATGACCAACGCCCTCAAGGGGCGCGGGGCTGTATCTGATACGCGGCTACCGCCGCGTGGGCGCGACCAGCCACAACAAACCCGCACCCGCCCGCAACCCGTCAGTCCCCCGACGACGGCCCCCGCCCCTGCTCCTGCCACACAACACTCCCGCCCTCGCCACCCAACCCCCGCGCAGGCCCCTGACAAGCCTGAACCAACCCAATCCCCAACGCCACCAACAACGTCACCACGACAAACACGAACAACCGCTGCCGCAGCAACCGAGGATTGGCGGGCCGCCGCCCAGTCCCGGTGGGCCGAGGCCGAGTCCCCGGCGGCCGACCAGCCCCGGTACCCCCACGCGGCGCAGGTCGACTACCGCTGGGCCGAGGCCCCCGCCCCGAAGACGGAGTAGGCCGAGCGCTCCCGGACGGCCGGGACGACGACGGCGCCCCCCGGGACGGCCGAGGCGGCGGAGTGACCCCCGAGGACCGAACACTCCGCTCGGTATAGCTGGCGGTATCGGCAACCCGCCCCACCCCCCGCTCCCCCTCAGCGGACCGAGGCCCGGCGACCCGCCCCTCGATGACCGCCCCCTGAGCCTCCCGAGCGGCGATCTCCTTCAGCCGCAGAGACAACTCCAGCGTGCTGGGCCGTTCCTCGGGATCCTTGGCGAGACAGGCCCGAACCAGCGGAGCCAGCGCATCGGGCACTCCCTGGAGCTGAGGCTCCTCATGCACGACCCGATAGAGCATCACCTCCGAACTCCCGTGCCCGAAGGGCGAGTCGGCGGTGGACGCGTACGCCAGAGTCGCCCCCAGCGAGAACACGTCCGTGGCCGGCGTGACAGCGGCCCCCCGAACCTGCTCGGGCGCGAGGAACCCCGGCGACCCCACGGCGGTCCCGACATGCGTGAGCGTGGACGCGCCCGTGGCCCAGGCGATCCCGAAGTCGATGATCCGGGGCCCCTTGGGCGACAGCAGAATGTTGGACGGCTTCAGATCCCGGTGGACGACCCCGGCTTCGTGGACGGCGACGAGCCCCTCGGACAGCGCGGCCCCGATGGAAGCGAGCTCGGCGGCCCCTATGGGCCCTTCGTCGCCGACTTTGTCGTGCAGGGAAGGCCCGGGAACGTACTGCGTGGCGAACCAGGGCCGCTCGGCCTCGAGATCGGCGGCGACGAGCCGGGCCGTGCACCCGCCCCGGATCCTGCGCACGGCGGACACCTCGCGAGCGAACCGCGAGAGGAACTCCTGGTCCTCCGCCAGATCGGGCCGGATGACCTTGAGCGCGACGCGCTGCCCCTTCTTGTCGGAGCCCAGATAGACGACGCCCATCCCGCCCGCGCCGAGCCGTCTGTGAAGCCTGAACGAGCCGACGACGCGCGGGTCCTCGCGCCTCAGGCGCATCATCGCCATGTTCATCCCCGCTGCCGGTCCGTGTGACGTGCCACAGCTTACGTTTCCCCGCCCGCCGGTGTGCAGGAGCCGCGCCCTCTCGGCCCGATCGATTGTCAGTGCCGGGTGGGAGACTTGAGAGGTGGTCAGGAAGGCGGCGCCGCAACGGTTTTCGGCCGTGACCTGATCTCAACCAGCCGTCACAGAAGGGGGATTGGCACTGTGAAGGGTGACCGAGTGGAGATAGTCGTGGACGCGGGGGACACGACGCGGACCTACGAGGTGGTGGCCAGCAGGGCGGGCCGCAGGGTGGAGACGGCGGTCCGCAGGGGGGTGGTGGAAGTGAGCGAAGTCACGCGCTCCGGGACGGTGATCCGTACGGCCCGCTTCATGGCGAACCGGGTCCTGGCCCTCGTCGAGCAGCCGGTCCCCCGGGAAGCGGAATCGGAAAAACCGGCCCGGACCGGACACCCCTTCCGGGAAGACCCTGAGTCGTAGGATCCCGTCTCCACCCAGGGGAGTACGCCGCAGGTCGAGGCTCATCCTCCGGGAGGCCCACCGATCGGTACGAAGGCATGACGCCCGCGCGGCGCCACCCGCCTAAGTTAGAGGTCAAGCGGCGGGTGCAGCACTCGTCCCCCGAGGTCAGACACCCGCCGCTGCCAACGACAACCTGAAGTCGGGAAGGAGGAGCCATGGCCTACACGGCCCCGCGGAACACCTACCGCGACCAGCCCGAGCCCGGCCGTCGTCACCCTCTGACGGCGACCCTGATGGTCCTCCCTCTCGCGGTCCTGCTCTTCGTCGTCTTCGGCGGCTGGGAGACAGTGGCCACACAGGCGTCGTCCGTGGGCGTGATGCTGGGGCGCTGAGCGGCGACCCCAGGCCCGGAAGAGCGGTCCGGGCGGGGACATCCCACCCATGAAACCCCGTGGGGACGGGGGTGCGGCGGACGGCAACAATGCCGGCGCAGCTGGGGAGCTGCGCCGGCATTACTTTTGTCCCTGCGCGACGTCCGTACGCGATGTCCGTACGCGACAGAAGGACCCCCGTGACCCTGCTCACCGACCTCACGTTCCGCCTCCGTGCCCGGGCCCACTCCGAGCCCCCACCCTGCGCCTGCCCCACCGCCACCCTCGCGGACCGCCCCGACGCCACGGTCGTCCGGCACGCCGGCACCGTCGCCAAGGCCCACGCCCCCGGCACACCCCCCGAGACCCTCCTCCCGCGCCTGCGCACGGCGGCCCGCCTCCCCGACGTCTTCCTCCCGCCGCTGACCCCCGCCCCGGCCCTCCTGCACGACCGCCTGGTCACGTTCTGGCCCTACGGCACCCCGGTGGACCCCGAGGCCCCCGAAGAGGCCCCCTGGGAAGCCGCCGGTGCCCTCCTGGCCCGCCTCCACCGCGCCGCCCCGCCCCCGGGCCTCCCCCCGATGCGCGGCCCGGCGAAGGCCGCGCAGGCCCTCGCCCGCCTCGCCGCCGTCACCCACCCGGCGACCACCCCCGTACGCCGCGCCTGGCGCCGCCTCCCCGCCTGGGCCCGCGCCGAGGCCCCCATGCCGGCGGCGGGCCTCTGCCACGGCGACCTCCACCTCGGCCAGCTCGTCCGCACCCCGGCCGGAGACTGGCGCCTCATCGACGTCGACGACCTCGGCACCGGCGTCCAGACCTGGGACCTCGCCCGCCCCGCCGCCTGGTACGCCTGCGGCCTCCTCCCGCCCGAGGAGTGGAACCGCTTCCTCACGGCCTACCGCGACGCGGACGGCCCCGCCCTCGACGGGTACGACGATCCCTGGCCCGCCCTCGACGTCGCCGCGCGTGCGCTGACCGTCCAGACCGCCGCCCGCGCGATCGCCAAGTCGGCCCAGCAGCGACGGCAGTTGGACGAGGTGGAGGAGGCGCTGGTGGACGCGTGCGCGCGGATGGGCGCCGTACCGCCTGGTCAGGTGACGATCGACCCGCCGTAGGGTGCAACCGTCCGGCCCCGGACGGAGTCTGTCCTGGGGTAACGCGAAACAGGAACGAACAGTGAGGAGTCGAGGCCGATGATGCAGTGTCCGAAGTGCCACGCGGCGATGCACACCTACAACCGCAACGGCGTCCAGATCGAACAGTGCAGCAACTGCCGGGGGATCTTCCTCGACTACGGCGAACTGGAGGCCCTGACCCGCCTGGAGGGCCAGTGGGGCCAGCCCGGCCCGCAGGCATACCCGCCGGCGCCGCCGGTCCCCCCGCCGGGCCCGGCCTGGGGCGCCCCGCAGCACCACGGCGGCCACCACGGGGGTCACCACGGCGGGCACCACCGCCACAAGAGCTTCGGCCACATGCTGTTCTCCAGCTAGCCGGAACGCCACGAAGCCCCCGGTGGCAACCGGGGGCTTCGGCGGATGTGGACGATACTGGGATTGAACCAGTGACCTCTTCCGTGTCAGGGAAGCGCTCTCCCGCTGAGCTAATCGTCCGGGAGAAACCACGACCCGAAGGCCATGGCCAGTGCGCGATACTGGGATTGAACCAGTGACCTCTTCCGTGTCAGGGAAGCGCTCTCCCGCTGAGCTAATCGCGCGGGGAAGCCTTGCGGCTCCAGTGGACGATACTGGGATTGAACCAGTGACCTCTTCCGTGTCAGGGAAGCGCTCTCCCGCTGAGCTAATCGTCCTTGGAGGTGGAGACGGGATTTGAACCCGTGTAGACGGCTTTGCAGGCCGTTGCCTCGCCTCTCGGCCACTCCACCAGGAGTGCAGGGGTTCGGGAAGATCCCCTTGCTTTCCTTCGAGCGGACGACGAGGCTCGAACTCGCGACCTCAACCTTGGCAAGGTTGCGCTCTACCAACTGAGCTACGTCCGCTTGTCTTTCCCGGCCCGCTTGCGCGTCCCGGCGACGTGTTGAACTCTAGCGGATTCCCGGGCCAGCACAAAAACGCGTTTGCGCAGCGTGCTGCCACACGTCACCGAACCGCCCAGCTCAGGCCCCCTCACGGACACCCCACCTAGACTCGACGCGTGCCCCACCTCCCTCCCCTCGCCCGCTTCGGCACCCGCGTCGCCACCGACCTCCTGGACGTCACGAGCGACCCCGCCGCCCTGGAGTCCAGCGGTTTCTGGGCTGTCGCCGCCGACTTCGAGGGCCGCCTGACCTGCGCCCGCTTCGCCGACGTACGCCGCGAACCGGTCCCCGCGCCGGTGCCGGGCGCCTGGCACGGACCGGCGGCGGGGGACTGGACGTCGTCCCTGGACCGGTCCGCGTACACGGCGGGCGTCCGGCGTATCCGCGAGCACATAGCCGCGGGCCGCGTCTACCAGGCCAACCTCTGCCGGGTGCTGTCCGCGCCGGTCCCCGAGGACGCCGACGTCGACGCCCTCACCGCCCTCCTCGCCCTCGGCAACCCGGCGCCGTACGCGGGCACGATCCGCCTCCCCGGGCACGGCGTGCAGATCGCCACCGCCTCCCCGGAGCTCTTCCTGCGCCGCGCCGGCCGCGCGATCCTCTCCGGCCCCATCAAGGGCACCGGCCGCACCGAGGCCGACCTCCTGGAGAAGGACTACGCCGAGAACGTCATGATCGTGGACCTCGTCCGCAACGACATCGGCCAGGTCTGTGCGACGGGCAGCGTCACCGTCCCCGACCTGTGCGCGGTGGAGAAGCACCCCGGCCTCGTCCACCTCGTCTCCACCGTCGCCGGCGAACTGCGCCCCGGCGCCGGCTGGCCCGAGCTCCTCGCCGCCGCGTTCCCGCCCGGCTCCGTCACCGGCGCCCCCAAGTCCAGCGCCCTCAGCATCATCGACGCCCTGGAGACCGCGCCGCGCGGCCCCTACTGCGGCGGCGTCGGCTGGGTCGACGCCGACCGGGGGAGAGGTGAACTCGCCGTCGGCATCCGGACGTTCTGGATCGACGGGGGCCTGCTGAAGTTCGGCACGGGCGCCGGGATCACCTGGGGCTCCGACCCGGAGGGCGAGTGGCGGGAGACCGAACTGAAGGCGTCCCGGCTGCTCGCGGTAGCGTCGGGGGAGTACGACGGCTGACGAAACCCGCGAGGTGGCACCGGTGAAACTCTGGCTCGACGGCGGACTGAAGGACATCGACGACGCGCGCGTCTCCGTCCTCGACCACGGACTGACCGTGGGCGACGGCATCTTCGAGACCCTGAAGGCGACCGAGGGGCGCCCCTTCGCGCTCACCCGCCACCTCGACCGCCTCACCCGCTCCGCCCGGGGCCTGGGCCTGCCCGACCCCGACCACGACGAGATCCGTACGGCCTGCGCGGCCGTCCTCGCCGCCAACCCCATGCCGCTCGGCCGCCTGCGCATCACCTACACCGGCGGCCAGGGCCCCCTCGGCTCCGACCGCGGCGCCCACGGCACGACCCTCGTCGTCGCCCTCGGCGAGACGGCCCGCCGCGCCGACACGACCGCCGCGGTCACGGTCCCCTGGACCCGCAACGAACGCGGCGCCCTCACCGGCCTCAAGACCACCTCGTACGCCGAGAACGTCGTCGCCCTCTCCCGCGCGCACGACCAGGGCGCCACCGAGGCGCTCTTCGCCAACACGGTCGGCGCGCTCTGCGAAGGCACCGGCTCCAACGTCTTCGTCGTCCTCGACGGCGAGCTCCACACCCCGCCGCTCGCCTCCGGCTGCCTCGCCGGGATCACCCGCGAACTGGTCGTCGAGTGGACCGGCGCCCACGAGACCGACCTCCCCCTCGACGTCCTCGAACGCGCCGACGAGATCTTCCTGACGTCCACCCTCCGGGACGTCCAGGCGGTCCACCGCGTGGACGCGCGCGAGCTGCCCGGGACGCCGGGGCCGGTGACGGCGAAGGCGATGCGGGTGTTCACGGAACGGGCGGCGGACGATCTCGACCCGTGAGCGGCCCCGTAATTGAACTGCTCAGAGGACCTGCGACGGGTAGAAATTCGGCATGACCACGACTCTGCGCCCCACCGAGCCGCTCCAGCGCGAACCCGGCCCCGCCGGACGGCTCTCACGCCGCTACCAGGTGTGCGTGAACAGCCGCCCCGTCGGCACGCTCCACCTCGGCACGCACCCCGGCTTCGGCCCCACGATCGCCCGCATCGAGGAACTCCACATCGACGAGGCCGACCGCCACCGGGGCCGCGCGACGGTCGCCGCGCTCGCCGCGGAGGAGGTGGCGCGCGGGTGGGGCTGCCGGTCCATCGAGGTGTACGTCCCCGTCGAGCGCGGCACCGACCCGGCGACCGTCCCCGGCATCCGCCTCGCCACCGCCCTCGGCTACGTCCTGCGCAACCGCGGCATGGAGAAACCCCTCGGCGCGACCGCCCCGGCCCTCCCGCCCGGCCTCACCGTCCGCCCCATCACCGAGACCGAGCACGGCCCCTTCATGGAGAACAGCTTCCGCGCCTTCGCGGAGGCGTGCGTGGAACGCGGCATCACCCGCGAGGAGGCGGACACACGCCTCGCCCGCGAGATCCCCGCCCCTCCCGCGACCCGTCCCGTTCCACCCGGCTCCACCATCGACGTCCTCGAACACCCCGACGGCCGCCTCGGCATCCTCTGGCTCGCCACCGAGGGCGACAAGTCCTACATCTACGACGTGGAGGTCGCCGAGGAGTTCCGGGGGCGGGGACACGGCCGCACCCTGATGCACCTCGCGGAATCGAGGGCGATCACGGCGGGCAAGGCCCTGATCGGCCTCAACGTGTTCGCCGGCAACACTCCGGCGGAGCGGCTGTACGAATCGCTGGGGTACGAGGTGGTGGGACACGGCATGTACAAGGTGCTCTGACCTCGGGGCCGCCTTACGCGCCGGGCGCCGCCAGCAGCCGGTCGGCGATCTCCTCGATGCGCTCCCGGAGCCCCTCCTGGCTCTTGCCGCCGTCGAGCCGCTCGCCGTCGATGACGTACGTCGGGGTACCGGTGACGCCGATCGCCTTGCCCTCGGCCTGGTCCGCGTCCACGATCAGGATGTGCCGGCCGTCGATGAGCGCCGTGTCGAACTCCTCGGCGTCCAGCCCGAGTTCACGCGCCGTATCGACGAGGAAAGCCTCCCCGCGCCGGTCCAGCTCCTCGACCCGCCCGAGCACCGCCTCGACGTACGCCCACCCCTGCCCCTGCTCCAACGCCTCCTCCGCGGCCTGCGCGGCTGCGAAGGAGTGCTTGTGCTTCTCCAGCGGAAAGTGCCGCAGCCGCACGTCCAGCCGGTCCCCGTACCGCTCCCGCAACAGCCGCAGATCGTCCAGCGCGGACCGGCAGTCGGGACACTGGAGCTCGCACCAGACGTCGAGGACGACGGGGGAGGGGGAGGAATCGTTCATGGGGGGAGTCTTCCAGGTCGGGGTGGGGGAACCCAACCTGCGGGTGGCCCGCGCCTCGTCGGGGTGTTCGTCGGGGGCGACCCGGAGATGTCCCTGATGTCCTCGCCGGGGCGTGGCCGCGACGGGTGGGGGAGGTGCACGATGGAGGGAGGACGGGGCGTGCGGACCGGGAGGACGGGGTGCGCGGCCCGTGCGAGCAGTGCACACCGAGCCTGGAGGACCGGATGATTGCCGAGACCGTCTGTTCCGCTGTGGCCGCGGCCGGCCTGGGCATCGCGGCGGTGACGGCGTACCGGAAGCGCTTCCTGGCGGCGGCCCGCATCGCGGCGTACGCGCTCGTGCCGCTGGGCCTCGTGATGACCGGTGTCGTCGAGTGGGCGGCGGACACCGCGTTCAGCCCTGTCGCCTGGGCGGGATTCGCCGTACTCGGCGGTGCCTGGGGGCTGTTCGCGCTGACCCGTTCCGTGGAGCGGCGCAGGGGCGGCACCCGCAAGGAGCGCAGGGCGGCGGCGCGCACGGCGAGCCGTGAGGCCGTCGCGCCGGGTGCCTCGACCCCGACGCTCGGAGCGGCGGCGCCCCGGCAGTCCCGGCCCGCGGCGGGCCGCCGTACGGAATCCGCCTCCTCCGGCGAGGACTTCAGCGACATCGAGGCGATTCTCAAGAAGCACGGCATTTGAGGCACCTCGGCTGAAACGACACAAGTGGTCCCCCGGCCGCGCGGAAATGATCACGCCCTGAAACGGACCTCGACGGTTTCGGCGAACTCCCGCTCAATCCGCGCGTATTGATCGCAACAGGGGTCCCACCTGCGCCATCATCGCCCGCGAGATGCTGGACACCACACAGAGCGATGCCGCGCCCCCTCAGGACGAGCCGCGCGGATGCCTCTTCGCCCTATCCCAGCCACCGCTCATGATCTTCCTCGCGGTGATCGGGTCCCTCCTCCTCATGGCAGCCCTGCACGACCTGCTGCTGCTGTGACCGTCCCGCGCCCCCGGCGCCACCCGCCGGGGCGCGCGCCCACCCCACCCCTACAGACCACCCCACCCACGGCCCCGCTTCTCACCCCGTGGCTTCCTTCCTCCGTGCCCGGTAGGCCGCCACGTGCAAGCGGTTGCCGCAGGTTCTGCTGTCGCAGTAGCGGCGGGAGCGGTTGCGGGAGAGGTCGACGAAGGCCCGGCGGCAGTCGGGGGCCTCGCAGCGGCGCAGGCGCTCCTGTTCGCCGGCGACGACGAAGAACGCGAGGGCCATGCCGCAGTCGGCGGCGAGGTGGTCGGCGAGGGAGGCGCCGGGGGCGAAGTAGTGGACGTGCCAGTTGTAACCGTCGTGATCGGTGAGCTGCGGCGTCGTACCCGCCCCGGCGACCAGCTTGTTGATCAGCTCCGCCGCGGTACGGGCGTCCGGCGCCTCGAAGATCTCGGCGAACCGATCGCGCAGTGCGCGGACCGACTCCAGGTCGACCGGGGTCAGCGCCTCGGCCCCGCTGATCTCGTTGGAACGTACGAACTCTTCGAGCGAGGCGACGTCCGGCAGCCCGTCCACCGCCGTCTCGTCCTCCGGCGTGGTGTTGACCAGGCCCACCACCGCGTCCAGCGCGCACCGGGTGTCGTGGGGGATCAGCACATTTCGCTCCCTGCCCTGAGGACGGGCCACGCGCCCGCCGATGCTGGCCGATGGTAGCCGTCCCGGCCCGCGGACCACGGCCCCACGACCCCCGCCCACCTGGACATCGCCTCACCCCGCATCCGCCGACGGGAACCCCCTGCCCGGCCCCCGCGCGGCGAAAACGCCTCCGCCGCAAACACCGGCGCCGCCCACCGGAGAACCCGGTGAGCGGCGTCGGTCGCGGCCCGTTACGGCCCGCGTCCGTGGCTGCCCGAGCCGTCTCCCCGAGTGGACGGCGTCGGGCGGGGTGGAGGTGTCGCGCTGCCTAGCTCTCCGCCAGGATGTGCGACAGCTCCTGATCGAGGTCGAAGTGCCGATGCTCCGTGCCCGGTGGCACGGCCGCGTCGGTGCGCTTCAGGAAGGATTCCAGTGCCCGCGCCGGTGCTTCCAGGAGGGCCTCGCCCTCGGGGGAGCTGAGGGCGATGCAGACGACCCCCTGACCGTGGCTGCGCGACGGCCATACGCGGACGTCACCGGTTCCGGTGGGCCGGTGGAGGCCCTCCGCGAGGAGGTCGCGGGCGAACACCCACTCGACGGTCTCCTCGGCTCCGGTGTGGAAGGTGGCGTGCACGGCGTAGGGATCGGCCGTGTCGTACCGCAGACCTGCGGGAACAGGCAGGGAGGACTCGCTCGACACAACGAGGCGCAGGTGCAGCTCGCAGCTGACCGTGGTGTTCATAAGCGCCAGGGCCTTTCGCTCAGTGTGCGCTCGGGGATTCGCACGTCGGCGAAATCGACATGCCACCTACGGTGCCGTTGTAAACCCCTCTGAGTGTTTTGTGCGTCTTTACGTAACTCTTCCGGCCGAGACCCTCTTCTCCCGGTACCACCATTCCGGTGATCGGATTCTCTCCGGTAAGGTTCAGGTATGAATACGGGGAGTGACGAGCCCGGCGAGGCGACCGTGGTCACGGACAGTGCGAAACCCGACGGCCTCGGGTCCAAGGCGCCGGCGTTCATCAAGAAGAGCAGGACACTGCACCTGAGCTGGCAGGTCGGCGTCTTCGTCGTCGGCCTCGCGGTCGTGGTGCTCGGCATCGTCATGCTGCCGCTGCCCGGGCCCGGCTGGGTCGTGATCTTCGCCGGCATGGCGATCTGGGCCACCGAGTTCGTCTGGGCCCAGCTGGTCCTGCGCTGGACGAAGCGGAAGGTCACCGAGGCCGCTCAGAAGGCGCTCGACCCGAAGGTGCGCCGCCGCAACATCATCCTGACGTCGATCGCGCTGGTGATCATCGGCGCGCTGGCCGGCGTCTACCTCTGGAAGTACGGCCTGGAGATGCCCTGGAACATCAAGAACCAGTGAGAACAGCACGCTGACCGCTCCCCGTCGGTCGTCCCGTGCCACCGACCGCCTCCCCCCTCGGTGGCCCCGACCCCGGTCGTACCCACCCCCTGACATGCGGTAATGTTCACCCCGCACCCGGGCGATTAGCTCAGTGGGAGAGCGCTTCGTTCACACCGAAGAGGTCACTGGTTCGAACCCAGTATCGCCCACCCGATCCAGGGGCCGTTCCGGACGCCGGAACGGCCCCTGGTGCATGCCCAGGGGGGAACGCATGGCCAGCCTGATATCGATCATCACGCCGATCTACGACCCCCACCCCGCGTACCTGACGGCCGCCCACGCCTCCCTCGCCGCGCAGACCCTGCCGCCGGGTTGGTCCTGGGAGTGGATCGTCCAGGAGGACGGCGGGACGGGCGTCGCCGAGGCGCTGCTCCCGCGGGACCCCCGGATCCGTACGGCGCGTGGCCGCCATGGCGGCGTCGCCATCACCCGCAACCTCGGCCTCGCCCGCGCCGAGGGCTCCCTGGTCAAGAACCTCGACCAGGACGACGTCCTCACCCCCGGCGCCCTGGCCAGGGACATCGGGGTCATGAGCGACCCGGCAACCGGCTGGACCACCTCACGCGCCCTCGATCTCCTGCCCGACGGCACGACGGCCGCCAACGACAACGACCCCGACCCCGGCCCGGTCCCCCGGGGCACGGTCGCCGCCTACTGGCGCACCCACGGCCACCGCCTCCCCGTCCACCCCGCCACCCTGTGCATCCGCCGCACCCTGGCCGTGGCCCTCGGCGGCTGGATGGCCGTACCCGGCTCGGACGACACGGGACTGCTGATCGCGGCGGGCACGATCGCGCCGGGCCACTTCACCGGTGAGCCGGGCCTGCTGTACCGCAAGTGGCCCGGTCAGGTCTCCGCGGGCGACGCCCATACGGAACCGGTCGAACGGGCCCTGCGGATGCGCCTGATCGACGAGCGGGCCCGGCTGCTCGCGGCACTGTTCGACCAGCGACAGGACCAGCGACAGGACCAGCGGGAGGACCAGCGGCAAGATCAGCAGCAGGATCAGCGGCAGGGCTAGGGACAAACGGCGCCAGTCCGCCGTACCCGTACCAGACCGTCTCAAGACCCCGTTCAAACCGTCCCGGCGAATTTCGGCCCATGCTCGTTGGCGCCCGGTGGGGTCTCGGGTGTTCGGGTGCTCGAACCGGCCTCGTTCACCTGCGGGTATGTCAAGGTGACTGCCGGGTAGGGGACTTGGTGCGGGGGGGCCGTCCCCAAGCCGTCTCGGAAGAAAATCCTGTCCGAATCATTGACGCTCTCTCACCCCCCTCGTACCTTGTGCCAGCAAGCGCTTTCTTGAAACGATTCATGCAAGCGGCAACGACGCTGCGGGGAGGGCCCGACTGTGGGAACCAGCAGGAATGTTGAGAGGCGAACGATCCTGAAGGCGGCCGGAGCTACGGCAGCCACACTCGGGCTGGCGGCGACTACGGGATGCGGCGGGGACAGCGGTTCGTCCTCCGACGGGACGGTGACGATCCGTTACGCGTGGTGGGGAGCCGACGACCGCGCCAAGAGAATCAACCAGACCATCGCGCTCTTCGAGAAGAAGTACCCGAAGATCAAGGTGAAAACGGACTTCCAGCCGTACACGGACTTCTGGAAGAAGTTCAATACGCAGGCCTCGGGCGGAAATCCGCCGGACGTCTTCCAGAACGCCATCGGATTCCTGCGGAAATACGACGCGAAGAACGTTCTGCTCGACCTGAGTTCACAGGTCAAGGCCGGCAATCTCTCCATGGACGGCTTCCGCGCCGGACTCGACAAGTTCGGCGAGGTCGACGGCAAGCTCCTCGGCGTCCCGGTCGGCTCCAACTCGATGGCCCTCGTCATCGACCAGCCCGTCTACACCCGCTCCGGCGTCACCCCCAAGCCGGGCTGGACCTGGGACGAGTTCCACGCCGCGATGCTGAAGATCCATCAGAAGACCGGACGCGCGGGCGACTCCGGCATGTACGGCGTCATGTACCTCTACGACCTGTACCTCCGGCAGAACGGCAAGGCGTTCTTCACCGCCGACGGCCTCGGATTCACCGAGTCGGACCTGAAGGACTGGTGGACCAAGGCCGAACAGGGCCTGGAACAGGGCGAGTTCGCCGACGCCAAGAAGGTCGCGCAGGTCAAGCCGAAGTCCGCGGTCGCCGCCGAACTCGCCGCCGGTGAGTTCACCTGGGACAACTTCACCGTCCGCTACACCTCCGAGGGCAAGAGCCAGTACCGCCTCGCCCCCATCCCCACCACCGACGGCAAGAAGACCGGCCAGTACCTCGGCTCCCTCATGCTGAGCGCCTCCAAGCGCACCAAGCACCCCAAGGAAGTCGCCCAGTTCATCAGCTTCATGGTCCACGACCCCGAGGTCGCCAAGATCATGGGCTACGACCGGGGCGTGCCCGCCACCCAGGCGCAGTACGACGCGTTCAAGCCGACCGACGAGGTCGCCAAGTCGATCGCCGCCTACGAGGAGTCCCTCGTCTCCTCCGGCGTCCTGGAGCCCATCACTCCGCACCCCAGCGGCGCCGACCTCTGCGAGTCCGCGTTCCTGCGGATCGCCGAGGAGCTCGCGCTCGGGACCCGGTCGGTGGACGACGCCGTCAAGCAGTTCTTCACCGAGTCGAAGACGGCCCTCTCGGCCTGATGGGAACCACCGTGACACACGCCCCCGCGCTGGAGGGCCTGACCGAGGACTCCGGGCCGCCCCGCGGCCCGGAGCGGTTGGCCAAACCCCCCGCGCTCAAGCGCCGCCTGCGCCGGGAGAACCTGGCCGGCTACCTCTTCATGTCGCCGTGGATCGCCGGGTTCCTGCTGCTCACGGCGGGCCCGATGGTCGCCTCGCTCTACTTCGCGTTCACCGACTACAACCTCTTCGACCCGCCGAAGTGGATCGGCCTCGACAACTTCTCCGAGATGTTCGGCGACCCCCGCTGGCGCCACTCGGTCCAGGTCACCCTCTGGTACGTCGTCGTCGGTACGCCCCTCAAGCTGCTCGCCGCGCTCGGCGTCGCCCTGCTGCTCGCCCAGAAGCGGCGCGGCCAGGCCTTCTACCGGGCCGCGTTCTACGCCCCGTCCCTGATCGGGGCCAGCGTCTCCATCGCGATCGTCTGGAAGGCGATCTTCTCGGACGACGCCGTCGTCGACCAGACCCAGCAGTTCTTCGGCATTGACGCGGGCGGCTGGACCGGTGACCCCGAGCTGATCATCTACAGCCTCGTCGCCCTCACCGTCTGGCAGTTCGGCGCCCCGATGGTCATCTTCCTCGCCGGCCTCAAGCAGGTACCGCGCGAGCTGTACGAGGCCGCCGAGATGGACGGCGCCGGGACCTGGCGCAGGTTCTGGAACATCACCCTGCCGATGATCTCCCCGGTCCTCTTCTTCAACGTCCTGCTGGAGACCATCCACTCCTTCCAGATCTTCAGCTCGGCGTACATCGTCGGCGGCGGCGCGGGAAGCAACGCCTGCGGACCGGCCGACGGTTCGATGGTCTACACCTGTTATCTGTACGTCCAGGGCTTCGAGAACAGCCGGATGGGCCTCGCCTCCGCCATGGCGTGGCTGCTGCTCGTCGCCGTCGCGCTGGTCACCGCCGTCCTCTTCTGGTCGCAGAAGAAGTGGGTGCACTACGAGGAGGACGCCCGGTGAGCGCCACCACCACGATCCACAAGACCTCGGGCACCGGCAGGAAGCGGGCCGGCTCCCTCGCCTGGCACCTCGGCTCCCTCGCGATCCTCGCCGTGATCCTCTACCCCGTGATCTGGGTCATCGGCGGCTCGTTCAAGAAGAGCGAGGACATCGTCGGCAGCCTCGACCTCTTCCCGACCGACCCGATCGTCTCCAACTACTCGCGGCTCGGCGACGGCATCGCCGACATCTCCATCTCGACGTTCTTCACCAACTCGCTGTTCCTCGCCCTCGGTTCCGTGGTCGGCATCCTGATCTCCTGCTCGCTCACGGCGTACGCGTTCGCGCGGATCAAGTTCGCCGGCCGCAACCTGCTCTTCACGCTGATGATCGGCACCCTCCTGCTGCCGTACCACGTCCTGCTCATCCCGCAGTACGTGCTCTTCCGCAACATGGACATGATCAACACGTACACCCCGCTGCTGCTGGGCAAGTACCTCGCCACGGAAGCCTTCTTCGTCTTCCTCATGGTCCAGTTCATGCGCAACCTGCCCAAGGAACTCGACGAGGCCGCCCGCCTCGACGGCTGCGGACACCTGCGCATCTACTGGTCGATCGTGCTCCCGCTGTGCCGCCCCGCCCTCATCACCAGCGCGATCTTCACGTTCATCAACTCGTGGAACGACTTCATGGGCCCGCTGATCTACCTCAACGAGCCCGACAAGTACACCGTCTCCCTGGGCCTGAAGATGTTCGTCGACCAGGAAGGCGTGGCCGACTACGGCGGCATGATCGCCATGTCGCTCGTCGCGCTGCTGCCCGTCCTCGCCTTCTTCCTCGCCTTCCAGCGCTACCTCATCGACGGCATGGCGACCTCCGGACTCAAGGGCTGACGCCATGGCCACCGAGACGAGGGTGAAGCCGAAGCCGCGCAAGGAGTCCGTGTTCGCCGAACGGTTCGCGGTCTTCGCCGAGTGCCTGCTCACCGGCGTCTGGATCGCCGTCGCCTGCCTCGGCGTCGTCACCTACCCCGCCGCGCTCGCCGCCGGCAGCCGCCACCTGGCCCGCCGTACCGCCCATGTGGACGGCGGACTGCGGGAGTTCGTCCAGGACTTCCGTACGGCGCTGCGCGGCGGGTGGGCCGTCGGGCTCGCCGGGTGGGCGGCCGTCGTGGCGGTCTGGGTCGACGTGTGGGCGGTGCGCGCGGGGCTGCCGGGCGGGCCGCTGATCGGCGCGATCGGGGTGTTCGCCCTGATCGGGGCCGCCGTCGCGCTGCTGCGGGCCGCGGCCGTCTGGACGCCGGGTGCGAGCTGGCGGGCGCTGCTCGCCGGGTCCGGGCGCCGGACCGTCCTCGACCCGGCCGGGTCCTTCCTCGTCGTCGCCGGGCTCGCCGTCGTCGTCATGTCCGCGTGGTTCATCGCGCCCCTGGGCGCTCCCGTCCTCGGCGCCGTCGTCGCGGCGGCGCTCGCGGTGGAGGAGCGGTACCGGCGGCGCTGAGCAGTCGTTCTGCCGGTACGACGCGGGTGCCCCCGGCGTCGTACCGGAACCAAGGCCGGTGTCCCCGTGCCTTTCTCTGTCATGCCCTTGACCAGCCCGAAGCTTCCCCCGCACGGAAAGGAACGGCCATGTCCCCCCTTCCTCGCAGATCCCTCCTCAAAGCGGCAGCAGTCGCAGGAGTCGCCGCACAGTTCAGCTGGGCGCTCGGCTCGAACGCCTCCGCAGCACCCAACGCCGGGAGCGGCGACCGCGACCCCGTGACCCTGGACTGGCTGGAGGACGGCGGCCAGGGCGCCGCCCCCGGCTCCACGCTCGGCGTGCCCTGGCCGATGGGCGCCTTCCGGGAGGACCAGGCCTTCGCGGTCACCGACGCCGCCGGCAAGGACGTCCCCGTCCAGTCCTGGCCCATCGCCTACTGGCCCGACGGCTCCCTCAAGTGGACCGCGCACGCGGTGAGTTCGGGCGACGGCAAGCTCACCCTCGCCCCCGGGACCCCGGCCGCGCCCGGCAAGAAGGTCACCGTCGACAAGAGCGGCGGCACGATCGACGTGTCGACCGGCGTCGTGGACGTGAAGATCGGCAAGTCCGGCGCCACGCTCATCAAGTCCGTGAAGCGCGGCTCCACCGAGATCGCCAAGAACGGCCGCCTCGTCCTCATCCGCCAGCCCGAGATCGAGGACGAGGACCAGGGCACCGTCAAGACCGAGCGCTTCGAGGGCGCCATCTCCTCGGTGACCGTCGAACAGGACGGCCCCGTCCGCGCGGTCGTCCGCATCGACGGCAAGCACCGCAAGGGCAACCGCAGCTGGCTCCCCTTCTCGATCCGCCTCTACTTCTACGCGGGCGCCGACTCCTTCCGCATGGTCCACACCATCACCTACGACGGCACCCAGGAACCCGGCAAGGCCAGCGGCGACTTCATCCGCGGCCTCGGCGTCCGCTTCACCGTGCCCATGCGCGACCAGTCCTACGACCGCCACATCCGCATCGGCGGCGAGGGCACCGGCCTCCTGCGCGAGGCCGTCAAGGGCATCACCGGCCTGCGCCGCGACCCCGGAATCGCCATCCAGGAAGCCCAGTTCGCCGGCAAGAAGCTGCCCGACCCCTCGACCTGGGACCAGCGGGTCACCACCCGGCTCCAGTACATCCCCGAATGGGGCGACTACACCCTCTCCCAGCTCTCCGCCGACGGCTTCACCGTCCGCAAGCGCACCAAGAAGGGCCACGGCTGGATCGGCGCGGGCGGCGGCAAGCGGGCCTCCGGGTTCGGGTACGTCGGCGGCGCGAGCGGCGGATTCTCCTTCGGGCTGCGCGACTTCTGGGAGCGCCACCCCTCCCAGCTCGACATCCGCGACGCCCAGACCGACGAGGCCGAGGTCACCCTCTGGCTCTGGTCCCCCGAGGCCCAGCCCATGGACCTGCGCTTCTACCACGACGGCATGGGCCAGGACACGTTCCCCGAACAGCTCGAGGGCCTCAACATCACGTACGAGGACTACGAGCCCGAGTTCGGCACGCCCTACGGCATCGCCCGCACCTCCGAACTCCTCTTCTGGGCCAACGAGTCCACGCCGACGCCCGAAGTGCTCGCCCAACAGGTCGACGCGGTAAGGGTGTTGCCGCAACTCGCCGCGCCGCCCAAGCAGTTGATCAAGGCCGGCGTCTTCGGGCCCGGCCTCTACTCCGAACCCGACCGCTCCACCCCGGCCAAGGCGAAGATCGAGGACCACCTCGACTTCCTCTTCACGTACTACAAGGACCAGGTGGAACAGCGCCGTTGGTACGGCTTCTGGGACTACGGCGACATCATGCACACGTACGACACCGTCCGCCACCAGTGGCGGTACGACATCGGCGGGTACGCGTGGGACAACTCCGAACTCTCGCCCGACCTGTGGCTCTGGTACGCCTACCTGCGCTCCGGGCGCTCCGACATCTTCCGGTTCGCCGAGGCCATGACCCGGCACACCGGGGAGGTCGACGTCTACCACCTCGGCAAGTGGGCCGGGCTCGGCACCCGGCACGGCGTCCAGCACTACGCCGACAGCGCCAAGCAGCAGCGGATCGCCAACACGACGTACCGCCGCTACTACTACTTCCTCACCGCCGACGAACGCGTCGGTGACCTCATGCACGCCAACGTCGACTCCGACGAGACGTTCCTCGTCCTCGACCCCATCCGCAAGATCCGCACCGAGCCCTACACGCCCGACCGGCACGCCCTGTCCATCGGGTTCGGCACCGACTGGAGCGGGCTCGTCTCCGCGTGGCTCACCGAGTGGGAGCGGCGCGGGCCCAAGTGGGAGAAGGCCAAGGCGCGCGTCCTGTCCACCATGGAGACCATCGCCGCGCAGCCCAACGGGTTCGTGCAGGGGACCGGGCTGTACGACCTCGACACGGGGAAGTTCGCGGTCGCGCCCGCGCCGGTCGTCGGGGTCTCGCACCTCTCCGCCGTCTTCGGACTCAACGAACTGTGCGCCGAGTTGATCCACCTCGTCGACATGCCCCGCTTCAACGAGGCCTACTTTGACTACTGCCGGTACTTCAACGCGACCAAGGCCGAACAGGCGGCACGGTACGGGTCCAACTTCGGGACGCTGCTGCTCTTCCAGGGACACTCCCGCCTCGACGCGTACGCCGCCGTCAAGACCGGCGACGAGAAGCTCGCCAAGCGAGCCTGGGACAAGTTCTACAACTCCGACGGGTACAAGGAGTCGGCGCCGTGGCGCACGGAGAAGGTGAGCGGGCCCACGGCACTGGTCGCCGGTAGCGAGGCCGCCTGGGTGTCCACCAACGACACCGCGCTGTACGGACTCGCGGCCATCGAGAACCTCGCGCTGCTGGGGAACAAGATGCCGTAGCCCCACACTGGCACCATGGACTGGACGCACTACCGCTTCCACAGCCTGTGGCACCTGCCCGCTCCGGTCGCCGCCGTCTACGCGGCACTGGAGCGGGCCGAGGAGTACCCCCGTTGGTGGCCGCAGGTCCGTTCCGTCACCCGCATCGACGACACCAGCGGCCTCGTCCGTATCCGCGCCACCCTTCCCTACACCCTCACCTTCACCGCGCGTGAAGTCCGGCGCGACCCCCTCGCCGGGGTGCTGGAAATCTCCATGACCGGGGACCTCGAAGGGTGGGCGCGGTGGACCCTCACGGCTCGCGGGGACGGGACGCTCGCCGCGTACGAGCAAGTCGTCGTCGTGCGCAAGGCGTTGCTGCGGGCGCTCGCCGTTCCCGGGCGGCCCGTGTTCCGGCTCAATCATCGGCTGATGATGCGCGCCGGGCAGCGGGGGCTGGCCCGGGCTCTGCGAGCGGTTTGAAGGAACGGCACGCGGGACTGTATTGTTCAGTGCGTTCCCGGGCGATTAGCTCAGTGGGAGAGCGCTTCGTTCACACCGAAGAGGTCACTGGTTCGAACCCAGTATCGCCCACCGGGAAAAGGCCGGTCAGCCTCAGCTGACCGGCCTTTCGCCTGCCCTTACGCCGCCGCAGGGAGAGCCGGCGGGCGCACCGGCCACGACGGGTCGACCGTCTCCTCCTGGCCGCTGCGGGCGAACCACGCCTGGAGACCGCGCGCCTGGGCCGCGTGCCAGCCCGTCTGAAGCGTGTGCAGCTCGCCGGGGGAGAGGCGTTCGAGGCGGGCCGAGAAACGGCGCCCGACCGCCCGCACAACCTCCAGCGCGGCCAGCGCGTCGGCCGCCGCGTCGTGCGCCTCGGCCAGCGTCACCTCGTAGTGCGCGCACAGGTCCGCCAGCGTGCGGCGGCCCTTGCGGTAGCGGTCCAGGTGCTTGTCGAGGACCCGGGGGTCCAGGACACGCAGCGGCGACTGCCCCAGCCGGTCGTCCAGCGACGACGCCCGGTGCCGGCGCAGCTCGCGGTCGAGGAGCGTCAGGTCGAACGGCGCGTTCATCACCACCAACGGCCGCCCCACCGCCGCCTGTTCGGTCAGCAGCTCCGCTATCTCGTACATCACCGGAGCCGGCCAGCGGCCGTTGCGCTGGAGGTGCTCCTCCGTCAGCCCGTGCACCGCCGTCGCCGAACTCGGCACCGGCACCCCCGGGTTGACCAGCCAGCGGTTCACCCGGGGCCGGGTCCCCGTGGCGTCCTGCACGACGAGCGCGGCCGACACGATCCGGTCCGACTCGACGTCCACTCCTGTCGTCTCCGTGTCGAAGGCCGCGAGGGGGCCTTCGTACCAGCACGTCATATCCTCACAACCCCTCGTTCACGCCTGGCCGATGACATGCCGTCTTCTGCCTGTTCGGTGATACCCGGGCTGTTTGCGCCGTACGCCGGAAGGACACAACAGGAGTGCGGGACCAGGGAGTTCACCGGACCGCACCAAGAACCGGCACAACGGGGAAGGCTGTTCGCCATGGCGATAGCGCAGCCCGAACGGGGCGGGCTGCTGCCCGGGCGCACGGGCCCCCGGCGCGGCACGCTCGCCACCACCGCCTGCATGGAGACCCTCCAGGTCGGCTACCTGCACGCCGTCGCCGCCGCGGCCGGCTGCTCGCTCTCCCAGCCGTTCCCGGACAACGGCATCGACTGGCACGTCAGCCACGGCTCGCCCGGCCACACCGTCGACGACGAGGTCACCATCAAGGTCCAGCTCAAGGCGACCTACCAGCTCCCGCCCCACCCGCCGGGCCGCACCTTCCCCTTCACCCTCGAAAACGACCACCTGCGCAAACTCGCCCGCACTCCGGTGTCCGTGCACAAGATCCTGGTCGTCATGCTCGTCCCGCGCTCCCCGGACGACTGGCTGCGCGCCAGCCACGACCGCCTCGACCTGCGGCACTGCTGCTACTGGGTCAACCTCGCCGGCCAGCCCGTCACCGGCCGCACCCGCACCACCGTACGGATACCGACCTCACGCATCTTCGACGACCGGGCGCTGTGCGAGATCATGACGCGGGTCGGGACGGGAGGACGACCATGAGCCACCCCGGTGAGCCGCTGAGGCTCGTCCGCACCCACCCCGCCCCCGACCCCGCCGACGTCGACCCCGCCGTCCTCGCTGCCCTCCTGTGCCGCCACGGCTGGCAGCGGCGCGGCGGCGCACCCGGCCGCTACGGCCGCTGGACCCCGCCGGGACCGGGCGCGTCCGCGACCAGCCTCCTCGTCCCCGAGAGCCGCGCCTTCCCCGACAGCGACGACCTGTTGACGGAAGCACTCACCGCCCTTACCCGCACGGGCACACCCACCGCGCGCGAAGTGCTGCTCGGCCTCGCCGTCCCCAGCGACGAGATCCGCTGGTGGCGGGACATCCCCGAGGGGCCGGCCGCATGGAACGCCGACGACGACCTGCGCACCGCCGCCCGCGCCACCCTCCTCGCCGGCGCCCTCGCCGCCCACGCCCCCGCCGGCTACCACGGCGCCCGCCACCGCCGCAGCGCCGCCGCGCTCCTCGACGACGTCCTCGTCGGCACCGCCGAAGGGGGACGCCGGCTCACCGCGTTCGTCCCCGTCGCCGCCGCCCGGCCCCTCGCCGTACGCCTCCACCAGGCGCTGTACGCCGCCCGCGAAGCCATCGACTACCAGCGCGCCACCGGCGGCATGGACGCCTTCGACGGCGCCGTCGAGGCGGGCGTCAGCCGGGAGCTGACCGAGGCGCTCATCGCGCTCGTGCGGGGGACGGAGGTGGCGCGCGTCGCCGTCGCGTGGGCGCCCGGCGCCGGGGTGCCCGAGGGGTGCGCCGGGTCCGGGGAGGCCGTCGAGTTCTCGCCGGGGGACGTACCCGTACTGCGGGAGGCCGGGGCGCGGTACCTGCGGGAGGAGCCGTCCGTGCCGGTCACGGTGACCGGGGCCGTCGTACGGCTGCGGCGCTCCGGGCCCCGGGGAGAGGGGAGCGTGCGGCTGCGGGTGCTCGCGGGGGCTGAGGTCGGCCAGGTGCGGGTGCGGCTCGACGAGGAGGACTACCGGATCGCCGGGCAAGCCCACCTGCTGGGGCTGCCGGTGCGCGTGCGCGGACGGCTGGAGAGCCGGGGCGGGTTCCGGCGGCTCGCGCAGGGGTACGGCGTCGTACCCGTCGAAGTCGACGACGAGGAGCGCGACCGGCTGCTCAAGTCGCTCCAGGAGAACCTTGACTACTTCGAGGAGGCGTGCGGGGGCGAGATCGACGACTGACCTGGGGGGCTTGTTTCGCGGAGGGTGGTCCCGGGTCGGTACGATCCCCTCTTGCGCGCGCTCCTCGTATGGCGCCGCATTTCACCTTCAGGCAGGAGAGACCGGTGTCAGACGTCCGTGTGACCATCCAACGCGATTCCGAGCGGGAAGAGCGCGTGGTGACGACGGGGACCACGGCTGCCGACCTCTTCGCCGGCGAGCGCTCGATCGTCGCCGCGCGCGTGGGCGGCGAGCTGAAGGACCTCGCGTACGTGCTGTCCGACGGCGAGACCGTCGAAGGCGTCGAGATCACCTCCGAGGACGGCCTGGGCATCCTGCGCCACTCCACCGCGCACGTCATGGCGCAGGCCGTGCAGGAGATCTTCCCCGAGGCCAAGCTCGGCATCGGACCGCCGGTCAAGGACGGCTTCTACTACGACTTCGACGTCGAGAAGCCGTTCACGCCCGAGGATCTCAAGGCCATCGAGAAGAAGATGCAGGAGATCCAGCGCAGGGGGCAGAAGTTCGCCCGCCGCGTCGTCACCGACGAGGCCGCCCGCGAGGAGCTCGCTGACGAGCCGTACAAGCTGGAGCTGATCGGGCTCAAGGGGTCCGCCTCCTCCGACGACGGCGCGGACGTCGAGGTCGGTGCCGGTGAGCTGACGATCTACGACAACCTCGACGCGAAGACCGGCGAGCTGTGCTGGAAGGACCTGTGCCGTGGTCCGCACCTGCCGTCGACCCGGCTGATCCCGGCGTTCAAGCTGATGCGGAACGCCGCCGCGTACTGGCGGGGCAGTGAGCGCAACCCGATGCTCCAGCGCATCTACGGCACCGCCTGGCCGTCCAAGGACGAGCTGAAGGCATACCTCGACTTCCTCGCCGAGGCCGAGAAGCGCGACCACCGCAAGCTCGGCAATGAGCTGGACCTCTTCTCCATCCCCGAGCAGATCGGCTCCGGGCTCGCGGTCTTCCACCCCAAGGGCGGGATCATCCGCCGGGTGATGGAGGACTACTCGCGGCGGCGGCACGAGGAGGAGGGGTACGAGTTCGTCTACACGCCCCACGCGACCAAGGGCAAGCTTTTCGAGCAGTCCGGGCACCTCGACTGGTACGCGGACGGGATGTACCCGCCCATGCAGCTCGACGAGGGCGTGGACTACTACCTCAAGCCGATGAACTGCCCCATGCACAACCTGATCTTCGATGCGCGGGGGCGGTCGTATCGCGAGTTGCCTTTGAGGTTGTTCGAGTTCGGGACCGTGTACCGGTACGAGAAGTCGGGCGTCGTGCACGGGCTCACCCGTGCGCGCGGCTTCACCCAGGATGACGCCCACATCTACTGCACGCGTGAGCAGATGTCCGAGGAGCTGGACCGGACGCTGACGTTCGTGCTGGGGCTGCTGCGGGACTACGGGCTCGACGACTTCTACCTGGAGCTGTCGACCAAAGACCCCGAGAAGTTCGTCGGCAGCGACGAGGTCTGGGAAGAGGCCACCGAGACGCTGCGGCAGGTGGCCGAGAAGCAGGGGCTGCCGCTGGTGCCGGACCCGGGTGGGGCGGCGTTCTACGGGCCGAAGATCTCCGTGCAGGCGCGCGATGCGATCGGGCGGACCTGGCAGATGTCGACCATTCAGCTCGACTTCAACCTGCCCGAGCGGTTCGAGCTGGAGTACACGTCGGCGGACGGTACGAAGCAGCGGCCGGTCATGATCCACCGGGCGCTGTTCGGGTCGATCGAGCGGTTCTTCGCGGTGCTGCTTGAGCACTACGCGGGGGCGTTCCCGGCATGGCTGGCGCCGGTGCAGGCGGTGGGTATCCCGATCGGCGACGGGCACGTGGAGTACCTGGAGGAGTTCGCCGCCGAGGCCAAGAAGAAGGGCCTGCGTGTCGAGGTGGACTCGTCCTCCGACCGGATGCAGAAGAAGATCCGCAACGCGCAGCGCTCCAAAGTGCCGTTCATGATCATCGTGGGCGACGAGGACATGAACGCGGGCACGGTGTCGTTCCGCTACCGGGACGGGTCGCAGGAGAACGGCATTCCGAAGGACGAGGCGCTGGCGAAGCTCGTCGACGTCGTGGAGCGTCGCGTCCAGGTCTGACAGCGGTTTGAGGGCCCCCGGAGTTCTCTTCGGGGGCCTTTCTCTTGCCCTCGTGCGTACGCCATATGCTGCTCACCATGACGAGTGAGCCGGAGCAGCAGATCGGAGTGGGCGTGCCGGACGCGTTCCAGCGCCTGTGGACGCCTCATCGGATGGCCTACATCCAGGGTGAGAGTAAGCCGACCGGTCCGGGGGCCGACGACGGTTGCCCGTTCTGCTCGATTCCGGCGAAGTCCGATGAGGACGGGCTGATCGTCAGGCGGGGGGAGCTGGCGTACGTCGTGCTCAATCTGTACCCGTACACCGGGGGTCACGCGATGGCCGTGCCGTATCGTCACGTCGCCGATTACACGGACCTCACGGACGCGGAGACGGCGGAGGTCGCGCTGCTGACGAAGCAGGCGATGACGGCGTTGCGGAAGGCGTCGGGGGCGCACGGGTTCAACCTGGGGATGAACCAGGGTGCGGTGGCGGGCGCGGGGATCGCGGCGCACCTGCATCAGCACATCGTGCCGAGGTGGGGCGGGGATACGAACTTCATGCCGGTGGTGGGGCACACGCGGGTGCTGCCGCAGCTGCTGGCGGACACGCGGAAGATGCTGGCGGAGGCGTGGCCGGCCGAGTCGTGAGGGCCCGGCCGGCTCGCGCTCACGCGTTGTAGGTGTCCGACTTTCCGGGCTCCGCGCCCTGGACGCCGCCGCTGAGGACTCCGGCGCGGTTCATGAACTTCTCGACGTCCACGTCGTGTTCCTTGAGGACCTTGATCGTCGCGGCGTGGACGACGCGCAGGACGGGGGTGGCGGCGCGCAGGGCGTCGTCGGCCATGAAGCGGTTCTTCCAGGGCTGGTCGGCCCAGGCGTGGCGCAGGCCGAAGGGTTCGGGGAGGGTGATGGAGCCGCCGAGCCACTGGAGGAGCGGGGGGTACCAGCTGATCGTCGCGCGGGCGCCGAGGCGGACGACCTCGTCGGTGGTGACGAGGGGGAGCTTTATCTTGCGGGTCTCCCAGAAGCGGACGGTCTTGGCGACCTCCTTGGTGGGGGCCTCGGGCTTGGTCATGAACAGGCCGTTGACGGGGCCGAGGGCGTGGCCGGTGACCTCTATGCGCAGCGTCTCGTGCAGGACGGTGACGGTGATCATCATCGTGATGATGAGCTGGCCGTCCCAGGTGGTCCACTGGACGCCCAGGTAGTGTCGGTTGCCGCTGCCGAACTGCTGGGTGTTGCAGATGTCCTCGATGGCCTTGGGCTTGAACTGGTACGCCTCGACGTCGGTGCCCTCGGGGCGGGTGACGGCCTTGGCGCCCTCGCCGACGTGGGAGACGATCCAGTGCCGTACGGAGGGGGCGGGGAAGCCGCCGGTCTTGAGGCTCTGGCGTTGCAGCAGGTTGAGCTGGTCGCTGATGGCGCGGGCGACGGTCCAGCTGCGGAACTCGTGGACGCCCTTGACCGGGTCGAGGGGGACGAGTTCCTCGGCGAGGTGCCAGGAGCCCCAGCGGGTGCCCATGCCGAGGATGCCCTTGGGGCCCGCGTAGAAGACGCCGTTGGACTGCTGTTCGGCGGAGAGGCGGGCCAGGGACTGGCGGAGCTGTTCGGCGGCGGCCTGGTCGGGGCTGGTGGGGACGGCCTCGGGGATCTTCGCGCCGACGCCGGCGCCGGACAGGAGGCTGTCCCAGCGTTCGCGCAGGTCCTTCGCGGTGGACTCGCAGATGCGGCGGGCGAGGAACCAGCCGGCGACGGGGGCGACGATCGCTCCGCGTACGTACCAGCCGAGGATGCCGCCGAAGGGGAGCTTGATCAGGAGGAGCGCGGCGAGGATGCCGACGACGACGAGGAGGGCGGTGGCGAGGCCGGAGGCGCGCTTGTTGCTGCTCTTGCCCATCATCGCGCGGAGCTGGAAGACGCCCAGCCAGACCAGCAGGCCGGGCAGGAAGACGACGCCGCACAGGAACATGACGGCGGCGAGCTTGCGGTCCCGCTCGCGGCGGATGTTGTTCGCGGCGAGGCAGTGTTCGACGACGACGGCGGGTTCCGCGCCGAAGGACTGGATGAGGGGTTTGCGGCCGACGCCGAGCATGCGGTCGATGACGGCCTGGGAGAAGGCCTCGCCGAGGTTGGGCCGGAAGATCTTGGCCCATGCGCGGCCGGTGCTCACCGACGACTGGTGCCACTCGTTGTCGGCCTTCTTTATCTCCTCCGCCGGGCTGTCCCGGTAGGCGGCCGAGGCCAGCGCGAAGGTCGCCGTCTGCCCTCCGTCGCCCATCAGCGGCACCTGTGGGCCGAAGATGTCGCCGTACACACTGTCAACGGTCATGTAACCGCCCCCATCGCCGCCCGGACCCGCTCCTGCGGCTTTCCCGACTTCCGTGCTCCGCACACCTGTTGATCAGGTCATCAGGGTATCCGCCCCCACTGACATCCGGACCCGGAGCGGGGGAGCGGACCGGCGGAACGGAGGGGGAGGTTCCGTGAACTCGCCGCCCCCGGGCGCATGTTCGGCTCGCGGGGGCGCGTGGAGGCGCACGGGGACGGGGAGTTGGGGGCGGGCGCCTGCACCCGCCCCCGGTTCCGCCTACGCCTTCTCCTCCTGCCCCCTCACCTTCTCCGCCACATGCGCCGGCATCGCCTCGTGCCGTGCGTACACGCGGTCGAAGCGGGCCGTGCCGTGGGACAGGGAACGCAGGTCGACCGCGTACCGGCCGATCTCGATCTCGGGCACCTCGGCGCGCACCAGCGTGCGTCCTGAGGTGGTCTGTTCCGTGCCGAGGACGCGGCCCCGGCGGCCGGAGAGGTCGCTCATGACGGCGCCCACGTAGTCGTCGCCGACCAGGACGCTGACCTCGGCGACGGGTTCCAGCAGGTGGATCGTCGCGTCGGCGGCGGCTTCGCGCAGGGCGAGGGCGCCGGCCGTCTGGAACGCGGCGTCGGAGGAGTCCACGGAGTGGGCCTTGCCGTCGAGGAGGGTGACGCGGACGTCGACGAGCGGGTACCCGGCGACCACCCCGCGCGCGGCCTGCGCGCGCACGCCCTTCTCGACGGACGGGATGAACTGCCGGGGCACCGCGCCGCCGACCACCTTGTCGACGAACTCGATGCCGGAGCCGCCGGGCAGCGGCTCGACCTCGATCTCGCAGATGGCGTACTGCCCGTGCCCCCCGGACTGCTTGACGTGCCGCCCGCGCCCGCCGGAGCGCCCGGCGAACGTCTCGCGCAGCGACACCTTGTGCGGGACGACGTCGACCTGCACCCCGTACCGGCTGCGCAGCCGCTCCAGCGCGACGTCCGCGTGGGCCTCGCCGAGCGCCCACAGGACGACCTGGTGGGTGTGCGGGTTGTGTTCGAGGCGCATCGTGGGGTCCTCGGCGACGAGCCGGGCGAGGCCCTGGGAGAGCTTGTCCTCGTCGGCCTTGCTGTGTGCCTCGATGGCGAGCGGCAGCAGCGGGTCGGGCATCCGCCAGGCGGCCATCAGCAGGGGGTCGTCCTTCGCGGAGAGCGTGTCCCCGGTCTCGGCCCGCCCGAGCTTGGCGACGCACGCGAGGTCCCCGGCGATGCAGTGCGACAGCGTCCGCTGCTGCTTCCCGAAGGGCGCCGACAGGGCGCCCACGCGTTCGTCGACGTCATGGTCCTCGTGCCCCCGGTCGGCGAGCCCGTGCCCGGACACGTGCACCGTCTCGTCGGGGCGCAGGGTGCCGGAGAAGACGCGGACGAGGGAGATCCGGCCGACGTACGGGTCGGAGGTGGTCTTCACGACCTCGGCGACGAGCGGGCCGTCCGGGTCGCAGGGCTTCAGCGCGCGCGTACGGCCGTCGATGGTCGTCACGTGCGGTGCCTCGCGCTCCAGCGGGGTGGGGAAGCCGCGGGTGACCAGTTCGAGGAGTTCGACGGTCCCGATGCCCTGCCGGGCGCCGTCGGCGGCGGGCGCGCCCGCGAGGACGGGGAAGAACGTCCCGCGCGCGACGGCCCGCTCCAGGTCGTCGATGAGGGTCTGGACGTCGATCTGCTCGCCGTCCAGGTAGCGGTCCATGAGGGTCTCGTCCTCGCTCTCCGCGATGATCCCCTCGATGAGCCGGTTGCGGGCCTCTTCGATCGCCGGGAGCTGTGCCTCGTCCGGCTCGGACTCCTTGCGCTCGCCGGACGCGTAGTCGAACAGGGTGCGCGTGAGGAGTCCGGTGAGGCCGGTGACGGGCGCGTGGCCGTCGGGGCCCGCGGGTCCGTGCAGCGGCAGGTAGAGCGGGAGCACGGCGTCGGGGTCGTCCCCGCCGAACGCCTGCGCGCACGTGCGGACCATCTCCTCGAAGTCCGCGCGGGCCGACTCCAGGTGCGTGACGACGATCGCGCGCGGCATCCGCACGGCCGCGCACTCGTCCCACACCATGCGCGTCGAGCCGTCCACGCCGTCCGCCGCCGAGACGACGAAGAGGGCCGCGTCCGCCGCGCGCAGACCGGCCCTCAGCTCGCCGACGAAGTCGGCGTACCCGGGTGTGTCGAGGAGGTTGACCTTGATGCCGTTCCATTCGACGGGCACCAGCGAGAGCTGTACGGACCGCTGCTGGCGGTGCTCGATCTCGTCGTAGTCGGAGACGGTGCCGCCGTCCTCGACCCGGCCCGCCCTGTTCACCGCCCCCGCCGTCAGCGCGAGGGCCTCCACCAGTGTCGTCTTGCCCGCTCCGCAGTGGCCGACCAGCACCACATTCCGTACGGACGCGGGGTGGCCGGCCGCCGTAGCCCTGCCGGCGGCCCCGAGGTGTGCGTTCGCCTTGTCGCCCATGTCCTTGCCTCCCGAGCATCGGGTGAGGTCCCTGGGACGCGGGCACACACGGGGATCCGCGACCAGCGGCGGCTCCGATGACGCCCGCGGTCCTTCGAGCTTTCCACTCCCGTCACGGGGCGTCCATACGGCGGACGCGAACCCTTCGCGCCAAAGGGTGGGTGCGGGTGCCCGACCGTCGTACAGGCGCGCGCGTGGCTACGATGGGCCAGCCGGTGGCCAGCAAGGGCCGCGGCGCCTTACGACTGTCGGGAAAGCCATGCTGAACAAGTACGCGCGTGCGTTCTTCACGCGTGTCCTCACACCGTTCGCCACGTTTCTGATCAGGCGGGGCGTCAGCCCCGACACGGTCACGCTGATCGGCACGGCGGGTGTGATCGCGGGCGCGCTGGTCTTCTTCCCCCGGGGCGAGTTCTTCTGGGGCACGATCGTCATCACGCTGTTCGTGTTCTCCGACCTGGTCGACGGGAACATGGCCCGCCAGCTCGGCCGTTCCAGCCGCTGGGGCGCCTTCCTGGACTCCACGCTGGACCGGGTCGCCGACGGCGCCATCTTCGGCGGGTTCGCGCTCTGGTACGCGGGCAACGGCGACGACAACGTGCTGTGCGCCGTCTCGATCTTCTGCCTGGCGAGCGGGCAGGTCGTGTCGTACACGAAGGCGCGCGGCGAGTCGATCGGGCTTCCGGTGGCCGTCAACGGGCTCGTGGAGCGCGCCGAGCGGCTCGTGGTGTCCCTGGTCGCCGCGGGGCTCGCCGGGCTCCACACGTTCGGCGTGCCCGGCATCCAGTACCTGCTGCCGGTCGCGCTGTGGCTGGTCGCCGTCGGCAGCCTCGTCACGCTGATCCAGCGCGTCGTCACGGTCCGCCGCGAGTCCGCCGAGGCCGACGCCGCTGCCGCCGCCGCGCAGCAGGAGACGGCCGGGTGAACGCCCGGGACCGGTTGACGGACGCGCTGTACGGCGTCGGCTGGGGGGCCGTCAAGAAGCTCCCCGAACCCGCCGCCGTACGCCTCGGACAGGCCATCGCCGACCTCGCCTGGCGCAGGCGCGGCAAGGGGGTGCTGCGGCTGGAGAGCAACTACGCGCGCGTACGGCCGGGCGCGAGCCCCGAGCAGCTCAGGGAGCTGTCCCGCGCGGGCATGCGGTCGTACCTGCGGTACTGGATGGAGTCCTTCCGGCTGCCCGCGTGGAGCAAGGAGCGCGTCCGGGGCGGCTTCGACCCCAAGGACGTCCACCACCTCACCGACGCCCTCGCCTCCGGCAAGGGCGTCGTCCTCGCGCTGCCGCACATGGCGAACTGGGACCTCGCGGGCGCGTGGGTGACGACGAAACTCGACACCCCGTTCACGACGGTCGCCGAACGCCTCAAGCCCGAGTCCCTGTACGACCGGTTCGTCGCCTACCGGCAGGGGCTCGGCATGGAGGTCCTGCCGCACAGCGGCGGCACCGCCTTCGCCACCCTCGCGCGGCGGCTGCGCGACGGGGGGCTCGTGTGCCTCGTCGCCGAGCGCGACCTGTCCGCGAACGGCGTCGAGGTCGACTTCTTCGGCGAGCGGACCCGCATCCCCGCCGGGCCCTCCCTGCTCGCCCAGCAGACCGGGGCGCTGCTGCTGCCGGTGACCCTCTGGTACGACGACTCGCCCGTCATGCGAGGACGCGTGCATCCCCCGATCGAGGTACCCGAGTCAGGTACCCGGGCCGAGAAGACGTCTGTCATGGCACAGGCGCTGGCAGACGTCTTCGCCTCGGGAATCGCCGACCATCCGGAGGACTGGCACATGCTCCAGCGGCTGTGGCTCGCGGACCTCGACCCCGCGAGGGGGCCCGCGTGAGGATCGGGATCGTCTGCCCGTACTCCTGGGACGTGCCGGGCGGCGTCCAGTTCCACATCCGCGACCTCGCGGAGTACTTCATCCGCCTGGGGCACGAGGTCTCCGTCCTCGCCCCCGCCGACGACGACACACCGCTCCCGCCGTACGTCGTCTCCGCCGGCCGTGCCGTCCCCGTCCCGTACAACGGCTCCGTCGCCCGCCTCAACTTCGGCTTCCTCAGCGCCGCGCGCGTACGCCGGTGGCTCCACGACGGCGCCTTCGACGTCGTCCACATCCACGAACCGACGTCCCCCTCCCTGGGGTTGCTGACGTGCTGGGCCGCGCAGGGGCCGATGGTCGCCACGTTCCACACGTCCAACCCGCGCTCGCGCGCGATGATCGCCGCGTACTCCATCCTCCAGGCCGCGCTGGAGAAGATCAGCGCGCGCATCGCGGTGAGCGAGTACGCGCGGCGGACGCTGGTGGAACACCTCGGCGGAGACGCGGTGGTCATCCCCAACGGCGTCGACGTGGACTTCTTCGCCCGAGCCGAGCCCCGGCCGGAGTGGCAGGGGTGGGGGCGCGGGGTGGGGGACGGGGTGTGTGGTTCGGGTGAGGGCGATGGGGCTGGGGGTCGGCCACAGGGCTCGGCTGACGGGGGCGAGGTGTGTGGTCCGGCCGGCGGGGCCGTGGACGGTGTGGTGCCCGGTCCGGGGGCGGGCGGTGGGCCGGCCCGTGTGCAGGGCGAGACCCTCGGGTTCATCGGGCGTATCGACGAACCCCGCAAGGGGCTGCCGGTGCTCGTCAAGGCGCTCCCGCGGATCTTCGCCGAGCGGCCCGGCGCGCGCCTGCTGATCGCCGGGCGCGGGGACGAGGAGGAGGCCGTCGCCGGGCTTCCCGCCGAGCTGCGTGCGCGCGTGGAGTTCCTCGGCATGGTCTCCGACGAGGACAAGGCGCGGCTGCTGCGCAGCATCGACCTGTACGTCGCTCCCAACACCGGCGGCGAGAGCTTCGGGATCATCCTCGTCGAGGCGATGTCCGCGGGGGCGCCCGTCCTGGCCTCGGACCTCGACGCCTTCGCCCAGGTCCTCGACCAGGGCGCGGCGGGCGAACTGTTCGCCAACGAGGACGCGGACGCGCTCGCGGAGGCGGCGATCCGCCTGCTGGGCGACCCGGCGAGACGCGCCGAACTCCGGGAGCGGGGGAGCGCGCACGTACGCCGGTTCGACTGGTCGGTGGTCGCCGCGGACATCCTGTCGGTGTACGAGACGGTGACAGCGGGAGCGGCGGCCGTGGCGGCGGACGAGAAGGCGGGGGGCGGGGGGCTGCGGGCACGGCTGGGACTGGCGCGGGACTGAGGGCGGGCTGCGGCGGGGGCGGCTCGGAGCTGAGGGGGAACCAGGAAGGGGCGGTTCGGTACGGGGCCAGGCTGCGCCGGGACCTTCGGGAGCAGCCAGGGGTGGAGGGGGCTCAGGGTTCGCCGTAAGGAGCGCGGGACCGTGCCCCGTACGGAGCGTACGTACGCCCCCTCCCGTCACCCCCGTGCCCACCCACCGCCACCACCCCCCACCCCCGCACCCCGCTACCCTTGCCGCCCGTGACCGCAACCCTGATCTGGACCCTCGTCGTTCTCGTCGCGATCGGCCTCTACCTGAGCTGGACGGCGGGGAGGCTCGACCGGCTGCACGCGCGTATCGACGCGGCGCGGGCCGCGCTGGACGCGCAGTTGCTGCGGCGGGCCTCGGTCGCGCAGGAGCTGGCGACGTCCGGGGTGCTGGACCCGGCCGCCTCGATCGTCCTGTACGAGGCCGCGCACGCGGCGAGGCAGGCGGAGGAGGAGCAGCGGGAGGTCGCGGAGAGCGAGCTGAGCCAGGCGCTGAGGGCGGTCTTCGCGGACCACCAGCAGGTCGACGAGGTCAAGGAGGCCCCCGGCGGCGAGGCGGCGGCCCACGAACTCACCGAAGCCGTACGCCGCGTCCCCATGGCCCGCCGCTTCCACAACGACGCCGTCGGCGCGGCCCGCCGCCTCCGCGAACACCGCAAGGTCCGCTGGTTCCACCTCGCGGGCCACGCCGCGTTCCCGATGGCCTTCGAGATGGACGACGAGCCTCCGGCGGCGCTGGCGGAACGATGACCCGGCGGATCACCCTGGACCCGGAGGGCTCCGGCACCGGCTGGGTGTGCGTGATCGTCGCTGCGCCGACCGGCGTGGTGTACGAGGTGCAGGGCGGCGGCCACGCGTGCGTGCCGTACACACAGGAGGGCTACCTGGTCCCCCTCTTCGTCCCGGATGCCGACAGCGCGCTGAGGGACCTCTTCGTCCGGGACCTGAAGGGGTGGGGGAAGCCGGACCCGCCTCGCCCTGGACGAGTCACGGCTCGCCGAGGCCGACGAGGCGTGGGTCCCCGTCCTCACGCCCGACGGCCCCGGCGTCCTCGTGTGGGAGAACTCCGACTGACCCCGAAAAGATCCACCGCCTGGTCATTGGCCCTTGATGTGGACTGGTCGCCGGGAGTTTCCTCGGGAGTACCCCCCTCCAGGAAACCCCCTTTCACTTCAGTGAGGTCGTACGTGTCCAGCAGCGAGAACCAGGCCCCCGAGACCGGCACCGCGCGGGTGAAGCGCGGGATGGCCGAGCAGCTCAAGGGCGGCGTGATCATGGACGTCGTGACGCCGGAGCAGGCGAAGATCGCGGAGGACGCGGGAGCCGTGGCGGTCATGGCGCTGGAGCGGGTCCCGGCGGACATCCGCAAGGACGGCGGCGTGGCCCGGATGTCGGACCCGGACATGATCGAGGGCATCATCGAGGCCGTGTCGATCCCGGTCATGGCGAAGTCGCGGATCGGGCACTTCGTCGAGGCCCAGGTGCTCCAGTCCCTCGGCGTGGACTACATCGACGAGTCCGAGGTGCTGACCCCGGCCGACGAGGTCAACCACTCCGACAAGTGGGCGTTCACGACCCCCTTCGTCTGCGGCGCCACCAACCTCGCCGAGGCCCTGCGCCGCATCGCCGAGGGCGCCGCGATGATCCGCTCGAAGGGCGAGGCCGGCACCGGCAACGTCGTCGAGGCTGTCCGCCACCTGCGCCAGATCAAGAACGAGATCGCCCGCCTGCGCGGCTTCGACAACAACGAGCTGTACGCCGCCGCGAAGGACCTGCGCGCCCCGTACGAGCTGGTCAAGGAGGTCGCCGAACTCGGCAAGCTCCCCGTCGTCCTGTTCTCCGCGGGCGGCGTCGCCACCCCCGCCGACGCCGCGCTGATGCGCCAGCTCGGCGCCGAGGGCGTCTTCGTGGGCTCCGGCATCTTCAAGTCCGGCGACCCCGCCAAGCGCGCCGCCGCGATCGTGAAGGCGACCACCTTCTACGACGACCCGAAGATCGTCGCGGACGCGTCCCGCAACCTCGGTGAGGCCATGGTCGGCATCAACTGCGACACCCTCCCCGAGACCGAGCGCTACGCCAACCGCGGCTGGTAAGCACCGATGCCCACTCCCGTGATCGGAGTGCTCGCGCTCCAGGGCGACGTACGCGAACACCTCGTCGCCCTGGCCGCGGCCGACGCCGTGGCCCGCCCGGTCCGCCGCCCCGAGGAGCTCGCCGAGGTCGACGGCCTCGTCCTGCCCGGCGGCGAGTCCACCACCATCTCGAAACTGGCCGTCCTGTTCGGCCTGCTGGAGCCCCTCCGCGCGCGCGTACGCGCGGGGATGCCGGTCTACGGCACCTGCGCGGGCCTCATCCTCCTCGCCGACAAGATCCTCGACCCCCGCTCGGGCCAGGAGACGGTCGGCGGCATCGACATGATCGTCCGCCGCAACGCCTTCGGCCGCCAGAACGAGTCCTTCGAGGCCGAGGTCGCCGTCCGGGGCGTCGACGGCGCCCCCGTGGACGGCGTCTTCATCCGCGCCCCCTGGGTTGAGTCGGTCGGCGCGCGCGTGGAGGTGCTCGCCGAGTACGACGGTCATGTCGTCGCCGTACGCCAGGGCAACGCGCTCGCCACGTCGTTCCACCCCGAGCTGACCGGCGACCACCGCGTGCACGCGCTCTTTGTCGACATGGTGCGCGCGAACCGGGCTGCGGAGTCCTTGTAGGATCTCTGCGTTGGTAGGTAGATGGGTTACGCGAAGGAGACAGGCAGATGTCCGGCCACTCTAAATGGGCTACGACGAAGCACAAGAAGGCCGTGATCGACGCCAAGCGCGGCAAGCTCTTCGCGAAGATGATCAAGAACATCGAGGTCGCGGCGCGTACCGGCGGTGCCGACCCGGCCGGTAACCCGACCCTCTTCGACGCCATCCAGAAGGCCAAGAAGAGCTCGGTCCCCAACAAGAACATCGACTCCGCGGTCAAGCGCGGCGCCGGTCTCGAAGCCGGCGGCGCCGACTACGAGACGATCATGTACGAGGGTTACGGGCCGAACGGCGTCGCGGTGCTCATCGAGTGCCTCACCGACAACCGCAACCGCGCCGCCTCCGACGTCCGCGTCGCGATGACCCGCAACGGCGGCTCCATGGCCGACCCCGGCTCGGTGTCGTACCTCTTCAACCGCAAGGGCGTCATCGTCGTCCCCAAGGGCGAGCTGACCGAGGACGACGTCCTGGGCGCCGTCCTGGACGCGGGCGCGGAAGAGGTCAACGACCTCGGCGAGTCCTTCGAGGTCCTCAGCGAGGCCACCGACCTGGTCGCCGTCCGCACGGCCCTCCAGGACTCCGGCATCGACTACGACTCCGCCGAGGCGAACTTCGTCCCGACCATGCAGGTCGAACTGGACGAGGAGGGTGCCCGCAAGATCTTCAAGCTGATCGACGCCCTCGAGGACAGCGACGACGTGCAGAACGTGTTCGCGAACTTCGACGTCTCGGACGACGTCATGGCCGCGGTAGACGCCTGACGCTGCCGCGGGCTGAGCTGTTTCGGCGGGCCGGATGGGACACGTCCCACCGGCCCGCCGTCGTTGTCGGTGGCAGCGGCTAGCCTGGCGTCATTCATGGATCACCGTCCACGGGCCGCAACCATCGATTGAGGAACCACGACGGTGCTCAACCAGGTCCGCGAGAGCGGCGGCGGTTTAGCCGCAAAAGGGGGAGGGAGGGCGGTGTGCGGGTACTCGGGGTCGACCCCGGACTGACCCGGTGCGGTGTGGGGGTGGTCGAAGGCGTTGCCGGGCGGCCGTTGACCATGGTCGGCGTCGGGGTCGTCCGCACGCCCGCCGACGCCGAGTTGAGCCACCGCCTCCTCGCCGTCGAGCAGGGCATCGAGCGGTGGCTCGACGAACACCGGCCCCAATTCGTCGCCGTGGAGCGCGTGTTCAGCCAGCACAACGTCCGCACCGTGATGGGCACCGCGCAGGCCAGCGCCGTCGCCATGCTGTGCGCCGCCCGCCGCGGCATCCCCGTCGCGCTGCACACGCCCAGCGAGGTCAAGGCCGCCGTCACCGGCAGCGGGCGCGCGGACAAGGCGCAGGTCGGCGCGATGGTGACGCGTCTGCTGCGGCTCGACGCGCCCCCGAAACCCGCCGACGCGGCCGACGCCCTCGCCCTCGCCATCTGCCACATCTGGCGCGCCCCCGCCCAGAACCGACTCCAGCAGGCCGTCGCCCTGCACACCTCGAAAGGCCGTACGACATGATCGCCTTCGTCAGCGGCACGGTCGCCGCCCTCGCCCCCGACGCGGCCGTGGTCGAGGTCGGCGGGGTCGGGATGGCCGTCCAGTGCGCGCCGAACACGCTCGCGGGCCTGCGGATCGGGCAGCCCGCCAAGCTCTCGACGTCCCTCGTCGTGCGCGAGGACTCCCTCACGCTGTACGGATTCGTGGACGACGACGAACGCCAGGTGTTCGAACTGCTCCAGACGGCGAGCGGGGTCGGGCCGAGGCTCGCGCAGGCGATGCTCGCGGTCCACACGCCCGACGCGTTGCGCAGAGCGGTGGCGACGGGGGACGAGAAGGCCCTGATCGCCGTACCCGGCATCGGCAAGAAGGGCGCGCAGAAACTGCTGATCGAACTGAAGGACAGGCTGGGCGAGCCGGTCGGTTCGCCGGCGGTCGGGGCGCCGGTGTCCCTGGGCTGGCGGGATCAACTTCACGCGGCGCTGCTGGGGCTGGGGTACGCGACCCGCGAGGCCGACGAGGCGGTGGCGGCGGTGACACCGCAGGCGGAGGCGGCCGAAGGCACGCCGCAGGTGGGCCAGTTGCTGAAGGCGGCGCTGCGCTCCCTGAACAGGGCCAGGTAGAACGCCCTTCACGTACATCGACCCCCCAACCCCTGAGGCGCACGAAATGAACTGGGACGACACGACCGACGAAGACCGCCTCGTCGGCGCGTCAGCGGACCGCGAGGACCAAGCCGTAGAGGCCGCCCTCCGGCCCAAGGACCTGGGCGAGTTCATCGGCCAGGAGAAGGTCAGGGAACAGCTGGACCTCGTCCTCAGGGCGGCCCGCGCGCGCGGCGCGACCGCCGACCACGTCCTCCTCTCCGGCGCGCCCGGCCTCGGCAAGACCACGCTGTCGATGATCATCGCGGCGGAGATGGGCGCGCCCATCCGCATCACCAGCGGCCCGGCGATCCAGCACGCGGGCGACCTCGCCGCGATCCTCTCCTCGCTCCAGGAGGGCGAGGTGCTGTTCCTCGACGAGATCCACCGGATGTCGAGGCCGGCGGAGGAGATGCTGTACATGGCGATGGAGGACTTCCGGGTCGACGTGATCGTCGGCAAGGGCCCCGGCGCGACGGCGATCCCCCTGGAACTCCCGCCGTTCACGCTGGTCGGCGCGACCACCCGGGCCGGCCTCCTCCCGCCGCCCCTGCGGGACCGCTTCGGCTTCACCGCGCACATGGAGTTCTACGAACCGGCCGAACTCCAGCGCGTCGTCCACCGCTCGGCCGACCTCCTGGACGTGGAGATCGACCCGGCGGGCGCGGCGGAGATCGCCGGCCGCTCCCGGGGCACCCCGCGTATCGCCAACCGCCTCCTGCGCCGGGTCCGCGACTACGCCCAGGTCAAGGCGGACGGCCTGATCACGAGGGACATCGCGGGCGCGGCCCTGAAGGTGTACGAGGTGGACGGCCGGGGCCTGGACCGCCTCGACCGCGCGGTCCTGGAGGCCCTCCTGAAACTCTTCGGCGGCGGCCCGGTGGGCCTGTCGACCCTGGCCGTCGCGGTGGGCGAGGAACGCGAGACGGTGGAGGAGGTGGCCGAGCCCTTCCTGGTCCGCGAGGGCCTGCTGGCCCGCACCCCCCGGGGCCGCGTGGCGACCCCCGCGGCCTGGACCCACCTCGGCCTGACCCCGCCCGGCCGGCCCCAGGGCGGCGGCCAGCAGGACCTGTTCGGCGCCTGACCCCCCCCGCCCCGCGCCACATCACGGCAAAGACACGGCCCGGTCACCGGTGGAGGTATTGGCCGGGTAAGGAACCCAGGTGCCATGCTGAACGTTGTTCCCTGTACGCGGACTCGCTTAGACTCCGCCGATGCCGCCCTTGTCGGCGGCATTCACAGATCCCATCCATCAGGCCGCTCAGCAGACGCGGTCGTGTGAAGGAAGTTCCGACCCGTGAGTCTCGTGACCCTCCTCCCGTTCATCGTGCTCATCGGGGCCATGTTCCTGATGACCCGGTCGGCCAAGAAGAAGCAGCAGCAAGCGGCCGACATGCGGAACCAGATGCAGCCCGGCAGTGGCGTCCGCACGATCGGGGGGATGTACGCGACGGTCAAGGAGTCCAACGAGGACACGGTCCTCCTGGACGCCGGCCCGGGCGTGGAACTGCTCTTCGCGAAGAACGCCATCGGCGCCGTACTGACGGACGAGGAGTACAACCGCATCGTCCACGGCATCGAGGCCGACCTGAAGTCCGACTCCGACATCGTTCCGGACGACGCCTCCTCCCTCACCGAGACCGCCGAGACCGCCGACGCCGACGAGCCTTCCGACGCTGCCGCCGCCTCCGACGACAAGCCCGTCGACCTCGGCAAGAAGGACGAGCCCGAGAACGACGAGGAGCCGAAGAAGACCGACGGCGAGTCCGACGCGAAGAAGTAGTCACGCCCCCGGGGCGCGCGGGCCGCTCCCGCGCCTCCCGGGGTGTGCGCTTCTCGCGGGGGATTCCCGACACCAGTCATGGCAGCCGCGCCACGCCGACCAGGGCGTGCGGGCGGCCCGAGAGGGAGTACGAGAAGGTGGCAGCACCTAAAAAGGGCAGGAGCGCGAGCGCCCAGAGCAAGCCGGGGCGCTCGCTGGCCCTGATCCTGATCGCCATCGTGGGCCTCACGGGCGGCATGTTCGCCACCGGGGACACCACGCCGCGCCTGGGCATCGACCTGGCCGGCGGCACGAGCATCACGCTGGAGGCCAAGGCCGACCAGGGCTCGGCGATCAACAAGGCGAACATGGACACCGCGGTCGACATCATGAACCGCCGTGTCAATGGTCTGGGCGTGTCCGAGGCGGAGGTGCAGACCCAGGGCAACTCCAACATCATCGTGAACATCCCCAAGGGCACCAACTCCGAGGAAGCCCGAGCCCAGGTCGGTACGACCGCCAAGCTGTACTTCCGCCCGGTCCTGGCCCAGGAGGCCACCGGCGCCGCGGCGGCCCCGTCCCCGAGCCCCTCGGCGTCGCCCAGCGGCAGCCCGAGCCCCTCGGCATCCCCCTCGTCCAGCGCCTCCACCGGCGAGAAGGCGAGCTCCTCGCCGTCCCCGTCGACGTCCTCGACGACCCAGGGCCGCGCGGTCACCGACTCCCTGCGCGCCGACGGCACCCCGTCGCCGTCCGCGTCCGCGAAGGAGTCCCCGGCCCCGGCGGCCAGCCCCTCCCCGGGCGCGGCCACCGGTGACACCGCCAAGCTCCAGGCCGCGTACGCCGCCCTGGACTGCTCGAAGCCCGAGCAGCGCGCCAAGGCAGGCGAGGGCGCCAAGCCCACCGACACGATCGTGGCCTGCGGCGAGATCAGCAAGGTCTGGTACAAGTACCTGCTCGGCCCGGCGGCCGTCGACGGCACCGACGTGAAGAAGGCCGACGCGGTCATCGACACCCAGGGTGCCGGCGGCTGGCAGGTCACGATGAACTTCACCGGCGGGGGCGCCAAGAAGTTCGCCGACATCACCGGCAAGCTCGCGCAGAACCAGCAGCCGCAGAACGAGTTCGGCATCGTCCTCGACGGCGAGGTCGTCTCCAGCCCCTACGTCCAGTCCGCGATCACCGGCGGCCAGGCGCAGATCTCCGGCTCCTTCACCTCGGAGGAGGCGCAGAGCCTCGCGAACATGCTGTCGTACGGCGCGCTCCCGCTCTCCTTCAAGGAGCAGAGCGTCACCACAGTGACGGCCGCGCTCGGCGGTGAGCAGCTGCACGCCGGTCTGCTGGCCGGCGCCATCGGCCTCGCGCTCGTCGTGCTCTACCTGATCGCCTTCTACCGCGGCCTGTCGCTCATCGCGATCGCCTCGCTGCTGGTCTCGGCGGCGCTCACCTACCTGCTGATGTCGCTCCTCGGCCCGGCCATCGGCTTCGCGCTGAACCTGCCGGCCGTCTGCGGCGCGATCGTCGCCATCGGTATCACGGCGGACTCGTTCATCGTGTACTTCGAACGCATCCGCGACGAGGTCCGCGAGGGCCGCTCGCTGCGCCCCGCCGTCGAGCGGGCCTGGCCGCGCGCCCGGCGCACCATCCTGGTCTCCGACTTCGTGTCGTTCCTGGCCGCCGCGGTCCTGTTCGTCGTCACCGTCGGCAAGGTCCAGGGCTTCGCCTTCACCCTCGGTCTGACCACCGTCCTCGACGTCGTCGTGGTGTTCTTCTTCACCAAGCCGCTGATGACGATCGTCGCGCGGACCAAGTTCTTCGGCGGCGGCCACAAGTGGTCCGGCCTCGACCCGAAGGGCCTGGGCGCCCACCCGCCGCTGCGCCGCACCCGCCGTCCCTCCGGCCCGCTCGCCGGCCCCGTAGACCCGAAGGAGGCGTGAGATGTCGAAACTCGGGAACATCGGCGCCCGGCTGCACCGCGGTGAGATCTCCTACGACTTCATCGGCCACCGCAAGATCTGGTACGGCGTCTCGATCCTGATCACCATCACGGCGATCGTCGGCCTCGCGGTGCGCGGCCTGAACATGGGCATCGACTTCCAGGGCGGCGCGGTCTTCACCACCCCGAAGACGAGCGTCTCCGTCTCGCAGGCGGAGGACTACGCCAAGGATGCCTCCGGCCACGACGCGGTCGTGCAGAAGCTCGGCAACGGCTCGCTGCGCATCCAGATCGCCGGCATGGACACCCAGCAGTCCGACCAGATCAAGAACAAGCTGGCCGCCGACTTCAAGGTCGACACCGAGAAGATCGCCGCCGACCTGGTCGGCCCGAGCTGGGGCGACCAGATCGCCAACAAGGCCTGGCAGGGCCTCGCGATCTTCATGGTCCTCGTCGTGATCTACCTGGCGATCGCCTTCGAGTGGCGGATGGCCATCGCGGCCCTCGTCGCCCTGATCCACGACATCACGATCACCGTCGGCATCTACGCCCTCGTCGGCTTCGAGGTCACGCCCGGTACGGTCATCGGTCTGCTGACGATCCTCGGGTACTCGCTGTACGACACGGTCGTCGTCTTCGACTCGCTCAAGGAGCAGACGAAGGACATCACCAAGCAGACGAAGTCGACGTACAGCGACATCGCGAACCACTCCATCAACGGCACGCTGGTCCGCTCGGTCAACACGACCGTCGTGGCCCTGCTCCCGGTCGCCGGGCTGCTGTTCATCGGCGGTGGCTTCCTCGGCGCGGGCACGCTCAACGACATCTCCCTGTCGCTGTTCGTCGGCCTCGCGGCCGGCGCGTACTCGTCGATCTTCATCGCCACCCCGCTGGTCGCCGACCTCAAGGAGCGCGAGCCGCAGATCAAGGCCCTGCGCAAGCGGGTCCTCGCCAAGCGCTCGCAGGCCGCCACCGAGGTGGAGCAGCCCCAGGAGGCGAGCAGCGAGGGGGCCGAAGAGTACGACGACGACGCCGCGGCTGTCGTCGGCCCCCGCAACCAGCCCGCGTCCCGTGGCCGTGGCCGCGGCCGACCTTCCGGGAAGCGCCGGTGACCGACATCAAGGAGCTGCTCCTCAGCCGTATCCGTGACGTCGCGGACTACCCCGAGCCCGGCGTGATGTTCAAGGACATCACCCCGCTGCTCGCGGACCCGGCCGCGTTCACGGCGCTCACCGACGCGTTCGCCGAGATCGCGGTGCGCACCGGGGCCACGAAGATCGTCGGCCTCGAAGCGCGCGGCTTCATCCTCGGCGCACCCGTCTCCGTCCGCGCGGGCCTCGGCTTCGTCCCGGTCCGCAAGGCCGGCAAGCTCCCCGGCGCCACCCTCTCCCAGTCGTACGACCTGGAGTACGGCTCGGCGGAGATCGAGATCCACGCCGAGGACCTCACGCCCGAGGACCGCATCCTCATCGTGGACGACGTCCTCGCGACCGGCGGCACGGCGGAGGCGGCGATCCAGCTGATCCACCGCGCCGGCGCCCAGGTCTCCGGGGTGGCGATCCTGATGGAACTGACGTTCCTGAACGGCCGCCCGCGCCTGGAGTCCGCCCTCGACGGCGCTCCCGTGGAGTCGCTGCTCACCGTCTGAGCACCGCGGAAGGCGGGCCCGGGGTCTCCCGGGCCCGCCTTCCGCGTACGCATGGCCGAAACACGTCCCTGCCCCCGTTCCCCCGCGTACGCCTGCGGGGAAGCCCCTGTCCACCCCTCGTGTTCCTCCCGTGTACGGCTCTCACAGGCGGCTGGAGGCGATGCCGGGGCGCGGGATCGCTACGATGGGGGCTCCGGAGCCTGACCGGGGACCCGGATCGCGCACGAGGAGTCCTCTTGCCAGACGAGGCCCAGCACCTGACCGCCGCCAAGCCCGAGAGTGGTTCGGGGCCCGCGTCGCGTGGCCAGAACGGCACCGCCGCGCCGGTGGAGCACGACCGTACGGCGCCCGCCGACCGCCAGCCCGAGCAGCCGCGCCCCAAGCCGGCCCCGCCCGAGCGCCCGGCGTCCGCGCCCGCCCCGGCCCCCGCCTCCGGCCCGGCGCCCGCGCCCGGCGGCCCCGCGCCCGCCCCGGCCGCCGCCCGCCCCGCCGCGGCCCCCCAGCCCGCCCGCACCGGCTCCTCGAACCGGGTCCGCGCCCGCCTGGCCCGCCTCGGCGTCCAGCGCGCGAACCCGTACAACCCGGTGCTGGAACCGCTCCTGCGGATAGTCCGCAGCAACGACCCGAAGACCGAGACGGCGACGCTGCGCCAGATCGAGCGGGCCTACCAGGTCGCCGAGCGCTGGCACCGCGGCCAGAAGCGCAAGAGCGGCGACCCGTACATCACCCACCCCCTCGCGGTGACGACGATCCTCGCCGAACTGGGCATGGATCCGGCCACCCTGATGGCGGGCCTGCTGCACGACACCGTCGAGGACACCGAGTACGGCCTCGACGACCTGCGCCGTGACTTCGGCGACGTCGTCGCGCTCCTCGTCGACGGCGTCACCAAGCTCGACAAGGTCAAGTTCGGCGAGGCCGCGCAGGCCGAGACCGTCCGCAAGATGGTCGTCGCCATGGCCAAGGACCCGCGCGTCCTGGTCATCAAGCTCGCCGACCGCCTGCACAACATGCGCACGATGCGCTACCTCAAGCGCGAGAAGCAGGAGAAGAAGGCGCGCGAGACCCTGGAGATCTACGCGCCGCTCGCCCACCGCCTGGGCATGAACACCATCAAGTGGGAACTGGAGGACCTCGCGTTCGCGATCCTCTACCCCAAGATGTACGACGAGATCGTCCGCCTGGTCGCCGAGCGCGCCCCCAAGCGCGACGAGTACCTGGCCATAGTGACCGACGAGGTCCAGTCCGACCTGCGCGCCGCCCGCATCAAGGCGACCGTCACCGGCCGGCCGAAGCACTACTACTCCGTCTACCAGAAGATGATCGTACGAGGCCGCGACTTCGCGGAGATCTACGACCTGGTGGGCATCCGCGTCCTCGTGGACACCGTCCGCGACTGCTACGCGGCCCTCGGCACCGTCCACGCGCGATGGAACCCGGTCCCCGGCCGGTTCAAGGACTACATCGCGATGCCCAAGTTCAACATGTACCAGTCGCTGCACACGACGGTCATCGGCCCCAACGGCAAGCCCGTCGAACTCCAGATCCGCACGTTCGACATGCACCGCCGCGCCGAGTACGGCATCGCCGCGCACTGGAAGTACAAGCAGGAGGCCGTGGCCGGCGCCTCCAAGGTCCGCACCGACGCCCCGAAGGCCGCCGGCAAGGACAAGGACGCCATCAACGACATGGCGTGGCTGCGCCAGCTCCTCGACTGGCAGAAGGAGACCGAGGACCCCAGCGAGTTCCTGGAGTCCCTGCGCTTCGACCTCTCCCGCAACGAGGTCTTCGTCTTCACCCCCAAGGGCGACGTCATCGCGCTCCCGGCGGGCGCCACCCCGGTCGACTTCGCGTACGCCGTCCACACGGAGGTCGGGCACCGCACGATAGGAGCGAGAGTCAACGGCCGGCTCGTGCCGCTCGAATCGACCCTCGACAACGGCGACCTCGTCGAGGTCTTCACCTCCAAGGCGGCCGGCGCCGGGCCCTCGCGCGACTGGCTCGGCTTCGTCAAGTCACCGCGCGCCCGCAACAAGATCCGCGCCTGGTTCTCCAAGGAGCGCCGCGACGAGGCGATCGAGCAGGGCAAGGACTCCATCGCCCGCGCGATGCGCAAGCAGAACCTGCCGATCCAGCGCATCCTCACCGGCGACTCCCTGGTCACCCTGGCCCACGAGATGCGCTACCCCGACATCTCGTCCCTGTACGCCGCGATCGGCGAGGGCCATGTCGCGGCGCAGGGCGTCGTCCAGAAACTCGTCCAGGCGCTCGGCGGGGAGGAGGCGGCCACCGAGGAGATCGACGAGGCGGTACCGCCGTCCCGCACCCGGGGCCGTAAGCGGCGCAGCAACAACGACCCCGGTGTGGTCGTCAAGGGCGTCGACGACGTGTGGGTCAAGCTGGCCCGCTGCTGCACGCCCGTACCGGGCGACCCGATCATCGGGTTCGTCACCCGGGGTAGTGGCGTATCGGTTCACCGCAGCGACTGCGTCAACGTGGAGTCACTCTCCCGCGAGCCCGAGCGCATCCTCGACGTCGAGTGGGCGCCCACCCAGTCCTCGGTGTTCCTGGTCGCCATCCAGGTCGAGGCCCTCGACCGCTCCCGGCTCCTGTCGGACGTCACCCGCGTCCTGTCCGACCAGCACGTCAACATCCTCTCCGCGGCCGTCCAGACGTCCCGCGACCGCGTCGCCACCTCCCGCTTCACCTTCGAGATGGGCGACCCGAAACACCTCGGGCACGTCCTGAAGGCCGTGCGGGGCGTGGAGGGCGTGTACGACGTGTACCGGGTGACGTCGGCCAGACGCCCGTAGGGCGCACGGAAAGAGGGCCCCGCGTACGGGGCCCTCTTCAGCGTCCGGAAAAACTCAGCCGCCGAACTCCTGAAGCCCCTTCAGCGCCTGGTCCAGCAGCGCCTGGCGGCCCTCCAGCTCGCGCTCCAGCTTGTCCGCGCGGGAGTTGTTGCCCTGCGCGCGAGCCGTCTCGATCTGGCCCTTCAGCTTGTCGACGGCGGCCTGGAGCTGGCCGGTGAGACCGGCGGCACGCGCACGCGCCTCCGGGTTCGTCCGGCGCCACTCGGTCTCCTCGGCGTCCTGGAGGGCGCGCTCGACCGTGTGCATCCGGCCCTCGACCTTCGGGCGGGCGTCGCGCGGGACGTGGCCGATGGCCTCCCAGCGCTCGTTGATCGCGCGGAACGCCGCACGCGCCGACTTCAGGTCGCCGATCGGCAGGAGCTTCTCGGCCTCCTCGGCCAGCTCCTCCTTCAGCTTGAGGTTCTCCGTCTGCTCGGCGTCCCGCTCCGCGAAGACCCCGCTGCGCGCCGCGAAGAACACGTCCTGGGCGCCGCGGAAGCGGTTCCACAGGTCGTCCTCGTGCTCGCGCTGGGCGCGGCCCGCGGCCTTCCAGTCCGCCATCAGCTCGCGGTAGCGGGCCGCCGTCGGACCCCAGTCCTGGGACGACGACAGCGACTCGGCCTCCGCGACCAGCCGCTCCTTGATCCGGCGGGCGTCCTCGCGCTGCGCGTCGAGCTGCGCGAAGTGCGCCTTGCGCCGCTTGGAGAACGCCGAGCGGGCGTGCGAGAAGCGGTGCCACAGCTCGTCGTCCGACTTGCGGTCCAGGCGCGGCAGGCCCTTCCACGTGTCCACCAGCGCCCGCAGCCGCTCGCCGGCCGCCCGCCACTGGTCGGACTGCGCGAGCTGCTCCGCCTCCGCGACCAGCTCCTCCTTGGCCTTGCGGGCCTCCTCGGACTGCTTGGCGCGCTGCTGCTTGCGCTCCTCGCGCCGCGACTCGACCGAGGACACCAGCGCGTCCAGCCGCTCCCGCAGCGAGGCCAGGTCACCGACCGCGTGATGCGCGTCGACCTGCTCGCGCAGGTGGTCGATCGCCAGCTGGGCGTCCTTGGCCGACAGGTCGGTGGTGCGCACGCGCTTCTCCAGGAGGCCGATCTCGACCACCAGGCCCTCGTACTTGCGCTCGAAGTAGGCCAGCGCCTCCTCGGGAGAGCCGGCCTGCCAGGAACCGACGACCTGCTCGCCGTCGGCCGTACGCACGTACACGGTCCCCGTCTCGTCGACGCGGCCCCACGGGTCGCTGCTCACAGCGCCTCCTCCACATGATGCCTGCGCGAGGCTCGCCGGCCCCCGGGCATCGTCCACAGTTTCGTCTTGGCCAACATAGGCGACCGGCGGTGTGCCTGTCCGCATCCAGCGCGACCGAAATTACGCTGGCCGCCGCCCCGGATTCGTCAGGACTTCGCGACCGTCGCCTTGTCGATCACGACCGTCGCGTTCGGGGCCGTGTTGCCCGTCGTCGGGTCCGCGGCCTGCGCTCCCGCGGCGGCGATCTTCTTCAGGACCTTCATCCCGTCGGCCGACACCGTACCGAACGGCGTGTACTGCGGCGGGAGCTGGCTGTCCTGGTAGACGAGGAAGAACTGGCTGCCGCCGGTGTGCGGCTGGCCGGTGTTCGCCATCGCGACCGTGCCCGCCGGGTAGATGCCGTTCTTCAGCGAGGTGTCCTTCAGGTTCTCGTCCGGGATCGTGTACCCGGGACCGCCCGAGCCCTTCGCGGTCGGGTCGCCGCACTGGAGGACGTAGATGCCCTCGGTGGTGAGCCGGTGGCACCTGGTGTGGTCGAAGTAGCCCTTGCCGGCCAGGAAGTCGAAGGAGTTCACGGTCTGCGGGGCCGCCGACGCCTTGAGGTCGATGCCGATCTCACCGCAGGTCGTGTCGAGCGTCATCGTGTACTTCGCCGACTTGTCGATCGCGAGCTTCGGCTCGGTCTTCCACGTCTCCGTCTTGACCGACCCCGCCGCCGGCTTCCCGCACGGGTCCGGTCCCTTGCTCGGCTGCGGCGACGGGGAGGCGGCCACGTCGTCCGACTTCTTCGTGCCGTCGTCCTCGAACGCGCCCGTCGCGTAGAGCGCGGCGCTCCCGATCACGACCACACCGAGCGCCGACGCGATCACCGAGTTGCGCATCCGTGCCTTGCGCCGGGCGGCGGTGCGCCGTTGCTGCTGCCGCAAGAACTTCTCCCGCGCGAGCTGCCGCTTCCGCTGTTCCTGGGTGACCACCGGTCTTCTCCTCGTGCCGTCTCGTACGCCGGTTCGCGCTGCGTGTGCCCCGTACCGTATATGGGTTCGCTGAGGAATCGGCAGCGCCGGTAGGCTCTGACGTGGGTCGCGCTGTGCGCAAGCCCCCCGTATCGAGACAAACGAAGGACGATCGTGCTCATTGCCGGGTTCCCCGCCGGAGCCTGGGGGACGAACTGTTATCTCGTCGCCCCGGCCGCCGGTGAGGAGTGCGTGATCATCGACCCGGGCCACGAGGCGGCCCCCGGAGTCGAGGAGACGCTCGCCAAACATCGGCTCAAGCCCGTCGCCGTCGTCCTCACCCACGGTCACCTCGACCACGTGGCCTCGGTCGTCCCGGTGTGCGGCGCGCACGACGTGCCCGCCTGGATCCACCCCGAGGACCGCTACATGATGAGCGACCCCGAGAAGGCCCTCGGCCGGTCCATCGGGATGCCGCTGCTGGGCGAGCTGACCATCGGGGAGCCGGACGACGTCCGCGAACTCACCGACGGGGCGCGGCTGGAACTGGCAGGTCTGGAACTCACCGTCGCGCACGCGCCGGGCCATACCAAGGGGTCGGTGACGTTCCGGCTCCCGGAGGCCGCCGACATCCCGCCGGTGTTCTTCTCCGGGGACCTGCTCTTCGCCGGCTCCATCGGACGCACCGACCTGCCCGGCGGCTCCATGGACGACATGCTCGCCTCCCTGGCGCGCGTGTGCCTGCCGCTCGACGACTCCACCGTGGTCCTGTCCGGACACGGCCCCCAGACCACCATCGGCCGCGAACGCGCCACCAACGCCTACCTGAGGCAGGTGGCCGACGGCCAGGGAGCGCCCGGCGCCCCCCGACGAGGAATGTGACGAGTGAGTACCTTCCAGGCCCCCAAGGGCACGTACGACCTTCTGCCGCCCAGCTCCGCCGCCTTCCTCGCGATCCGCGAGGCCCTCGCCGCACCGCTGCGCGTCTCCGGCTACGAGTACATCGAGACCCCCGGCTTCGAGAACGTCGAACTCTTCGCGCGCGGCGTCGGCGAGTCCACCGACATCGTCACCAAGGAGATGTACGCCTTCGAGACCAAGGGCGGCGACCGGCTCGCACTGCGCCCCGAAGGCACCGCCTCCACCCTGCGCGCCACGCTGGAGGCCAACCTCCACAAGGCCGGCAACCTGCCCGTCAAGCTCTGGTACTCGGGCTCGTACTACCGCTACGAGCGCCCCCAGAAGGGCCGTTACCGCCACTTCTCCCAGATCGGCGCCGAGGCGATCGGCGCGGAGGACCCCGCCCTCGACGCCGAGCTGATCGTCCTCGCCGACCAGGCGTACCGCTCGCTGGGCCTCAGTGACTTCCGCATCCTGCTGAACTCCCTGGGCGACAAGGAGTGCCGCCCCGTCTACCGCGAGGCCCTCCAGACGTTCCTGCGCGGCCTCGACCTCGACGAGGAGACCCTGCGCCGCGCCGAGATCAACCCGCTGCGCGTCCTCGACGACAAGCGGGCCGACGTCCAGAAGCAGCTCGCGGACGCCCCGCTCCTCGTGGACTACCTGTGCGACGCGTGCAAGGCGTACCACGAGGAGGTCCGCGCACTCCTGAGCGCCGAGGGCGTCGTCTTCGAGGACGACCCGAAGCTGGTCCGCGGCCTCGACTACTACATGCGCACGACCTTCGAGTTCGTCCACGACGGCCTCGGCGCGCAGTCGGCGGTCGGCGGCGGCGGACGCTACGACGGCCTCTCCGAGATGCTCGGCGGCCCCGCCCTCCCGTCCATCGGCTGGGCCCTCGGCGTCGACCGCACGGTCCTCGCCCTGGAGGCGGAAGGCATCGTCCTCGACCTCCCGGCCGTGACCTCGGTCTACGCCGTCCCGCTCGGCGAGGAGGCCCGCCGCGTCCTCTTCGGCAAGGTCGCCGAGCTCCGCAGGGCCGGCGTCGCCGCCGACTTCGCGTTCGGCAACAAGGGCCTCAAGGGCGCCATGAAGAACGCCAACCGCTCCGGCGCCCGCTACACGCTGGTCGCGGGGGAGCGGGACCTCGCGGAGGGCGTCGTCCAGCTCAAGGACATGGAGTCGGGGGAGCAGACGGCGGTCGCCGTGGACCAGATCGTGGCGGAGCTGACGTCGCGGCTCACACCGTCTTCCTAACCGTCAACACGACAAGGCCGGAATCGTCCTCACGGGCGATTCCGGCCTCGCCGTTTCCGGGCCGGTCACCTGTCCTGAACAGGCTTCCGACAGGGCGTCCTTATGTCCATCGAACGGTGGACGACGGGACAGGTGCGGCAGAATGACCGCTGTCAGAAGTACGTCCCCTCTCGACTTGACGGATCGGCGTGATGAGCAAGACGACAGTCAAAGAGGTCTCCATGGACCACGAGCCGGAGCGCGCCACCGCCGACGCGTCCCGAGCGGTGGGCGGCAGCAGGGCGTTCGCGCTGATGCTGGTGATCACGGGCGCTGCGGGGCTGCTCGCCGCCTGGGTCATCACCATCGACAAGTTCAAGCTGCTCGAAGCGAAGGTCGAGGGGAAGACGTTCGTCCCCGGGTGCAGCCTCAACCCGGTCGTCTCCTGCGGCAGCGTCATGGAGTCCAAGCAGGCCGCAGCCTTCGGGTTCCCCAACCCGATGCTCGGACTGGTCTGCTACGGCATCGTCATCGCCGTCGGCATGAGCCTGCTGGGCCGCGCCCGGTTCCCCCGCTGGTACTGGCTCACCTTCAACTTCGGCACGCTGTTCGGGGTCGGGTTCTGCACGTGGCTCCAGTTCCAGTCGCTGTACCGGATCAACGCGCTGTGCCTGTGGTGCTCGCTGGCCTGGGTCGCGACGATCATCATGTTCTGGTACGTGACGTCGTTCAATGTCAGGAACGGCTTCCTGCCCGGGCCGGCCTGGCTGAAGAGCTTCTTCGGCGAGTTCACGTGGGTGCTGCCGGCCGTGCACATCGGGATCATCGGCATGCTGATCCTGACCCGCTGGTGGGACTTCTGGACCAGCTGACGCTCCTCACGGGATTGTCAGTGCCGTGACTTAGGGTTTCCGTGTGGAGCCCGATCTGTTCACCGCAGCCGCCGAAGACCGCCAGGAGAAGGACCCGACGGGGAGCCCCCTGGCGGTGAGGATGCGCCCGCGCACGCTCGACGAGGTCGCGGGCCAGCAGCACCTCCTCAAGCCCGGCTCGCCGCTGCGCCGCCTGGTCGGCGAGGGCGCGGGCGGTCCGGCCGGAGTCTCCTCGGTGATCCTCTGGGGCCCGCCCGGCACGGGCAAGACGACCCTCGCGTACGTCGTCTCGAAGGCCACCAACAAGCGGTTCGTGGAGCTGTCGGCGATCACCGCCGGCGTCAAGGAGGTCCGCGCGGTCATCGACGGCGCGCGCCGCGCGAGCGGGGGATACGGCAAGGAGACCGTCCTCTTCCTCGACGAGATCCACCGCTTCAGCAAGGCCCAGCAGGACTCCCTCCTCCCCGCCGTCGAGAACCGCTGGGTCACCCTCATCGCGGCGACCACCGAGAACCCGTACTTCTCGGTCATCTCCCCCCTCCTGTCCCGCTCCCTCCTCCTCACCCTCGAACCCCTCACGGACGACGACCTGCGCGGCCTCCTGCGCCGGGCCGTCACCGACGACCGCGGCCTGAAATCCGCCGTCACCCTCCCCGAGGACACCGAGGACCACCTCCTGCGCATCGCCGGAGGCGACGCCCGCCGCGCCCTCACCGCCCTGGAGGCCGCCGCCGGAGCCGCCCTCGACCAGGCGGAGACCGAGATCACCCTCGCGACCCTGGAGCAGACCGTCGACCGCGCGGCGGTCACGTACGACCGCGACGGCGACCAGCACTACGACGTCGCCAGCGCCCTCATCAAGTCCATCCGCGGCTCCGACGTGGACGCCGCCCTGCACTACCTGGCCCGCATGATCGAGGCCGGCGAGGACCCCCGCTTCATCGCCCGCCGCCTGATGATCTCGGCCAGCGAGGACATCGGCCTCGCCGACCCGAACGCCCTGCCCATAGCCGTAGCGGCAGCGCAGGCCGTCGCCATGATCGGCTTCCCCGAGGCCGCCCTCACCCTCAGCCACGCCACCATCGCCCTCGCCCTCGCGCCCAAGTCCAACGCGGCGACGACCGCGATCGGCGCCGCCCTGGAGGACGTCCGCAAGGGCCTGGCCGGACCGGTCCCCATGCACCTGCGCGACGGCCACTACAAGGGCGCCGCCAAGCTGGGGCACGCGCAGGGGTACGTCTACCCGCACGACATCCCCGAGGGCATCGCCGAGCAGCAGTACGCCCCGGACCAGATCAAGGACCGCGAGTACTACACGCCCACCCGGCACGGCGCGGAGGCGCGGTACGCGGACGCCGTCGAGTGGACCAGGAAGCACCTCGGTCGCAAGCGGTCCTGAGCGCCCTGTAGACTCGCCCGAAGTGCCGTGTCCCGCGCTGTCAGAGCGGGACGACCGGCCGGAACCCCCGCGAGGGGGCTCCAGGAGCGTCGCGCAAGCACGTATGTGCCCAGACCAGGGAGCGGCTGCCCACCCCGTCACTCAGGTGAACGAGGCGGGTTTCCCGGCTGCGGATCGTGACCTCTCTTGATGCTGACAAGCCGAAAATCACACGGAGAGAAAAACACAGTGGCGAACCAGTCCCGCCCCAAGGTCAAGAAGTCGCGTGCCCTCGGCATCGCGCTGACCCCGAAGGCCGTCAAGTACTTCGAGGCCCGCCCCTACCCGCCGGGCGAGCACGGCCGTGGCCGCAAGCAGAACTCGGACTACAAGGTCCGTCTGCTGGAGAAGCAGCGTCTGCGCGCGCAGTACGACCTCTCCGAGCGCCAGCTCGTCCGCGCCTACGAGCGCGCCTCCAAGGTCCAGGGCAAGACCGGTGAGGCCCTGATCGTGGAGCTGGAGCGCCGTCTCGACGCGCTGGTCCTGCGTTCGGGTATCGCCCGCACGATCTACCAGGCCCGCCAGATGGTCGTCCACGGCCACATCGAGGTCAACGGTCAGAAGACCGACAAGCCCTCGTTCCGTGTCCGTCCCGACGACGTCGTCCAGGTGCGCGAGCGCTCCAAGGAGAAGACGCTCTTCACGATCGCCCGTGAGGGTGGCTTCGCCCCCGACGGCGAGACCCCGCGCTACCTCCAGGTGAACCTCAAGGCCCTGGCGTTCCGCCTGGACCGCGAGCCGAACCGCAAGGAAGTTCCGGTCATCTGCGACGAGCAGCTGGTCGTCGAGTACTACGCCCGTTGATCCTTCACCGGTTGTAGTACCGCTCGGAGCCCGCTGTCCCCTTGGGGGCGGCGGGCTTTCGCGTGCCCGTAATGCGGTACAGAGCGCTGCGCCGGGCGCGATAGGCTCAGTCTCTATCTAGTATCGAAAGCTTCAGGGAGTGGGTGCGAGGTGTCCGGAGGCGAGGTAGCCGGGATCATCGTGGCCGTCTTCTGGGCGATCCTGGTCTCCTTCCTCGCCGTCGCGCTGGTGAGGCTGGCCCAGACGCTCAGGGCGACCACCAAGCTCGTGGCGGACGTGACCGACCAGGCGGTCCCGCTGCTCGCGGACGCCTCCACGGCCGTACGCTCCGCGCAGACGCAGATCGAGCGGGTCGACGCGATCGCCTCGGACGTCCAGGAGGTCACCTCGAACGCCTCCGCGCTGTCGACGACGGTCGCCTCGACGTTCGGCGGGCCTCTCGTGAAGGTCGCCGCGTTCGGGTACGGCGTACGCCGGGCGCTCGGCGGCGGCAGAGGGGACGACCCCCGCCGCACCGTGATCGTGGGCCGCGTCCGTGGGAAGAGGGACTGAGAGCAGCGATGTTCCGCCGTACGTTCTGGTTCACGACCGGCGTCGCAGCCGGTGTCTGGGCCACCACCAAGGTCAACCGCAAACTGAAGCAGCTCACCCCGGAGAGCCTCGCCGCGAGCGCGGCGAACAAGGCGCTGGAGACGGGCACGCGGCTCAAGGACCGCGCGGTCGGCTTCGCGCTCGACGTCCGGGACGGCATGGCCCAGCGGGAGGCCGAGCTCCAGGACGCGCTCGGCATCGAGCAGGCACCCGAACTCCCCGCACCCCGGCGCATCGCCGCCATCGAGAACACGACGTACAACACGACGTATACGTACAACCGGAATGAGGACCACTGATGGAGTCGGCCGAGATTCGCCGCCGCTGGCTGAGCTTCTACGAGGAGCGCGGGCACACCGTCGTGCCTTCGGCGTCGCTCATCGCGGACGACCCGACTCTGCTCCTCGTCCCGGCCGGCATGGTTCCCTTCAAGCCGTACTTCCTCGGTGAGGTCAAGCCGCCGTGGTCGCGCGCCACCAGCGTGCAGAAGTGCGTGCGTACGCCGGACATCGAAGAGGTCGGCAAGACCACCCGGCACGGCACGTTCTTCCAGATGTGCGGCAACTTCTCCTTCGGCGACTACTTCAAGGAAGGCGCCATCAAGTACGCCTGGGAGCTGCTCACCAGCCCCCAGGACAAGGGCGGTTACGGCCTCGACCCCGAGCGTCTGTGGATCACCGTCTACCTGGACGACGACGAGGCCGAGCGCATCTGGCACGAGGTCGTCGGCGTGCCGAAGGAGCGCATCCAGCGTCTCGGCATGAAGGACAACTACTGGTCGATGGGCGTCCCCGGACCTTGCGGCCCCTGTTCCGAGATCAACTACGACCGCGGCCCGGAGTTCGGCGTCGAGGGCGGCCCGGCCGTCAACGACGAGCGGTACGTCGAGATCTGGAACCTCGTCTTCATGCAGTACGAGCGCGGCGAGGGCATCGGCAAGGACAACTTCGAGATCCTCGGCGAGCTGCCCAGCAAGAACATCGACACGGGCCTCGGACTTGAGCGCCTCGCGATGATCCTGCAAGGCGTGCAGAACATGTACGAGATCGACACCTCGATGGCCGTCATCAAGAAGGCCACCGAGCTGACCGGCGTCGAGTACGGCCGCGCCCACGAGTCGGACGTCTCCCTGCGCGTGGTCACCGACCACATGCGCACGTCGGTGATGCTGATCGGCGACGGCGTCACCCCCGGCAACGAGGGCCGGGGCTACGTCCTGCGCCGCATCATGCGCCGCGCCATCCGCAACATGCGCCTCCTCGGCGCCACCGGCCCGGTCGTCCTGGACCTCATCGACGCCGTCATCGGCATGATGGGCCAGCAGTACCCGGAGCTGATCACCGACCGCGAGCGGATCGAGAAGGTCGCCGTCGCCGAGGAGAACGCCTTCCTCAAGGCCCTCAAGGGCGGCACGAACATCCTCGACACGGCCGTCTCCGAGACCAAGGCGTCCGGTGGCACGGTCCTCGCCGGCGACAAGGCGTTCCTCCTGCACGACACCTGGGGCTTCCCCATCGACCTCACCCTGGAGATGGCCGCCGAGCAGGGCCTTTCCGTGGACGAGGAGGGCTTCCGCCGCCTGATGAAGGAGCAGCGGGAGCGCGCCAAGGCCGACGCCCAGGCCAAGAAGACCGGCCACGCCGGCGCCGGTGCCTACCGGGAGATCGCCGACCAGGCCGGTGAGACCGACTTCATCGGCTACACCGACACCGAGGGCGAGACCACGATCGTCGGCATCCTCGTCGACGGCGTCTCCTCGCCGGCCGCCACCGAGGGCGACGAGGTCGAGATCGTCCTCGACCGCACCCCGTTCTACGCCGAGGGCGGTGGCCAGATCGGTGACACCGGGAAGATCCGGGTCGACTCCGGTGCCGTCATCGAGGTCCGCGACTGCCAGAAGCCGGTGCCGGGGGTGTACGTCCACAAGGGCGTCGTCCAGGTCGGCGAGGTGACCGTCGGGGCCAAGGCCCACGCCACGATCGACTCCCGGCGCCGCACGGCCATCGCCCGTGCCCACTCGGCCACGCACCTCACCCACCAGGCCCTGCGCGACGCGCTCGGCCCGACGGCCGCCCAGGCCGGTTCCGAGAACCAGCCGGGCCGCTTCCGCTTCGACTTCGGCTCGCCGTCCGCCGTCCCGACGGCCGTGATGACCGACGTCGAGCAGAAGATCAACGAGGTGCTCTCCCACGACCTCGACGTGCGCGCCGAGATCATGGGGATCGACGAGGCGAAGAAGCAGGGTGCCATCGCCGAGTTCGGCGAGAAGTACGGCGAGCGGGTGCGCGTCGTGACCATCGGGGACTTCTCCAAGGAGCTGTGCGGCGGCACGCACGTCCACAACACCTCGCAGCTCGGCCTGGTCAAGCTGCTCGGGGAGTCGTCGATCGGCTCGGGTGTGCGCCGGATCGAGGCCCTGGTCGGCGTCGACGCCTACAACTTCCTGGCCCGCGAGCACACGGTCGTCGCCCAGCTCCAGGAGCTGGTCAAGGGGCGTGCGGAGGAGCTGCCGGAGAAGATCTCGGCCATGCTCGGCAAGCTGAAGGACGCCGAGAAGGAGATCGAGAAGTTCCGCGCGGAGAAGGTCCTCCAGGCCGCCGCCGGACTCGCCGACTCGGCCAAGGACGTGCGCGGGATCGCCCTGGTCACCGGGCAGGTCCCGGACGGGACGACCCCGGACGACCTGCGCAAGCTGGTCCTCGACGTGCGGGGCCGTATCCAGGGCGGGCGGGCCGCTGTCGTCGCCCTGTTCACCGTGAACAACGGCAAACCGCTGACCGTGATCGCCACCAACGAGGCCGCCCGCGAGCGCGGTCTCAAGGCGGGCGACCTGGTCCGCACGGCCGCCAAGACGCTCGGCGGCGGTGGCGGCGGGAAGCCGGACGTCGCCCAGGGCGGTGGCCAGAACCCGGCCGCCGTCGGCGAGGCCGTCGACGCGGTCGAGCGGCTGGTCGCCGAGACGGCCAACTGATGCGCCGCGGACGCCGGCTCGCGATCGACGTCGGGGACGCCCGGATCGGGGTCGCCTCGTGCGACCCCGACGGGATCCTCGCGACCCCGGTCGAGACGGTCCCCGGCAAGGACGTACCCGCCGCCCGGCGCCGGCTGAAGCAACTTGTCGACGAGTACGAGCCGATCGAGATCGTCGTCGGGCTCCCACGCTCCCTCAAGGGGGGCGAGGGCCCGGCGGCGGTCAAGGTCCGGGGGTTCGCCGAGGCGCTGGCCAAGGCGGTCGACCCGGTTCCGGTTCGGCTCGTGGACGAGCGGATGACGACCGTGACGGCCAGCCAGGGGCTGCGCGCCTCGGGCGTGAAGTCGAAGAAGGGACGCTCCGTCATCGACCAGGCCGCCGCTGTGATCATCCTTCAGCAGGCGCTGGAATCCGAACGGGTGTCAGGTAAAGCACCGGGAGAGGGCGTCTAAGTGGTCATCTGATCGCGATACGGTAACGTTCCGCGCGATGCGGAGGTGTTCGAACAGCCTCCGCACAACAAGAGGCGGAACCGCAGCCGGACCCCCCAGCCGCGAACCGCCGCCTCGCGGCTCTAGGGGATCGATGACTGAGTATGGCCGGGGCCCGGGCCCCGCACCGTGGCATCCGGAGGACCCGTTGTTCGGGGACGGCGGATGGGAAGGGCAGCAGGCGCCCCAAGGGCACCAGCCTGCCTACGGGGGCCACCAGCAGTACCCGCAGGAGCCGCAGCAGCAGACGGCGTACAACGGCTGGACGGACGGCGGCCAGCAGCCCGGATACGGCCAGCCACCCCAGCACGATCAACCCCAGTACGACCAGCAGCAGTACGACCAGTACGGTCAACCGGTCTACCCGCAGTACGACCAGCGGCAGTACCCCGACCCGAACCAGCCGCAGTCCTACCATCAGGGCGGCTGGGACGGCACCGGCACCCACGCGCACGTCCCCTACGCGGCGGACCCCGGCGACCCCTACGGCCAGCAGCCCGCCGCGTACGGCGCCGAACAGCCCGACTTCTACGGCACCCCCGACGCCTACCCGCCCCCGGAGCCCCCGGCCCGCCGCCGCGAGCCCGACCCGGAGCCCGAGCCCGACCCCGAGCCGCTCGGCGGCATCCTGCCCGAGCCGGACGGCGACCTCGCCGACGAGGCCACGGCCGCCGGGACCGCACCCGAGGAGCGCGGCCGGCGGGGCGGTAAAGGCGGCAAGGGGGACAGCGGCAAGAAGAAGCGCCGCAACGGCGCCGCCTGTCTCGTCGTCGTCCTCGTCTTCGGCGGCGGTATCGCCGGTGTCACCTACTTCGGCATGCAGTTCTACCAGGACCGTTACGGCGCGTCCCCGGACTACACGGGCAACGGCACCGACGAGACGGTGTCCATCACCATCGCCAAGGGTGCCGGGGGCGCGGCCATAGGGCGTGAGCTCAAGGCGGCGGGCGTCGTCAAGAGCGTCGACGCGTTCGTGTCCGCGTACACGCAGAACGCCGAGTCCGGGAGCATCCAGGCGGGTTCGTACGTCCTGAACAAGGAGATGTCCGCCCAGGCGGCCGTCGCGATGATGCTCGACCCCAAGAGCCAGAACAACCTGATCATCGCCGAGGGCACCCGCAACGTCGCGGTCTACGCGCAGATCGACAAGCGCCTCGACCTCTCCGAGGGCACCACCGCGGGCGTCGCGAAGGCGAAGTACAAGGACCTCGGGCTGCCGGACTGGGCGCTGAACCACCCGAACGTGAAGGACCCGCTGGAAGGGTTCCTGTACCCGTCGCGGTACGCCGTGGCCAAGGCGGACAAGCCCGAGACCCTCCTCAAGGAGATGGTGACTCGCGCCAACCAGAAGTACGAGCAGCTCGGGCTGGAGAAGCAGGCCGAGAAGCTCGGGCTCGACGGGCCCTGGCAGCTCCTCACCGTGGCGAGCCTCGCGCAGGCCGAGGGCACCAGCCACGACGACTTCCGCAAGATGGCCGAGGTCGTCTACAACCGCCTCAAGCCCGGCAACCCCCAGACGTACGGCTCGCTGGAGTTCGACTCCACGTACAACTACATCAAGAACCAGAGCAAGATCGACCTGACGATCGCCGAGCTCAAGCGGTTCAACAACCCGTACAACACGTACTACGTCAAGGGACTGCCCCCCGGCCCCATCGACAACCCGGGTGACGAGGCGCTGCGGGGCGCCCTCAACCCGACGGACGACGGCTGGTACTACTTCATCTCGCTGGACGGCAAGACCAGCAGGTTCACCAAGACCCTCGCGGAACACGAGGAACTGGTCGCCGAGTTCAACGAGTCCCGCAAGGGCTCCTGAGAAGGACGGATCCCATGACAGAACGGGCCGCCGCAGCCCGCCGCGCCGCCGTGCTCGGTTCGCCGATCGCGCACTCCCTCTCCCCGGTGCTGCACCGCGCCGCGTACGACGCGCTGGGGCTGACGGAGTGGTCGTACGACCGCTTCGAGGTCGACGAGGAGTCCCTCGCTGACTTCGTCGCCGGGCTCGGCGCGGAGTGGGCGGGGCTGTCGCTGACGATGCCGCTGAAGCGGGCCGTCATCCCGCTGCTGGACGAGATCAGCGAGACGGCGGCCTCGGTCGAGACCGTCAACACGCTGGTGTTCACCGAGGACGGCCGCAAGGTCGGGGACAACACCGACATCCCCGGCATGGTCGCGGCCCTGCGCGAACGCGGCGTCGAGAAGGTCGACTCCGCCGCGATCCTCGGCGCCGGCGCCACCGCCTCCTCCGCCCTCGCCGCGCTCTCCCGCATCTGCACCGGCGAGGTCGTCGCCTACGTCCGCAGCGAGGCGCGCGCCGCCGAGATGCGGCAGTGGGGCGAGCGGCTGGACATCGAGGTCCGTACGGCGGACTGGGCCGACGCGGCCGAGGGGCTGCGGGCGCCACTGGTCGTCGCGACGACGCCGGCCGGGACGACGGACCTGCTCTCCCACGCCGTACCGGAGCGTCCGGCGACCCTCTTCGACGTCCTGTACGACCCCTGGCCCACCGAACTCGCCGCGCGCTGGTCGATGTACGGGGGCGCCGTCGTGAGCGGACTGGACCTTCTGGTCCATCAGGCGGTCCTCCAGGTCGAGCAGATGACCGGGCACCGGCCCGCTCCCGTCGACGCGATGCGAAAAGCGGGCGAACACGCGCTCGCCTCCCGCTAAGGTTCCCGGGGGCGCCGCGCAGGGGGCGGGGCGCGCATCGGGGGGAGTACCGCCATGTCCCTGGCGTCCGGCAAGAGCGAGATCTTCGAGTTCGTCCTGCACTTCATGCCCGACTGGATCCAGATTCCCGTCCTGTGCCTGGTCATCGGGCTCGTGGTGCTCTCCTGGGCCCTGAAGCTGCGCCGCAAGTGGCTGCTGCGCCGGGCGCTGCGGCAGGCCGGCGCGGGACAGGGGGCCGTCGTCCAGCAGCAGGGGGACGGGACGCGGGGCGCGGACTTCCTGGGCGCCTACGCACCCCGGCAGCCGCAGGCCGAAGGGCCCCGGGGCGCGGATTTCCTCGGGACCTACGCGCCCGGGAACCAGCCGGAGCGCCGCTGAGATCCCGGGGGCCTCGTTCCTCCCGGTGAGTCCGCTTCGTGGACCGGAGAGCGGGTTCGGGCGGCGGACGTGGGAGGATCGAGGGCGGCGGGGCCGGGACGCGCACCCGGGGTCGCCCGTGCCGTCCGCGTGGACGCGTGGCGGCGCAGCGGTACCAGGCGCGAGCACCGAGGAGCATCGTTGAGCAGGCTGCGTTGGCTGACCGCGGGGGAGTCCCACGGTCCCGCACTCGTCGCCACGCTGGAGGGCCTTCCCGCCGGCGTGCCGATCACCACGGAGATGGTCGCGGACCATCTCGCGCGGCGGCGGCTCGGCTATGGCCGGGGCGCTCGGATGAAGTTCGAGCGGGACGAGGTCACCTTCCTGGGCGGTGTCCGCCACGGCCTCACCCTGGGCTCCCCGGTCGCGGTCATGGTGGGCAACACCGAGTGGCCGAAGTGGGAGAAGGTCATGGCGGCCGACCCGGTCGACCCGGCCGAGCTGGCCCAGTCCGCCCGCAACGCGCCGCTGACCCGCCCCCGCCCGGGCCACGCGGACCTGGCCGGCATGCAGAAGTACGGCTTCGACGAGGCCCGCCCGATCCTGGAGCGCGCCTCGGCCCGCGAGACCGCCGCCCGCGTCGCGCTCGGCGCGGTCGCCCGGTCGTACCTCAAGGAGACGGCCGGCATCGAGATCGTCAGCCACGTCGTCGAACTGGCCGCAGCGAAGGCCCCGCTGGGCGTCTACCCGCTCCCCGGCGACGTCGAGAAGCTGGACGCGGACCCGGTGCGCTGCCTCGACGCGGACGCGTCGAAGGCGATGGTCGCGGAGATCGACCAGGCCCACAAGGACGGCGACACCCTGGGCGGGGTCGTGGAGGTGCTTGCGTACGGGGTGCCGGTGGGCCTCGGCTCGCACGTGCACTGGGACCGGCGCCTGGACGCGCGGCTCGCGGGCGCCCTGATGGGCATCCAGGCGATCAAGGGCGTCGAGGTCGGCGACGGCTTCGAGCTGGCGCGGGTGCCGGGGTCGAAGGCGCACGACGAGATCGTCGGCACCGACGAGGGCCTGCGCCGCACCTCGGGGCGCTCCGGCGGCACCGAGGGCGGTCTGAGCACGGGCGAGGTGCTGCGGGTGCGGGCGGCCATGAAGCCGATCGCGACCGTGCCGCGCGCCCTGCGGACCGTGGACGTGGCGACCGGTGAGCCCGCGCAGGCGCACCACCAGCGCTCCGACGTGTCGGCGGTGCCGGCCGCCGGGATCGTCGCCGAGGCGATGGTCGCGCTGGTCCTCGCGGACGCGGTCGCGGAGAAGTTCGGCGGGGACAACGTCGTCGAGACGCGCCGCAACGTCCGCTCGTACCTCGACAGCCTGACGATCCGATGAGCGGACCGCTGGTCGTCCTGGTCGGGCCGATGGGCGTCGGCAAGTCCACCGTCGGGCAACTCCTCGCCGAGCGCCTCGGCGTGCCCTACCGGGACACCGACGACGACATCGTCGCCGAGCAGGGCCGCACCATCGCCGACATCTTCGTCGAGGAGGGCGAGCCCGCCTTCCGCGCGATCGAGAAGGCCGCCGTCGAGGCCGCCCTCGCCGGGCACGACGGAGTCCTCGCGCTCGGCGGCGGCTCCATCCTCGACGCCGGCACCCGCGCGCTGCTCGCCGGCCGCCGGGTCGTCTACCTCTCCATGGACGTCGAGGAGGCCGCCCGCCGCACCGGCCTCAACGCCGCCCGGCCCCTCCTCGCCGTCAACCCGCGCAAGCAGTGGCGCGAGTTGATGGAGGCTCGCCGTCATCTGTACGAGGGGGTCGCCACGGCCGTCGTCGCGACGGATGATCGGACCCCGGAAGAGGTCGCCCAAGCCGCCCTGGACGCACTGGAGTTGAAGGACGTATGACGACGACGCGGATCCACGTCGGCGGCGACACGCCGTACGAGGTGCTGGTGGGCCGTCAACTGCTCGGCGAACTCGCCGGGTTGATCGGGACCAAGGCCAAGCGCGTCGCGGTGATCCACCCCGAGGCCCTGGCCGAGACCGGGGACGCGCTGCGCGCCGACCTCGCCGAGCAGGGGTACGAGGCCGTCGCCATCCAGGTGCCCAACGCCGAGGAGGCCAAGACCGCCGAGGTCGCCGCGTACTGCTGGAAGGCGCTCGGGCAGTCCGGGTTCACGCGCACCGACGTCATCGTGGGCGTCGGCGGCGGGGCGACGACCGACCTCGCCGGGTTCGTCGCGGCGACCTGGCTGCGCGGGGTGCGCTGGATCGCCGTACCGACGACCGTGCTGGCCATGGTCGACGCGGCCGTCGGCGGGAAGACCGGCATCAACACCGCCGAGGGCAAGAACCTCGTCGGGGCGTTCCATCCGCCGGCCGGGGTGCTGTGCGACCTCGCCGCGCTGGAGTCGCTGCCGGTCAACGACTACGTGTCGGGGCTCGCGGAGATCATCAAGGCCGGGTTCATCGCGGACCCGGTGATCCTCGACCTGATCGAGGCCGACCCCGAGGCGGCGCGCACGCCGGCCGGGCCGCACACCGCCGAGCTGATCGAGCGGTCGATCCGCGTGAAGGCGGACGTCGTGTCGTCCGACCTCAAGGAGGCGGGGCTGCGGGAGATCCTCAACTACGGGCACACCCTCGCGCACGCCATCGAGAAGAACGAGCGCTACAAGTGGCGGCACGGCGCCGCCGTATCCGTGGGGATGCACTTCGCGGCCGAACTCGGGCGGCTCGCCGGGCGGCTGGACGACGCGACCGCCGACCGGCACCGGACGGTCCTGGAGTCGGTCGGGCTGCCGCTGCACTACCGCTACGACCAGTGGCCCAAGCTGCTGGAGACGATGAAGGTCGACAAGAAGTCGCGCGGCGACCTGCTGCGGTTCATCGTCCTGGACGGACTCGGCAAGCCGACCGTCATGGAGGGCCCCGACCCGGCGGTGCTGCTCGCGGCGTACGGCGAAGTGGGGCAGTAGGACCCGGAGATCACCTTCGCCCGATTCTCTTTCCACACCGGGCACTTCGGACCGCCCCCGGTCGTTCACCAAACGACGGCCGGGGGCGGTACCGTTCGGTAGGGGGAGCGGGGTCCGCCCGACCGCCTTCGCGCCCCGGAGGCGAACCGAGCCCGCACAGAACGAGACGGAGTGGCACCGGATGCAGCACGCAGTGGGTTCTCCGCTGCCGCCGCCCCACCAGTGGGGGCACGGTCCGGTCGGCTGGTCGCCGGCCGCACAGCATTCGGGGCCGTATCCCTCCCAGCCCTCCCCTCCCCACCCGCAGGCGCAGCCGGCGCCGGGCTTCACACCGCCGCAGGTCCCGCAACCGCAGGTCCCGCCGGTCCCCCCGGCCCCGCCGGCCGCGCATCCTCCGGCGCCCCACGCCCCGGCGCCCCACCCGGCGGCGCCCCGGCCCCCGGTCCCCCCGGCGGGCCACCCGCAGGGGATGCCGGTCCCGCCCCCGCCCCCGCAGTACTCCCCGCCGCCCCGGCAGACCCCGGGTGACGTCACCGGCCATGTCCCGCTGCCGCCCGGCGAGCCCGTCGCCGCCCCGGCCCCGGCCGTCCCCGACCCGGCGACCGCGATGCTGGCGGTGCTGCTCATCGGCCCCGCGGGCGCCGGCAAGACCAGCGTCGCCAAGTACTGGGCCGACCACCGCCGCACCCCCACGGCCCACATCAGCCTCGACGACGTCCGCGAGTGGGTCCGCTCCGGCTTCGCCGACCCGCAGCGCGGCTGGAACGACCACTCCGAGGCCCAGTACCGCCTGGCCCGCCGCACCTGCGGCTTCGCCGCCCGCAACTTCCTCGCCAACGGCATCTCCTGCATCCTCGACGACGCGATCTTCCCCGACCGCCCCGCGGTGGGCCTCGGCGGCTGGAAGCGGCACGTGGGCCCCGGCCTGCTGCCGGTCGTCCTCCTGCCCGGCCTGGAAGTCGTCCTGGAGCGCAACGCGGAGCGCTCCGGCAACCGCCGCCTCACGGACGAGGAGGTCGCGCGCATCCACGGCCGGATGGCGGGCTGGTACGGCTCGGGCCTGCCGATCATCGACAACTCGCAGCTCGACGTGGAGTCCACGGCGCGCGTTCTGGACGAGGTGCTGGCGAGGGCGATTGCAAGTCCGCCGAAGTGGTAGCCGAACACAGGTAACCCCTATCCGGCATCCCGCACCCGGCAGTCGCTCAGGAGCCCCCCTTGGTCCCCCGAACGGCACTCCCAGAACCGGCACATTTCGCCACAGACTCCTACGCTCGACTCATGTCAGACGCGTACGCAACCCGCCGAACCCGCCTCAGGGACCGGTGCGCCGCGGCGGGCAGCGCCACCGCGCTCGTCACCCGCCCGGCCAACGTGAGATACCTCTCCGGCGCGGCCCCCGAGAACGCCGTCCTCCTCGTCGGCGCGCGGGAGGACGTCCTCCTGTGCACCGAGCCCCCGGACAACCGCCCCGACGACTTGCTGCGGGTCCACGTCCTGCCGGGGGAGGGCGGTGACCCGGCGGTCGCCGCCGCCGACTTCCTCACCGCGCAGGGCATCGACACCCTCGCCGTCGAGGAGCACCACCTCACGGTCGCCCGCCACCGGGCGATCCACTCCGTCGCCCCCCACCTCCTCCTCGCCGACCTCGCGGGCACGGTCGAGCAGCTGCGGATCGTCAAGGACGAGGAGGAGATCAGCTGCCTGCGCGTCGCCGCCGAGATCGCCGACCAGGCCCTCGGCGAGCTTCTGGAGTCGATCCTGGTCGGCCGCACGGAACGCCACCTCGCCCTGGAGCTGGAACGCCGCCTCGTCGACCACGGCGCCGACGGCCCCGCCTTCCCGACGTCCGTCGCGACCGGCCCGCACGCGGGTCTGCGCGGCCACAGCCCCACCGACCGGCGCGTGGAGGAGGGCGACTTCCTCTCCGTCTGCCTGGGCGCGGCGTACCGCGGCTACCGCTGCGAGATCGGCCGCACCTTCGTCATCGGCACGGCCCCGGCGGACTGGCAGATCGAGCTGTACGACGCCGTCTTCGCCGCTCAGCGCGCCGGCCGGGAGGCCCTCGCGCCCGGCGTGGAGTACCGGGACGCGGACCGCGCGGCGCGCCAGGTCCTGGAGGCCGCGGGGTGGTCCGAGGGGCTGCCCAGGCTCATGGGACACGGCGTCGGACTGGAAATCGAAGAGGACCCGCAGCTCGCCCCCGCGGCCATGGGTAAACTGGACGCTTGCGTGCCGGTCACCGTCGAACCCGGGGTTCACCTCCCGGGCCGGGGCGGCGTCCGGATCGATGACACGCTCGTCGTACGCCCCGAGGCGGACGGCGGACCCGAGCTACTCACCATCACGACCAAGGAGCTGCTCGCGCTGTAGCGCTTGCCCCGGGGTCGTCCACGTCAGTCCAGGAGATTCCGCAACCGTGGCTTCCACGAACGACCTCAAGAACGGCCTGGTGCTCAAGCTCGACGGCGGCCAGCTGTGGTCCGTCGTCGAGTTCCAGCACGTCAAGCCCGGCAAGGGCCCGGCCTTCGTGCGCACCAAGCTCAAGAACGTGCTGTCCGGCAAGGTGGTCGACAAGACCTTCAACGCCGGCGTCAAGGTCGAGACGGCCACTGTCGACAAGAGCGACATGCAGTTCTCGTACATGGACGGCGAGTACTTCGTCTTCATGGACATGGAGACCTACGACCAGCTGCACATCGACCGCAAGACCGTCGGTGACGCCGCCAACTTCCTCATCGAGGGCTTCGAGGCGACCGTCGCGCGCCACGAGGGCGAGGTGCTCTTCGTCGAGCTGCCGGCCGCCGTCGAGCTCGTCGTCGCCGAGACCGAGCCGGGTCTCCAGGGCGACCGCTCCACCGGGGGCACGAAGCCGGCGACGCTGGAGACCGGCCACCAGATCCAGGTGCCGCTCTTCATCACCACCGGCGAGAAGATCAAGGTCGACACCCGTACGAGCGACTACCTCGGCCGGGTGAACAGCTAACCGTGGCTGCTCGCAACACGGCTCGCAAGCGTGCCTTCCAGATCCTCTTCGAGGGCGACCAACGCGGGGCCGATGTGCTGACCGTGCTCGCGGACTGGGTGCGGTTGTCCCGGTCCGACGACCGGCAGCCGCCGGTCAGCGAGTACACGATGCAGTTGGTCGAGGGGTATGCGGAGCATGCCGCGCGGATCGACTCGCTGATCTCCCAGTACTCGGTCGGGTGGACGCTCGACCGGATGCCGGTGGTGGACCGGAACATCCTGCGGCTCGGCGCGTACGAACTGATCTGGGTGGATGCGACGCCGGACGCGGTGGTGCTGGACGAGATGGTTCAGCTCGCGAAGGAGTTCTCGACGGATGAGTCTCCGGCGTTCGTGAACGGGCTTCTGGGGCGGTTCAAGGAGCTGAAGGCTTCGCTGCGCCGGTAGGTCGTGGGGGGTTCTGTGTTCGGGCGGCTGCGGGTTCGTCGTGGTTGCTCGCGCAGTTCCCCGCGCCCCTGGGGCGTCGCAGATCCCTGCGTTCTCCAGCGCCGCTGCTTCACAAAAAACGTGCCGCCAGGTGGCTGGAACCGAATCACTCGGTTCTGGCCAACCCGGCGGCACGTTTCTGCTCAGGCGGGGCAAGCGTTGTGGCCTGCTCAGCCTTCCTCGTGGGTCACCGCGCGGCGCGCGTCCGCGTCGAGGACGCCCCAGCTGATCAGCTGTTCCGTGAGGACCGAGGGGGACTGGTCGTAGATGACCGCGAGGGTGCGCAGGTCGTCCTGGCGGATCGAGAGGACCTTGCCGTTGTAGTCGCCGCGCTGGGACTGGATCGTCGCCGCGTAGCGCTGGAGGGGGCCCGCCTTCTCGACCGGGACGTGGGCGAGGCGCTCCAGGTCCAGGACCAGCTTCGGCGGCGGCTCGGCGGCGCCGCCCGGGGTGGTGCCCGGCAGCAGTTCCTGCACCGGGACGCCGTAGAAGTCCGCCAGTTCGGCGAGGCGCTGCACGGTGACGGCGCGGTCCCCGCGCTCGTACGACCCGACGACGACCGCCTTCCAACGGCCCTGGGACTTCTCCTCGACACCGTGGAGGGAAAGGCCCTGCTGGGTGCGGATCGCGCGGAGCTTGGCCCCGAGCTGTTTGGCGTATTCGCTGGACATATAGCTCCCGGCGCTGTGTCGACGCGGACGGCTGTGTTGCCGTGCCGCTCGGCTGGTAACTCATTGTGAGGTTACGCAGCGTGATTCTCCTGCGTCAAGCCGAATGGTCCACACCGACCCTTCCGTGGTATCGATGGCCGATTACTCCAGGGGGGTGATCAGGCCCGTCCCGGCGGCCTGCTACGGTTGATGGCGCAAACCCGACGTCCTTTAAGGTCCGTCCCGTGAGGCGGAGAAGGAGGTCCCTTCCGTATGGACATCCGATCGTCCGATGCGCGGCCCGTTCTCGAAGGCCCCGACATCGCGCGGGTACTGACCCGCATCGCCCACGAGATCGTCGAGCGCGCCAAGGGCGCCGACGACGTGGTCCTCCTCGGCATCCCGACCCGCGGCGTCTTCCTCGCCCGCCGGCTGGCCGAGAAACTCGAAGAGATCACCGAGCGCCCGATCCCGGTCGGCTCGCTGGACATCACGATGTACCGCGACGACCTGCGCATGCACCCCCCGCGCGCGCTGGCCCGCACCGAGATCCCCGGCGACGGCATCGACGGCCGGCTGGTGGTCCTCGTCGACGACGTGCTCTTCTCCGGCCGCACGATCCGCGCCGCCCTCGACGCCCTGAACGACATCGGGCGCCCGCGCGCGGTGCAGCTCGCGGTGCTCGTCGACCGCGGCCACCGGGAACTGCCCATCCGCGCCGACTACGTCGGCAAGAACCTCCCCACGTCGCTGCGGGAGACGGTCAAGGTCCAGCTCGCCGAGGAGGACGGTCGCGACACCGTGCTGCTCGGCGCGAAGCCGGACCAGTAAGCACCTGGAGGGGTCCCGCTTCGCGCGGGTGTGCCCCCGCGTGCCCAGAATCTCCCTGTTTGAACAGTCTTACGGAGCCTGACAGATGCAGCGTCATCTCATCTCGGCCGCCGACCTCACCCGCGACGACGCCGTCCTGATCCTCGACACCGCGGAGGAGATGGCCCGGGTCGCCGACCGGCCCATCAAGAAACTGCCCACCCTGCGCGGGCGCACGGTCGTGAACCTCTTCTTCGAGGACTCCACGCGCACGCGCATCTCCTTCGAGGCCGCCGAGAAACGCCTCTCGGCCGACGTCATCAACTTCACCGCCAAGGGCTCCTCCGTCTCCAAGGGCGAGTCCCTGAAGGACACCGCGCAGACGCTGGAGGCGATGGGCGTCGACGCCGTCGTCATCCGGCACGGCGCCTCGGGAGCCCCGTACCGCCTCGCCACCTCCGGGTGGATCGACGCGGCCGTCATCAACGCCGGCGACGGCACCCACCAGCACCCCACCCAGGCCCTGCTGGACGCGTTCACGATGCGCCGCCGGCTCGTCGGCCGCGACGCCGGGCTCGGCCAGGACCTGAGCGGACGGCGGATCACCCTCGTCGGTGACGTCCTGCACAGCCGGGTCGCCCGCTCCAACGTGGACCTGCTGCACACGCTCGGCGCCCACGTCACCCTGGTCGCCCCGCCCACCCTGGTGCCGGTCGGCGTGGAGAGCTGGCCGTGCGAGGTGTCGTACGACCTCGACGCGGTGCTGCCCAAGTCGGACGCGGTGATGATGCTGCGCGTCCAGCGCGAGCGCATGAACGCGGCCTTCTTCCCGACCGAGCGCGAGTACTCGCGCCGCTACGGCCTCGACGGCGACCGGATGGCGCGGATGCCGGAGCACGCGATCGTGATGCACCCCGGCCCGATGGTCCGCGGTATGGAGATCACCGCCGAGGTCGCCGACTCCCCGCGCTGCACGGTCGTCGAACAGGTCGCCAACGGCGTGTCGATCCGGATGGCCGTCCTGTACCTGCTGCTCGGCGGCAACGAGCCCGCCGTCAGCCACGCCCGCGCCAACGCATCCGACGCATCCGACGCATCCGAGGAGAAGTGAGACCCATGAGCAAGATCCTGATCCGTGGTGCGAAGGTGCTCGGCGGCGAGCCGCAGGACGTCCTGATCGACGGCGAGACGATCGCCGCGGTGGGGGCTGATCTGGATGCGGACGGCGCCGAGGTCGTCGAGGCGGCCGGCAAGGTGCTGCTCCCCGGCCTCGTCGACCTCCACACCCACCTGCGCGAACCCGGCCGCGAGGACTCCGAGACCGTGCTGACCGGCACGCGCGCGGCGGCGTCCGGCGGCTACACGGCCGTCTTCGCCATGGCCAACACCTTCCCCGTCGCCGACACGGCCGGCGTCGTCGAGCAGGTCTACCGGCTCGGCCGGGAGCACGGCTACTGCGACGTCCAGCCGATCGGCGCGGTCACCGTCGGCCTGGAGGGCAGGAAGCTCGCCGAGCTGGGCGCGATGCACGAGTCGGCGGCCGGTGTGACGGTCTTCTCCGACGACGGCAAGTGTGTGGACGACGCGGTGATCATGCGCCGCGCGCTGGAGTACGTGAAGGCGTTCGGCGGGGTCGTCGCGCAGCACGCGCAGGAGCCCCGGCTCACCGAGGGCGCCCAGATGAACGAGGGCGTCGTCTCCGCCGAACTCGGGCTCGGGGGCTGGCCGGCCGTCGCCGAGGAGTCGATCATCGCGCGGGACGTGCTGCTCGCCGAGCACGTCGGCTCGCGCGTGCACATCTGCCACCTCTCGACCGCCGGGTCCGTCGAGATCGTCCGCTGGGCCAAGTCCCGCGGCATCGACGTCACCGCCGAGGTCACCCCGCACCACCTGCTCCTCACCGACGAGCTGGTCCGCTCCTACAACCCGGTCTACAAGGTCAACCCGCCGCTGCGCACCGAGCGCGACGTCCTCGCGCTGCGCGAGGCGCTCGCCGACGGCACGATCGACATCGTCGCCACCGACCACGCGCCGCACCCGCACGAGGACAAGGACTGCGAGTGGGCCGCCGCCGCGATGGGGATGGTCGGCCTGGAGACCGCGTTGTCAGTGGTGCAGGAGACCATGGTGGAGACGGGCCTGCTGGACTGGGCCGGGGTCGCCGAGCGCATGTCGTCCAAGCCGGCCCGGATCGGGCGGGCGAGTGGGCACGGCCGCCCCGTCTCGGCAGGTGAGCCCGCCAACCTCACGCTCGTCGACACGGCATACCGTGGGTCCGTGGACCCCGCGGGCTTCGCCTCGCGCAGCCGGAACACCCCGTACGAGGGGCGTGAGCTGCCGGGCCGCGTGACGCACACGTGGCTGCGGGGCAAGGCCACGCTCGTCGACGGGAAGCTCACGTGACATCTGCACTACTGATCGCGGCCGGCCGGGAGTCGGCCCCGGTGACGGACTGGGCCGCGCGGATCGGCTGGGTCGTCGGACTCTGCCTGTTCGTCGCGCTCGTCTACTGGCTGATGCGCGAGGGCTGGAAGTGGCGCGGCACCCTCCAGAGCGACCTGCCCGAGCTCCCCACCGCGCCGGACGAGCCCGGTGAGCCCAGACTGACGATGACCGGCCGCTACCACGGCTCCACCACCGCCGGGCAGTGGCTGGACCGCATCGTCGCGCACGGCCTGGGCACCCGCAGCCGGGTCGAGCTGACCCTGACGGACGCAGGGCTGGACGTGGTCCGGCCCGGTGCCACCGACTTCTTCGTGCCGGCAGGCTCCCTGCGCGAGGCGCTGCTCGGCAAGGGCATCGCGGGCAAGGTCCTCAGCGAGGGCGGCCTCCTCGTGGTGACCTGGGCGCACGGCGACAAGCTGATCGACTCCGGTTTCCGCTCGGACCACGCGGCCGAGCACACGGACTGGGTCGAGGCCATCAACTCCATGATCAAGAACAACCAGACGGAAGGCGCCGAACGATGACGACCTCCACCAGGGGGACCAGCAAAGTCCCCGCCGTACTCGTCCTGGAGGACGGCCGGGTCTTCCGGGGCCGCGCCTACGGGGCCGTGGGGGAGACCTTCGGCGAAGCGGTGTTCTCCACCGGCATGACCGGCTACCAGGAGACCCTCACCGACCCGTCGTACGACCGCCAGATCGTGGTCGCGACCGCCCCGCAGATCGGCAACACCGGCTGGAACGACGAGGACGACGAGTCGTCCCGCATCTGGGTCTCCGGCTACGTCGTCCGCGACCCCGCGCGCGTGCCCTCCAACTGGCGCGCCAAGCGTTCGCTGGACGCTGAACTGGTGGCGCAGAGCGTCGTCGGCATCTCCGGCGTCGACACCCGCGCCCTCACTCGCCACCTGCGCGAACGCGGCTCGATGCGCGCCGGGATCTTCTCCGGCTCGCAGATCGCGCCGGAAGCCGACCTTGTCGCGCGTGTGCAGGCCCAGCCGCCGATGAAGGGCGCGTCGCTGTACGAGGAGGTCGCCACCAAGGAGGCGTACGTCGTCCCCGCGATCGGCGAGAAGCGCTTCACGGTCGCCGCGATCGACCTCGGCATCAAGGGCATGACCCCGCACCGCATGGCCGAGCGCGGCATCGAGGTGCACGTCCTGCCCGCGACGGCGACCGAGGACGACGTGTACGCGGTGAACCCGGACGGCGTGTTCTTCTCCAACGGCCCCGGCGACCCCGCCACCGCCGAAGGCCCCGTCGCCCTCATGACGGCCGTCCTCGCGCGCAAGACGCCGCTGTTCGGCATCTGCTTCGGCAACCAGATCCTCGGCCGCGCCCTCGGCTTCGGCACCTACAAGCTGAAGTACGGCCACCGCGGCATCAACCAGCCCGTGCAGGACCGCACGACCGGCAAGGTCGAGGTCACCGCGCACAACCACGGCTTCGCCGTCGACGCGCCTCTCGACCAGGTCAGCGAGACCCCGTTCGGGCGTGCCGAGGTCTCCCACGTGTGCCTCAACGACGACGTGGTGGAGGGGCTGCGGCTGCTCGACCAGCCCGCCTTCTCCGTCCAGTACCACCCCGAGGCGGCGGCGGGCCCGCACGACGCCGCCTACCTGTTCGACCGCTTCACGGCTTTGATGGAAAACGCTCTGTTGGAGGGCCAGCGTGCCTAAGCGCACCGATATCCAGTCCGTCCTGGTCATCGGCTCCGGCCCGATCGTCATCGGCCAGGCCGCCGAGTTCGACTACTCCGGCACCCAGGCCTGCCGCGTCCTGCGCGCCGAGGGCCTGCGGGTCATCCTGGTCAACTCCAACCCGGCGACGATCATGACCGACCCGGAGATCGCCGACGCGACCTACGTCGAGCCGATCACCCCCGAGTTCGTCGAGAAGATCATCGCCAAGGAGCGCCCGGACGTCCTGCTGCCGACCCTCGGCGGCCAGACGGCCCTCAACACCGCGATCTCCATGCACGAGCAGGGTGTGCTGGAGAAGTACGGCGTGGAGCTGATCGGCGCCAATGTCGAGGCGATCAACAAGGGCGAGGACCGCGACCTGTTCAAGGGCGTCGTCGAGGCCGTCCGCGCGAAGACCGGGCACGGCGAGTCCGCCCGCTCGGTGATCTGCCACTCCATGGACGACGTCCTCGCGGGCGTCGACACCCTCGGCGGCTACCCCGTCGTCGTCCGCCCCTCCTTCACCATGGGCGGCGCCGGTTCGGGGTTCGCGCACGACGAGGAGGAACTGCGCCGCATCGCCGGACAGGGCCTCACGCTCTCCCCGACCACCGAGGTGCTCCTGGAGGAGTCGATCCTCGGGTGGAAGGAGTACGAGCTTGAGCTGATGCGCGACAAGAACGACAACGTCGTGGTCGTCTGCTCCATCGAGAACTTCGACCCGATGGGCGTCCACACGGGTGACTCGATCACCGTGGCGCCCGCGATGACGCTGACCGACCGCGAGTACCAGATCCTGCGGGACATCGGTATCGCGATCATCCGCGAGGTCGGCGTCGACACGGGCGGCTGCAACATCCAGTTCGCGGTCAACCCCGTCGACGGCCGGGTCATCGTCATCGAGATGAACCCGCGCGTGTCCCGGTCCTCGGCGCTCGCCTCCAAGGCGACCGGCTTCCCGATCGCCAAGATCGCCGCGAAGCTCGCCGTCGGCTACACGCTCGACGAGATCCCCAACGACATCACGCGGGAGACCCCGGCGTCCTTCGAGCCGACGCTCGACTACGTCGTCGTCAAGGCGCCCCGGTTCGCGTTCGAGAAGTTCCCGCAGGCCGACTCGACCCTGACGACCACCATGAAGTCGGTCGGCGAGGCGATGGCCATCGGCCGCAACTTCACCGAGGCGTTCCAGAAGGCGCTGCGCTCGCTGGAGAAGAAGGGCTCGCAGTTCACGTTCGTCGGCGGGACGGGCGACAAGGCCGAGCTCCTTGAGGCGTCCGTACGCCCCACCGACGGCCGGATCAACACCGTCATGGAGGCCATCCGCGCGGGCGCCACGCCCGAGGAGGTCTTCGAGTACACCAAGATCGACCCCTGGTTCGTCGACCAGCTCTTCCTGATCAAGGAGACCGCCGACGAGCTGGCGAAGGCCCCCGAACTCACCGCGGACCTGCTCGCGGAGGCCAAGCGGCACGGCTTCTCCGACCAGCAGATCGCCGAGATCCGCGGCCTGCGCGAGGACGTCGTCCGCGAGGTCCGGCACGCGCTCGGTGTCCGCCCGGTCTACAAGACGGTCGACACCTGCGCCGCCGAGTTCGCCGCCAGGACCCCGTACTTCTACTCGTCCTACGACGAGGAGACCGAGGTCGCCCCGCGCGAGAAGCCGGCCGTCATCATCCTCGGCTCCGGTCCCAACCGCATCGGGCAGGGCATCGAGTTCGACTACTCCTGCGTGCACGCCTCCTTCGCGCTGTCCGACGCCGGGTACGAGACCGTGATGGTCAACTGCAACCCCGAGACCGTCTCCACCGACTACGACACCTCCGACCGGCTCTACTTCGAGCCGCTCACCCTGGAGGACGTCCTGGAGATCGTCCACGCGGAGACGCAGGCCGGGCCCGTCGCGGGCGTCGTCGTCCAGCTCGGCGGGCAGACGCCGCTGGGCCTCGCGCAGGCGCTCAAGGACAACGGCGTACCGATCGTCGGCACGCCCCCCGAGGCGATCCACGCCGCCGAGGACCGGGGCGCCTTCGGGCAGGTCCTCGCCGACGCGGGCCTCCCGGCCCCCAAGCACGGCACGGCGACCACCTTCGCGGGCGCCAAGGCCATCGCGGACGAGATCGGCTACCCCGTCCTGGTGCGGCCCTCGTACGTCCTGGGCGGGCGCGGCATGGAGATCGTGTACGACGAGGCCCGCCTGGAGTCCTACATCGCCGAGTCGACCGAGATCAGCCCCTCGCGGCCGGTCCTCGTCGACCGGTTCCTCGACGACGCGATCGAGATCGACGTGGACGCCCTGTACGACGGCCGGGAGCTGTACCTCGGCGGCGTCATGGAGCACATCGAGGAGGCCGGCATCCACTCCGGCGACTCGGCGTGCGCGCTGCCCCCGATCACCCTCGGCGGCCACGACATCAAGCGGCTGCGCGCCTCCACGGAGGCCATCGCGCGCGGGGTCGGTGTCCGCGGTCTGATCAACATCCAGTTCGCGATGGCCGGGGACATCCTGTACGTCCTGGAGGCCAACCCGCGCGCGTCCCGCACGGTCCCCTTCACCTCCAAGGCGACCGCCGTGCCGCTCGCCAAGGCCGCCGCCCGGATCTCCCTGGGCGCGACCGTCGCCGAACTGCGCGCCGAGGGGCTGCTGCCCGCGCGCGGGGACGGCGGCGAGCTGCCCATGGACGCGCCGATCTCCGTCAAGGAGGCCGTCATGCCGTGGTCGCGGTTCCGCGACATCCACGGCCGGGGCGTCGACACGGTCCTCGGCCCGGAGATGCGCTCCACCGGCGAGGTCATGGGCATCGACTCCGTCTTCGGCACGGCGTACGCCAAGTCGCAGGCGGGCGCGTACGGGCCGCTGCCCACCAAGGGCCGCGCGTTCATCTCCGTCGCCAACCGCGACAAGCGCTCGATGATCTTCCCGGCGCGCGAACTCGTCGCCCACGGCTTCGAGCTCCTCGCCACCTCCGGCACGGCCGAGGTCCTCAAGCGCAACGGCATCAACGCGACCATCGTCCGCAAGCTCAGCGAGGGCGAAGGCCCGAACGGCGAGAAGACCATCGTCCAGCTCATCCACGACGGCGAGGTCGACCTCATCGTCAACACCCCGTACGGCACCGGCGGCCGTCTCGACGGCTACGAGATCCGTACGGCGGCCGTCGCGCGCTCCGTGCCCTGCCTGACGACCGTCCAGGCGCTCGCGGCGGCCGTCCAGGGCATCGACGCGCTCAACCACGGCGACGTGGGCGTGCGCTCGCTCCAGGAACACGCCGAGCAGCTGACAGCGGCACGGGACTAGCAGCCACAGCAGCCAGGGGGACACCGGGAACGGTGTCCCCCTCCTTATGGGGACCCTCTGGGGAGTTATGTACAACCTGTTCTTCCGACTGTTCTTCCAGCGCATGGACGCCGAGCAGGCCCACCACCTGGCCTTCCGGTGGATCCGCCTGGCCGCGCGCGTGCCCGTGCTGCGGACGTTCCTCGCCGCCGCGCTCGCGCCCCGCTACAAGGAGCTGCGCACCGAGGCGTTCGGGCTGCGGATGCACGGGCCGTTCGGGCTCGCCGCCGGGTTCGACAAGAACGCCGTCGCGGTCGACGGGATGGCGATGCTGGGGTTCGACCACGTCGAGATCGGGACCGTCACCGGGGAGGCGCAGGACGGCAACCCGAAGAAGCGGCTGTTCCGGCTGGTGCCCGACCGCGCGCTGATCAACCGCATGGGCTTCAACAACGACGGCTCCCTGCGCGTCGCCGCGCGCCTCGCGTCCCGGGAGGCCGTGTTCAAGACGGTCGTCGGCGTCAACATCGGCAAGACCAAGGTCGTCCCCGAGGAGGAGGCCGCCGGGGACTACGTGAAGTCCGCCGAGCGCCTCGCGCCGTACGCCGACTACCTCGTCGTCAACGTGTCCTCGCCGAACACGCCCGGCCTGCGGAATCTGCAAGCGGTTGATCACTTGCGACCGCTTCTCGCCGCCGTGCGCGAGGCCGCCGACCGGGTCGTTCCCGGGCGGCACGTGCCCCTGCTGGTGAAGATCGCGCCGGACCTCGCGGACGACGACGTCGACGCCGTCGCCGACCTCGCCGTCGAACTGGGCCTCGACGGGATCATCGCGACCAACACGACCATCGCCCGCGAAGGGCTGCTTTCCGGGGCGTCGCTGACCGGAGAGACCGGCGGGCTCTCCGGCGCGCCCCTCAAGGCGCGCTCCCTGGAGGTCCTGAGGCGCCTGTACGCGCGCGTGGGCGACCGGATCACCCTGGTGGGCGTCGGGGGCGTCGAGAGCGCCGAGGACGTCTGGGAGCGCATCCTCGCGGGCGCGACCCTCGTCCAGGGCTACAGCGCGTTCATCTACCAGGGGCCCTTCTGGCCCCGCGCCATCCACAAGGGGCTCGCCGCGCGCCTGCGCACGAGCCCGTACGCCACCCTCGCCGACGCGGTCGGCGCCGACGTGAGGAAGACGGCATGAGCACCTTCGGTACGCGCCTGCGCCGGGCGATGGACGAGCGCGGGCCCCTGTGCGTGGGGATCGACCCGCACGCCTCGCTGCTCGCCGAGTGGGGGCTCGACGACGACGTCGCCGGGCTCGAACGGTTCAGCCGTACCGTCGTCGAGGCGGTCGCGGACCGGGTCGCCGTCCTCAAGCCGCAGAGCGCGTTCTTCGAGCGGTTCGGGTCGCGCGGGGTCGCCGTCCTGGAGAAGTCCGTCGCCGAGGCCCGCGAGGCGGGCGCGCTGGTCCTCATGGACGCCAAGCGCGGGGACATCGGCTCCACGATGGCCGCCTACGCCGAGGCGTTCCTCTCGCCGGACTCGCCCCTGTTCTCCGACGCGCTGACCGTCTCGCCCTACCTCGGGTACGGCTCCCTCGCGCCCGCCGTCGCGCTCGCGCGGGAGAACGGGTGCGGGCTGTTCGTCCTCGCGCTGACCTCCAACCCCGAGGGCGGCGAGGTCCAGCACGCGGTCCGTGCCGACGGACGCAGCGTGGCGGCGACGATCCTGGCCCACCTCGCCGCCGAGAACGCCGGCGAGGAGCCGCTCGGCTCCTTCGGGGCGGTCGTCGGGGCGACGCTGGGCGACCTGTCCGCGTACGACCTCGACATGGGCGGGGCGCTCCTCGCGCCCGGCGTCGGGGCGCAGGGGGCGACGCCCGCCGATCTGCCCGGCGTGTTCGGGGCCGCGCTGCCCCGGGTCGTACCGAACGTGAGCCGGGGCGTCCTGCGGTTCGGGCCCGACGTGAAGGCGCTGCGGGACGCCGCCGAGCGGTTTTCCGGGGAGATCCGCGAGGCGGTGGGATCGGCCTGACCGGCCGGTTCTCGCCGACTTGAGGATGGATACAGTCTCAAATCCGGGGAGTTTTGCGGCATATGTCCGGTCCCGTAGAGGCTGACCAGGACTTTTCCGCTGTTCTCGCTGACTCAGGCGGAGTTGGCCGCTAGTCTCCGACGGAGAGTGAACGGGCAAGCGTGTTGCTCGTCGCTCGCCAGGTGTGGGGCGACTAGGTTCCTCACCGGTCCGTATCCGACAGTTCGACATCCGAGGTGACGTAGGCGTGGCTCTTCCGCCCCTTACCCCCGAACAGCGCGCAGCCGCGCTCGAAAAGGCCGCCGCGGCTCGCCGGGAGCGGGCCGAGGTCAAGAATCGACTCAAGCACTCCGGCGCCTCCCTGCACGAGGTCATCAAGCAGGGCCAGGAGAACGACGTCATCGGCAAGATGAAGGTCTCGGCGCTTCTGGAGTCCCTGCCGGGCGTGGGCAAGGTCCGCGCCAAGCAGATCATGGAGCGACTCGGTATCTCCGAGAGCCGCCGCGTGCGCGGTCTCGGCTCCAACCAGATCGCTTCCCTGGAGCGTGAGTTCGGCAGCACCGGTTCCTGATCCCGGCGCCGCCGGGCAGGGCGTCCCGGGCACTCCGGGATTGCTGGAATAATCGCTGCATGGCTGCATCATTCCGGGGGACGACCCCCGAGCCCCCGGACGTACGTCCGCGGCTGACCGTGCTCTCCGGCCCCTCGGGGGTCGGCAAGAGCACGGTCGTCGCCCATATGCGCAAGGCCCACCCGGAGGTGTGGCTGTCGGTGTCGGCGACGACCCGCAAGCCCCGTCCGGGCGAGAAGCACGGCGTCCACTACTTCTTCGTCGGCGACGACGAGATGGACAAGCTGATCGCCAACGGCGAGCTCCTGGAGTGGGCCGAGTTCGCCGGCAACCGCTACGGCACGCCCCGCGCGGCCGTGCTGGAGCGGCTGGAGAACGGCGAGCCGGTGCTCCTGGAGATCGACCTCCAGGGGGCCCGGCAGGTCCGCGAGTCCATGGCGGACGCCCAGCTCGTGTTCCTCGCGCCGCCCTCCTGGGAGGAACTGGTGCGCCGGCTCACCGGGCGGGGCACCGAGGCGCCCGACGTGATCGAGCGCCGCCTGGACGCCGCCAAGGTCGAGCTCGCGGCCGAGCCCGAGTTCGACGAGACGCTGGTCAACACCTCTGTCGAGGATGTGGCGCGTGAGCTGCTAGCCTTGATGGATGTGGTGTGACCGTTATGGTCACCAATGTTTTTGGACAACACAGTCTGAGATTTTCTCCCATCCACGGAAGGTAGAGCGTGTCCTCTTCCATCTCCGCGCCCGAGGGCATCATCAACCCTCCGATCGACGAGCTCCTCGAAGCCACGGACTCGAAGTACAGCCTCGTGATCTACGCGGCCAAGCGCGCCCGTCAGATCAACGCGTACTACTCGCAGCTCGGTGAGGGCCTTCTGGAGTACGTCGGTCCCCTCGTCGACACGCACGTCCACGAGAAGCCGCTGTCGATCGCGCTGCGCGAGATCAACGCGGGTCTGCTGACGTCCGAGGCCGTTCCGGACCCGGCGTAAGCACGGCTCGTTCGTACGGCCGATAAGTACGATCGTCAGTTCGCGACTGACTTATCCACAGGCCCGGCAAGCAGATTGCCGGGCCTGTGGTGTGTCATGGGGTCGTACGGATTTCCGAGATCGCATCGGTTCGGGGAGTGGGAGTGACGGTGGACAAGCCCAAGGTCGTCCTGGGGGTCAGCGGGGGCATCGCCGCGTACAAGGCGTGCGAGCTGCTGCGCAGACTGACCGAGTCGGGGCATGACGTCCGCGTCGTCCCCACCGCCTCCGCACTGCACTTCGTCGGCGCCGCGACCTGGTCCGCGCTCTCCGGGCACCCGGTCTCCACGGAGGTCTGGGACGACGTCCACGAGGTGCCGCACGTCCGCATCGGCCAGGGCGCCGACCTCGTCGTCGTCGCGCCGGCCACCGCCGACATGCTCGCCAAGGCCGCGCACGGCCTCGCGGACGACCTCCTCACCAACACGCTCCTGACCGCCCGCTGCCCCGTGGTCCTCGCCCCCGCCATGCACACGGAGATGTGGGAGCACCCGGCGACGCGGGAGAACGTGGCGACGCTGCGCCGCCGCGGAGCCGTCGTCATCGAGCCCGCCGTCGGGCGCCTGACCGGCGTCGACACCGGCAAGGGCCGCCTCCCCGACCCGGCGGAGATCTTCGAGGTCTGCCGCAGGGTCCTGGCGCGCGGGGTGCGCGAACCCGACCTCGCCGGGCGTCACGTCGTCGTCACCGCCGGCGGCACCCGCGAGCCCCTCGACCCCGTGCGCTTCCTCGGCAACCGCTCCTCCGGCAAGCAGGGCTACGCCCTCGCGCGTACGGCGGCGGCGCGCGGCGCCCGCGTCACGCTGATCTCGGCGAACGCGAGCCTGCCCGACCCGGCCGGCGTCGACGTCGTCCCCGTCGGGACGGCCGTCCAGATGCGCGAGGCGGTGCTGAAACACGCAACGGACGCCGACGCGGTCGTGATGGCGGCGGCCGTCGCGGACTTCCGGCCCGAGACCTACGCGGCCGGGAAGATCAAGAAGAAGGACGGACAGGAACCGGAGCCTATCGTTCTCGTACGGAATCCGGACATTCTCGCGGAGATCTCCCAGCACCGCGCCCGGCCCGGGCAGGTGGTCGTCGGGTTCGCCGCCGAGACCGACGACGTCCTCGCCAACGGGCGGGCGAAACTCGCCCGCAAGGGGTGCGATCTGCTGGTCGTGAACGAGGTGGGGGAGCGCCGCACCTTCGGCTCCGAGGAGAACGAGGCGGTCGTCCTCGGCGCCGACGGCAGCGAGACCGCCGTACCCCACGGGCCCAAGGAGGATCTGGCCGAAATCGTGTGGGACCTGGTGACGCGGCGCCTCGAATGACGCTTGGATGCGCACCCCGGAACCACTGGAGACTCGGGCGGTTCGCGAGCGGCGGCTCTGGCCAAGGTCGACGGGCATCGGTCAGAATGCCCGTACCGCAGCTCACGGCGCTCCCGAGAGGCGAGACAGGTGGGCCGGTGGTGAGGCACGACCGATAAGCTGTTCCCGGACCACTCCGGGCGCAGCTCCCGGCGGGTCCGCCAATGATCAGCCAGCAGCCGCTGCAACCACAGGGAGCGTTGTGTCCCGTCGCCTGTTCACCTCGGAGTCCGTGACCGAAGGTCACCCCGACAAGATCGCTGACCAGATCAGCGACACGATTCTCGACGCGCTGCTGCGCGAGGACCCCACGTCCCGCGTCGCCGTCGAGACGCTGATCACCACCGGCCTCGTGCACGTCGCCGGTGAGGTCACCACCCAGGCGTACGCGCCGATCCCGCAGCTCGTCCGGGAGAAGATCCTGGAGATCGGCTACGACTCGTCCAAGAAGGGCTTCGACGGCGCGTCCTGCGGCGTCTCCGTGTCCATCGGCGCGCAGTCCCCGGACATCGCGCAGGGTGTCGACACCGCGTACGAGTCCCGCGTCGAGGGCGACGAAGACGAGCTGGACAAGCAGGGCGCCGGCGACCAGGGCCTGATGTTCGGGTACGCGTCCGACGAGACGCCGACCCTCATGCCGCTGCCGATCTTCCTCGCGCACCGCCTCTCCAAGCGCCTCTCGGACGTTCGCAAGAACGGGACCATCCCCTACCTGCGGCCCGACGGGAAGACCCAGGTCACCATCGAGTACGACGGCGACAAGGCCGTCCGCCTCGACACGGTCGTCGTCTCCTCGCAGCACGCCTCCGACATCGACCTGGAGTCCCTCCTCGCGCCCGACATCCGCGAGTTCGTGGTCGAGCCCGAGCTGAAGGCCCTCCTCGACGACGGCATCAAGCTCGACACCGAGAACTACCGCCTCCTGGTCAACCCGACCGGCCGCTTCGAGATCGGCGGCCCCATGGGCGACGCCGGCCTCACCGGCCGCAAGATCATCATCGACACGTACGGCGGCTTCGCCCGCCACGGCGGCGGCGCCTTCTCCGGCAAGGACCCGTCCAAGGTCGACCGCTCCGCCGCGTACGCGATGCGCTGGGTCGCCAAGAACGTCGTCGCCGCGGGCCTCGCCTCCCGCTGCGAGGTCCAGGTCGCGTACGCCATCGGCAAGGCCGAGCCCGTCGGTCTCTTCGTCGAGACCTTCGGCACCCACAAGATCGACACGGACAAGATCGAGAAGGCCATCGACGAGGTCTTCGACCTCCGTCCCGCCGCGATCATCCGCGACCTCGACCTGCTGCGGCCGATCTACGCGCAGACCGCCGCGTACGGGCACTTCGGGCGCGAGCTGCCGGACTTCACGTGGGAGCGGACGGACCGGGTGGAGGCGCTGAAGAAGGCCGCGGGGCTGTAGGTCCCTGATCGTTTCGCGCGAGGCCCGGTGTCCCGGTGGGGTGCCGGGCCTCGGTGCGTGTCACGCCCGCGGGTAACCGGCCTCGGTCAGCTCCTTGGCCAGGGCGGCGAGGGTCACCTCCGGGTTCAGCCGGGTGACGACCTCCTCGGTCAGCGGGCGTGAGGCGAGGACGTGGCGTATCGCCTCCAGGTCGACCTCGGTCTCGTAGTAGTCCTCCGCCCACTCCTGGAACGCTTCCGCGCTGCGGTCCGTGAGCAGCGCGAACAGGGACTCGGCGCCGTCCGGGTCGCCGTGGAACGACTCCGGGAAGTCGATGGCGCCCGCCGACCAGGCATCGTCCCCGGTCCGCCGCCACAGGCACACGGTGACGACGGGCATGCCGTCCTCGTCGCTGAACGCGGGCTCGTCGACGTACGGGGCGAAGACCTCGGGAACCTCGTCGAGAACCCCCGGCCAGGGGCCGTCGTTGCCGTACGGGCTCATGGGCGACTCGTGGGCGTAGCCGCGCAGGTAGGCGCCGGCCGGGGAGAAGACGATCGAGTACTCGTCCCCCGAACCGTCCCGCATCGACGCGGCCTCCTCGGTCTCCGACCAGTCCGTGTCGAAGGAGTGGCAGCGATCCGCCCACTCCGGGCTCAGGATCGCCTCCAGTACGGCCAGCGAGCGGCAGTGGTCACGCAGTTCGGTGATGCCGGGCAGCTCCCGGGCGACGTCGTGTGCGGTCATCCGAACATCCAACCGGCTCCCTCGGCGAAACGGAAACCCCTGCTCGCGCATGGATCGCGTCCAGCATCGCGAGGCCGGGGAGCTGCCGGGTGAGGCGGTTCGCGAGCTGCTCCATGTCGTAGTCGAAACGGCTCAGCTCCAGGCGGATGTACTGACGGGTTGCGAGTGCCGCGATCGACCTGGGTAATCGGCCGGGAGGCAGCTGCTCCACCTTCCGCCCGGTGAACACCGGCACCACCAGGGCCTCCGCCGCGAGCGCTTCCTCGATCTCCCTGCGCACCCAGTCCTCCGGGTCGTCCAGGGCCCGGCCACCGGGGTCGTTCCGGTCCGGAGCCTCCAGCCACTCCTCACTGATCAGAACCAGGAGCGCCTGGCAGTGGCGTGCGGCTCGGAGCAGGGTCTCGGCGTAGTCGCTGCCCAGACCGATCGATCTCCTGGCGAGGAAGACGGCGTCCGGGCCGAACCGGGAGGTCAGGGCTCGGTCGCACAGGTAGGCGAGCTCCTTGCCGCCCTTGGTGCGGTAGTTGACGAAGATTTCGTGCATCGGTCGGCTCCCGGCTGGTGGTGGGCGGGCGTTGTCAGTGGGGTTTGGTATCTATGAGGGTGTGAGCAGTGGGAACGGGTCGGGGAGTGGGGGCGAGGTGGGGGCTGAGCAGTTGGCTTTTATGCGGGAAGGGGTGAAGAAGGCGCGGGCCAAGCCGGGGACGTGGCGGGGGGCGGCGTTGGCGGGGGAGTTGCCGGTGGCTCGGGTGTTGGTGGACAAGGGGGTGCTGCATCTGGATCGGTTGTTTGATTACGCGGTGCCGGCCGAGTTGGATGCGGTGGCTCAGCCGGGGGTGCGGGTGAGGGTGCGGTTCGGGGCTGGGAGGGGGAAGGTGCGAGGGGGGCGGCGGGAGGGGGGTGCGTTGATCGACGGGTTTCTCGTCGAGAGGGTTGCTCGGTCCGAGTACTCCGGGCCCCTGGCCGCGCTGGCGCAAGTGGTGTCGCCTGAAGTCGTGCTCGGGCCTCAGCTGTTGGCGCTTGCCCGGGGGGTCGCGGATCGGTACGCCGGGAGTCTTGCCGACGTGTTGCAGCTTGCTGTGCCGCCCCGGAGTGCCCGGGCCGAGCAGCAGGCTTCGCCGGCGCCGTCGGGGCCGCCCGCGATGCCGTCGGCCGGGTCCTGGGAGCGGTACGAGGCCGGGGCGGCGTTCGTCGAGGCGTTGGGGCGCGGCGGGGTGCCCCGGGCGGTGTGGAACGCGCTGCCGGGGAGCGCCTGGAGCGAGGAGGTGGCCCGGGCCGTGGGGGCTACGCTCGCTTCGGGGCGGGGGGCCCTTGTCGTCGTACCCGACGGGCGGGCCGTCGGGCGGGTCGATGCCGCGTTGACGCGGGTGCTGGGGGAGGGGCGGCACGCCGTGCTGACCGCCGACGCCGGGCCCGAGAAGCGGTACCGGGAGTGGCTCGCCGTGTCGCGGGGGAGTGTGCGGGCCGTCGTGGGGACCCGGGCCGCGATGTTCGCGCCGGTGCGCGACCTGGGGCTCGTCGTCGTGTGGGACGACGGGGACGGCAGCCACAGCGAGCCGCATGCCCCTCAGCCGCATGTGCGGGACGTGCTGCTGCTGCGGGCCGCGCAGGAGAAGTGCGGGTTCCTGCTGGGGAGTTGGAGCTGCACCGTCGAGGCCGCGCAGCTCGTCGAGAGCGGGTGGGCCCGGCCGATCGTCGCCCGGCGGGAGCAGGTGCGGCTCGCCGCGCCGCTCGTGCGGACCGTGGGTGACCAGGACCTCGCGCGGGACGAGGCGGCCCGGGCCGCGCGGCTGCCGACCCTTGCCTGGCAGGCCGTACGGGAGGGGCTGAAGTCCGGGCCCGTGCTCGTGCAGGTGCCCCGGCGGGGGTACGTGCCCCGGATGGCCTGCGCGCAGTGCCGTGAGCCTGCCCGGTGCCGGCACTGCGCGGGGCCGTTGGAGGGGGGCGACGGGGGCGGGCTCTCGTGCGGGTGGTGCGGGCGGGGGGAAGCCGCCTGGAGCTGCCCCGAGTGCGGCAGCGTGCGGTTGCGGGCGCAGGTCGTGGGGGCCCGGCGGACCGCCGAGGAGTTGGGGCGGGCGTTTCCCGCCGTGCCGGTGCGGACGTCCGGGCGTGAGCAGGTGCTGGACACGGTGTCGGGGGCGCCCGCGCTGGTGGTGAGTACGCCGGGTGCGGAACCCGTCGCCGACGGGGGGTACGCGGCTGCCCTGCTGCTCGACGGGTGGGCCATGCTCGGGCGGCCCGATCTGCGGGCCGGGGAGGAGGCGCTGCGGCGGTGGATCGCCGCGGCGGCCCTGGTGCGGCCCCAGGGGGAGGGGGGGACCGTCGTCGTGGTCGCCGAGCCGACTCTGCGGCCGGTGCAGGCGCTCGTGCGGTGGGATCCCGTGGGGCACGCGGTGCGTGAGCTGGCCGAGCGGGCGGAGCTGGGGTTTCCGCCGGTTTCCCGGATGGCCTCGGTGTCCGGGCCGGCGGACGCTGTCACCGGGTTCCTGGCCGTCGCCGAACTGCCTGCCGAGGCCGAGGTGCTGGGGCCTGTTCCCGTGCCGGTGACTCCTGTCGGCCGGCCCCGGAGAGTCGGGGGGCCGCCGCCGGGGGAGCGGTGGGAACGGGCGTTGGTGCGGGTGCCGCCGGGGCGGGGCGGGGCGTTGGCGGCGGCGTTGAAGGCGGCTCAGGCTGCGCGGATGGCTCGGGGGGGTGGGGGAGAGGAGGGGCGAGTTTGGGTTCGGGTTGATCCGGCGGATATCGGGTGAGGGTGGGGGTGGTGGGGCGAGGGTGAGGGCTGGGGCCGTTGGGATGGGGGAGGGGGTGGGTGGTTTTGGTGGTGGGGCGGGTGCGGTGAGGGGTGTGGCCGGCTGTGGCTACGGCAAGGTGGGTGTGGGGTGCGGTGTGGCTGGCCGTGGCTAGGGCAAGGCTGGTGCTGGTGCTGGTGCTGGTGCTGGTGCTGGTGCTGGTGCTGGTGCGGGCTGCGGTGTGGCCGGTCGTGGCTACGGCAAGGTGAAGGTGGGTGAGGGGTGTGGCGTGGTCGGCCGTGGCTGAGAGGGCGGTATATGCCGCTGCCCTCTCGCGGTCGGGCAAGAGGGCAGCGGCGGGGCGGGCGTGCCGGGGTGGGGTCAGCCGTTTCGGGGGCTGGGGAAAGGGGTGGGGCGGGGGTCTTCCCGGAGGGCGGGGCTGCCTGCTGTGGGCTGGGTCGGCATGGAGCGGGCCGCGGGGACGGTGGGGACCGTGGTGATGCCGGTGCCGACGTTCAGGGGGCGGGTGGGGTCCGAGGGGAGGGACGGTTCGGGGGTGGCGGCCGGGGCGCGGCGGGCGCCGTAGCGGCGGTGGACCGCCTGCTTCGTCACGCCCAGGGCCGAGCCCACCGCGTCCCAGGAGAAGCCGAGGGAGCGGTCGAACTCGACCGCCGCCGTCACCAGCGTCTCCACGCTGTCCCGGAGCTCCTGGGCGAGGCGGACGGTGGGGGCGGGGGCGCGGCCGTAGACCACGAAGCCCGTGGAGGGGCCGGAGCGGCGGGGGCGGTAGACGTTGCCCAGTTGGGCGGTGAGGGTGCGGAGTGCGTCCACCTGGCGGCGGACCCGCTCGATGTCCCGCACCAGCAAGTGCAGGCTGGCCCGGGCCTGGGCGTCGTGGGTTGCGTGGTCGGCCATGAACAAGCCTCTCGAACCGGCGTTAAGAGATAGGGGTCAACTCTTTCTTGACCAACGCGGATTCGCTCCGCGGGTCACGGGGTGGGGGCGTATGGGCATATGCGTACGCCCCCCGGCTCGCCTTCGGCTTCGCCGTGGGGGTTCCCCGCCCGCGCACCGCCCGTTTCCAGTTCGTTGAGAGGCTGGACTCTCCCGTGGGGCGTACTCGCCGTCGGCGGCTTTCCCTCGTGGGCAGGAGATCCGCGCGGCTTCTAGACTGCTGTGCTGGTCGTCTTCCTCCCTGTCCTCCCTGTCCTCCCTGTCCTCCCTGTCCTCCCTGTCCTCCCCGCCCCCTCTGTCTCCCCTGTCCCCCTTCTCCCCGAGAGGTTCCCCCCTTCCATGAGGCTTGTCTTCGCTGGTACCCCCGAGGTCGCCGTTCCCGCTCTGGACGCTCTGATCGGGGCGGGGCGGCATGAGGTCGTGGCCGTGGTGACGCGGCCGGACGCGCCGGCGGGGCGGGGGCGGCGGCTTGTCGCGTCGCCGGTGGCCGAGCGGGCGATGGAGGCCGGGATCGAGGTGCTGAAGCCGGGGCGGCCCCGGGAGCCGGAGTTCCTGGAGCGGCTGCGGGAGATCGGCCCGGACTGCTGCCCTGTCGTCGCGTACGGGGCGCTGCTGCCCAGGGTCGCGCTGGACGTGCCCGCGCGGGGCTGGGTCAACCTGCACTTCTCCCTGCTGCCGGCCTGGCGGGGAGCCGCCCCCGTACAGCACTCGATCATGGCCGGCGACGAGATCACCGGGGCGTCCACGTTCCTCATCGAGGAGGGCCTCGACTCCGGCCCGGTGTACGGCACTGTCACGGAGACGGTCCGGCCCACCGACACGAGCGGCGACCTCCTGACCCGCCTCGCGTTCGCCGGCGCCGGCCTGCTCGCGGCGACCATGGACGGCATCGAGGACGGCACCCTGGAGGCGGTGCCGCAGAGCACCGAGGGCATCTCCCTGGCCCCGAAGATCACCGTCGAGGACGCGCGCGTCGACTGGCGGGCACCGGCCCTGCGCGTCGACCGCGTCGTACGGGGCTGCACCCCCGCCCCGGGCGCCTGGACCACGTTCCGAGGCGAGCGCCTCAAGCTGATCCAGGCGGTGCCGCTGCCCGACCGCACCGGCCTCGCGCCCGGTCAGCTGGCCGTGGGGAAGAACAACGTGTACGTCGGAACCGGCTCGTACGCCGTGGAGTTGCTGTGGGTCCAGGCCCAGGGCAAGAAGCCGATGCGCGCGGCGGACTGGGCGCGGGGCGTCCGGGGGGCGGACGGGGAGACGCTGGGGGCGTAGCACGCGGGGCGCGGGCGCGGGCCCGCCCCGGCGTACGCTTGAGCTCTGACCTTTCGTGATGACCCGGAGCACCTTTTCGTGAGCGACACCTCTGCGCAGCCCCGTAAGACCGGTAAACCGTATCGGCGGCCCAAGAAGGACCCCGTACGGATGTTGGCGTTCGAGGCGTTGCGGGCGGTGGACGAGCGGGACGCGTACGCGAATCTCGTGCTGCCGCCGCTGCTGAGGAAGGCGCGGGAGAAGGGGGAGTTCGACGGGCGGGACGCCGCGCTGGCCACCGAGCTGGTGTACGGGACGCTGCGGCGGCAGGGGACGTACGACGCGGTCATCGCCGCCTGCATCGACCGCCCGCTGCGGGAGGTCGACCCGCCGGTGCTGGACGTGCTGAGCCTCGGCGCGCATCAGCTGCTCGGGACCAGGATCCCCACCCACGCCGCCGTGTCCGCCTCGGTCGAGCTCGCGCGGGTGGTGCTCGGCGACGGCCGCGCCAAGTTCGTCAACGCGGTGCTGCGGAAGATCGCGCAGGACGACCTGGACGGGTGGACCGAGAAGGTCGCCCCGCCGTACGACGAGGACCCGGAGGACCACCTCGCCGTCGTCCACTCGCACCCCCGCTGGATCGTCTCGGCGCTGTGGGACTCGCTGGGCGGCGGCCGGGCCGGGATCGAGGAGCTGCTGGCGGCGGACAACGAGCGCCCCGAGGTGACGCTGGTGGCGAGGCCGGGCAGGTCGGTCGTGGGGGAGCTGCTGGAGGAGGAGGCGGCGGTACCCGGCCGCTGGTCGCCGTATGCCGTGAGGCTGACGGAGGGCGGGGAGCCGGGCGCGGTCGACGCCGTCCGCGAGGGCCGGGCCGGCGTGCAGGACGAGGGGAGTCAGCTGGTCGCGCTGGCCCTCGCGAACGCGCCGGTCGAGGGCCCGGACCGGCGGTGGCTGGACGGCTGCGCGGGCCCCGGCGGCAAGGCCGCACTGCTCGCCGCCCTCGCCGCCGAGCGCGGCGCGACCCTGCTGGCGTCGGAGAAGCAGCCGCACCGCGCGGGCCTGGTCGCGAAGGCGCTGGCCGGCAATCCGGGGCCGTACCAGGTGATCGCGGCGGACGGGACGCGCCCCCCGTGGCGGCCGGGCGTCTTCGACCGTGTGCTCGTGGACGTCCCCTGCACCGGCCTCGGCGCCCTGCGCCGCCGCCCGGAGGCCCGCTGGCGGCGTCGCCCCGAGGACCTCGAAGGGTTCGCGCCCTTGCAGCGGGACCTGCTGAGGACCGCGCTGGAGTCGGTGCGGGTCGGCGGAGTCGTCGGGTACGCGACCTGCTCGCCGCACCTCGCGGAGACGCGGGCGGTCGTCGCCGACGTGCTGAAGCAGTTCCCGGCGACGGACCTGATCGACGCGCGCCCCCTGCTGCCGGGTGTGCCGGGGTTGGGGGAGGGTCCCGACGTACAGCTGTGGCCGCATGTGCACGGGACGGACGCGATGTACCTCGCGCTGATCCGCCGGGTCGGATGATCGCACAAGCGCCGACGGGCACCCCTGGAAGGTAAAGGGCGATTAAATAAGATCATCGCACCAAATGTTGTCCCGCCTCCCCCACCGGTGCTCACCACCCCGCCCGGTCGTGGGAGGCTAGCCCCATGGCCGTGCAGATCAACCCCAGCATCCTCTCCGCCGACTTCGCCCGCCTGGCGGACGAGGCCAAGGCCGTCGAGGGAGCCGACTGGCTCCACGTCGACGTCATGGACAACCACTTCGTCCCCAACCTCACCCTCGGCGTCCCGATCGTGGAGTCCCTGGCGAAGGCGACGGACACCCCGCTGGACTGCCACCTGATGATCGAGGACCCGGACCGCTGGGCCCCGCGGTACATCGAGGCCGGCGCCTCCTCGGTCACCTTCCACGTGGAGGCCGCCGCCGCCCCCGTCCGCCTGGCCCGCGAGATCCGCGCCGAGGGCGGGCGCGCGTCGATGGCCCTGAAGCCGGCGACGCCCATCGAGCCGTACGAGGACCTCCTCCCCGAGCTCGACATGCTGCTGATCATGACCGTCGAGCCGGGCTTCGGCGGCCAGGCGTTCCTCGACATCATGCTGCCGAAGATCCGCCGCACCCGGCAGCTCATCGACAAGCACGGCCTCCAGCTGTGGCTCCAGGTCGACGGCGGCGTCTCCGCGAGCACGATCGAACGCTGCGCCGAGGCGGGCGCGGACGTCTTCGTCGCCGGTTCGGCGGTGTACGGCGCCGAGGACCCGGCAGCGGCCGTGCGCGGACTGCGGGCCCAGGCCGAGGCGGCATGCGACCACCGGGCCACGGGCAAGTGAACGAACCCTGCAACAGAGCCGTTCAGGGCTGATCAAGACCGCCGGATCTGCGAGGATGAACGGCGAATCCAGAGTGTGAAACAGCAGTGAGGAGATCGCCGTGTCGGGTATGTCGGCGGGCCGGTCGGCCATGCGGATGGGACCCGCGGAGCTGGTGCAGGCGGCGGCCATGGCCCGCCGCTTCTACCTGGAGGGCAAGTCCAAGATCCAGATCGCCGAGGAGTTCGGCGTCAGCCGCTTCAAGGTGGCCCGGGTCCTGGAGACCGCTCTCGAACGGGATCTCGTACGCATCGAGATCCGGGTACCGGCCGAGCTGGACGCCGAGCGCTCCGACGCGCTGCGCGCCCGCTACGGCCTGAGGCACGCGGTCGTGGTCGAGTCCCCGGCGGACGCCGAGGACTCCCCCGACCCCGAGAACCTGGGCGAGGTCGCCGCCGACCTGCTCGGCGAGCTCGTCGACGAGGGCGACGTCCTGGGCCTGGCCTGGGGCCGCTCCACCATCAACATGGCCGCGGCCCTCGACCGGCTGCCGCCCTGCACGGTGGTGCAGCTGACGGGGGTGTACGACGCGGGCACGGCCGAGCGCGGCTCGGTCGAGGCGGTCCGCCGGGCGGCTCAGGTGTCCGGCGGCGACGCCCACCCCATCTACGCGCCCATGCTGCTGCCGGACGCGGCCACCGCCGCCGCGCTGCGCAGCCAGACCGGGATCGCGCGGGCCTTCGAGTACTTCGACAAGGTCACGGTCGCCTGCGTCTCCATCGGCTCCTGGGAGCCGGGCGTCTCCACGGTCCACGACATGCTGACGGACGAGGAGCGGGCCCACTACTCCTCCCTCGGCGTCGCGGCCGAGATGTCCGCGCACCTCTTCGACAGCGAGGGGCGCCGGGTGGGCCGGGACCTCGGCGAGCGGTGCATCACCGTCAAGGCCGACCAGCTGCGCCGTATCCCCGAGGTCGTCGCCATCGCGGGCGGGCAGCGCAAGGCGGCGGCGATCGACGCGGTGCTCAGGTCGGGGCTGGTGACGAGCCTCGTCACGGACACCTCGGCGGCGGACTATCTGATGACCGCGGGGCCCACGCCCAAGCCGGCGCTGAACCGGTCCGACCCGGACGGGGTCTGACGGAAGGCCGCGCGGGGACGGCCGTGGCAGCATCGACGGCATGCTGCTGCGGTTCGTCTCCCGGGTGCTTCTGTGTGTGCTGGTCCTGGCCGGGGGTGTCGCCGGATGCTCGTCGGACCATCGTACGAATGATCGGTCCCGTACGAGCGCCGAGACCAGCTCTGCCAACGGCCTCGCCACCGTCAAGGCCGCCGACCTCCCCGCCGAGGCCCGCACCACCCTCGCCCTCATCGACAAGGGCGGCCCCTACCCCTACTCCCGCGACGGCGTCGTCTTCGGGAACTTCGAGGGACGGCTGCCGAAAGAGAAGCGCGGCTACTACCACGAGTACACCGTGAAGACCCCCGGCTCGCGCGACCGGGGCGCCCGGCGCATTGTCACCGGCCAGGGCGGCGAGATCTACTACACCGATGATCACTACGACTCGTTCCGGACGGTACTGAGATGACCGACATCGTGATCGACCTCGACGGCGTCACGGACAAGGCCGGACTGATGGACCGGTTCGCCGAGGGCCTGCGCCTGCCCGACTGGTTCGGCCGCAACTGGGACGCGCTCACCGACGTCCTGCGCGACCAGGAGGAGCGGCGCGTCGTCGTCCGCGACTGGCGGCCGTACGCCAAGGCCAGGCCCGACGAGTGGGAGATCGCGCTGGAGATCTTCGAGGAGGCGCGGGTACCCGTCCTGCTCGCCCTGTAGGAAGCTCCAGGACGTCCCCGCACAGCCTGGACGTTTCTCCCGGAGTGCCATCGGCCCTCCGCGTGGGAGAATCAAGTACGTGCGTTTTCTCCATGACATCAAGCCCGCGTACGACCTCACCTACGACGACGTCTTCATGGTCCCGAGCCGCAGCGCGGTCGGCTCCCGCCAGGCGGTGGACCTGCGCTCGCCGGACGGGACGGGTACGACGATCCCCCTGGTCGTCGCCAACATGACCGCGATCGCGGGGCGCCGGATGGCCGAGACGGTGGCCCGGCGCGGCGGGCTCGTCGTCATCCCGCAGGACATCCCGATCGACGTCGTCACGGACGTCGTCTCCTGGGTCAAGAGCCGCCACCACGTCCTCGACACGCCGATCGTGCTGTCGCCCCAGCAGACCGTCGCCGACGCCCTCGCGCTGCTCCCGAAGCGCGCGCACAACGCCGGTGTCGTCGTCGACGAGGAGCGCCGTCCCGTCGGCGTCGTCACCGACCAGGACCTCACCGGCGTCGACCGGTTCACGCAGCTCGGCGAGGTCATGTCCCGTGACCTGCTGCTCCTCGACGCGGACATCGACCCGCGCGAGGCGTTCACGACCCTCGACGGGGCGAACCGGCGGTACGCGCCGGCCGTCGACAAGGACGGCAAGCTCGCCGGCATCCTCACCCGCAAGGGCGCGCTGCGGGCGACCCTCTACACGCCGGCCGTGGACGCCGACGGCAAGCTGCGCATCGCCGCCGCCGTCGGCATCAACGGGGACGTCGCCGGCAAGGCCAAGCAGCTCCTCGACGCGGGCGTCGACACGCTCGTCATCGACACGGCCCACGGCCACCAGGAGTCGATGATCAGCGCGATCCGCACGGTCCGCGCCCTGGACCCCCGGGTGCCGATCGTCGCCGGCAACATCGTCTCCGCCGAGGGCGTACGGGACCTGATCGAGGCCGGCGCGGACATCATCAAGGTCGGCGTCGGTCCCGGCGCGATGTGCACGACCCGCATGATGACCGGCGTCGGACGCCCCCAGTTCTCCGCCGTCCTGGAGTGCGCGGCCGAGGCCCGCAAGCACGGCAAGCACGTCTGGGCCGACGGCGGTGTCCGCCACCCGCGCGACGTCGCGATGGCCCTCGCGGCCGGCGCGTCCAACGTGATGATCGGCTCCTGGTTCGCCGGGACGTACGAGTCGCCGGGCGACCTCCAGCAGGACGCGAACGGGCGCCTGTACAAGGAGTCCTTCGGCATGGCGTCGGCCCGCGCGGTCCGCAACCGCACGTCCGAGGAGTCCGCGTACGACCGCGCCCGCAAGGCGCTGTTCGAGGAGGGCATCTCGACGTCCCGCATGTTCCTCGACCCGGCCCGGCCCGGCGTGGAGGACCTGATCGACTCCGTCATCGCCGGGGTGCGCTCGTCCTGCACCTACGCGGGCGCCGGTTCCCTCGCCGAGTTCGAGGAGAAGGCGGTCGTCGGCATCCAGAGCGCTGCCGGGTACGCCGAGGGCAAGCCGCTGCACGCCAGCTGGAGCTAGGGACTTCGGCAAAGGGGAGGCGGACCGGGGGCGGCGCGTTCTAGCGTCGTCCCCATGGAGATCTTGGCCTGCCGCCGCAAGGACCTCGTCACGCTGGAGCGTGTCATGCCGTCGGCCAGCGTCGACGGCAGCCACCCCCTGCGCTTCGCCCGCCAGGAGGCGGGCGGCAGCACCTATCTGATCCCGTGGCTCGACGGCCGTCCCGTCGGCCACGCGGATGTCCTCTGGACCGGCTGCGAGGCCCCCGAGGTCCAGGCCGCCCACCCCGGCTGCCCCGAGATCAACGCCCTGTTCGTGTGGCCCGAGAACCTGCGCTCGCAGGGCATCGGTACGGCGCTGATCCGGGCCGCCGAGGAACTCGCGCTCGACCGGGGCGTCGAGGTCATGGGGCTCGGCGTGGACGACCGCAACCCGCGTGCGGCGGCGCTGTACGCGCGCCTCGGGTACCGGCCCGGCGTGCGGTACGTCGACCGCTGGACCGAGGTCGACCCGCGGGGCGTCCGGCACGAGCACGTCGATCCGTGCCGGTTCCTCACGCGGGAGCTGAGCCGCTGAGCGCGTGGTCTACTGCCGTATGTGTTGAACGACCTGGACGAACGTATCGTGCACGCCCTCGCCGAAGACGCCCGGCGGTCCTATGCCGACATCGGGCAGCTCGTCGGGCTGTCCGCGCCCGCCGTGAAGCGCAGGGTGGACCGGCTGCGGGAGAGCGGGGCCATCGCCGGGTTCACCGTGCGGGTCGATCCGGTGGCGCTCGGGTGGGAGACCGAGGGGTTCGTCGAGATCCACTGCCGCAGGAACACCTCGCCGGAGACCATCCGGCGGGGTCTTGAGCGGTATCAGGAGGTCGTCGCCGCGTCGACCGTCACCGGGGACGCCGACGCCATCGCCCAGGTCTTCGCCTCCGACATGCGGCACTTCGAGCGGGTGCTGGAGCGCATCGCGGGGGAGCCGTTCGTGGAGCGCACCAAGTCGGTGCTGGTGCTGTCGCCGCTGCTGAGGCGCGCGCCCGCGTAAGAGGCACACGCAACGAATCGCCGGGGTCTGCCCGCATCGCGCAACGAATCGCTCGCCTGTGTGCAATGGGTGCCTATTGTCCGCCCGGCCCGGCCGACCGTACCGTCTATCTGGCCCCCGACACCCCCCTTCCGCCCAGGTGAGGACACGTATGCGCATCGCCCTGCTCCAGAGCTCCGGACGCCCCGGCGCGGTCGAGGGGAACCTCAAGGCGCTCGGCGAGGCGGCCGGGCGGGCGGCCGAGGCGGGCGCGGAGCTGCTGGTGGCACCGGAGCTGTTCCTGACGGGGTACGCGGTCGACGTCGAGGGCCTCGCGGAACCGGCGGACGGCGACTCCGCGGACGCGGTCGCGGACCTGGCCGCACGGCACGGCCTCACGATCGCGTACGGCTACCCCGAGCGGGCCGGCGAGAGCGTCTTCAACGCGGCCCAGGTGATCTCGGCGAGCGGCGACCGGCTCGCCAACTACCGCAAGACCCACCTCTTCGGCCGCTTCGAGCACGACCACTTCACACCCGGTGAACAGCCCGTCGTCCAGGTGGAGTTGGGCGGGCTGACCGTCGGCCTGATGATCTGCTACGACGTCGAGTTCCCGGAGAACGTCCGCGCGCACGCCCTCGCCGGCACCGACCTGCTGATCGTGCCGACGGCCCAGATGCACCCCTTCCAGTTCGTCGCGGAGGCGATGATCCCGGTCCGGGCGTTCGAGAGCCAGATGTACGTGGCGTACGTCAACAGGGTCGGCGCGGAAGGGGAGTTCGACTTCGTCGGCCTCTCCGTGCTGGCCGGCCCCGACGGAGTCGCCCGCGCCCGGGCCGGCCGCGCCGAGGAACTGCTCCTCGCGGACGCCGACCCCGCGTTCCTGGCCGCCTCCCGCGCGGCCAACCCCTATCTAGCCGACCGCCGCCCGGGCCTGTACGGCTCCCTCGCGCGCCCCTGAACACCCGTAGAACCGCAAGGAGTCCGTACCCCCATGACGTCCATGGTGCCCAACGCCGTAGAGCACGCCGACGCGCAGCAGCCGCCGATCACGATGTTCGGGCCGGACTTCCCGTACGCCTACGACGACTTCCTCGCGCATCCGGCGGGCCTCGGACAGATACCGGCGACCGAGCACGGCGCCGAAGTCGCCGTCATCGGGGGCGGGTTGTCGGGGATCGTCGCCGCGTACGAGCTGATGCGGATGGGGCTCAAGCCGGTCGTGTACGAGGCCGACCGGATCGGCGGGCGGCTGCGGACCGTCGGCTTCGAGGGCTGCGACCCCTCGCTGACCGCCGAGATGGGCGCGATGCGCTTCCCGCCGTCCTCCACGGCCCTCCAGCACTACATCGACCTGGTCGGCCTGGAGACCCGCCCCTTCCCCAACCCCCTCGCGGAGGCCACCCCTTCGACGGTCGTCGACCTCAAGGGCGAGTCCCACTACGCGGAGACGATCGAGGATCTCCCGCAGGTGTACCGGGACGTGGCCGAGGCGTGGGCCACATGCCTTGAGGAAGGCGCCGAGTTCGCGGACATGAACCGGGCGCTGCGCGAGCGGGACGTACCGAGGATCCGGGAGATCTGGGGGCGGCTCGTCGAGCGGCTCGACAACCAGACGTTCTACGGATTCCTGTGCGCCTCCGAGGCGTTCAGGTCGTTCAGGCACCGCGAGATCTTCGGCCAGGTCGGCTTCGGCACGGGCGGCTGGGACACCGACTTCCCGAACTCCATCCTGGAGATCCTCCGGGTCGTCTACACGGAGGCGGACGACCATCACCGGGGGATCGTCGGCGGCTCGCAGCAACTCCCGCTCAGGCTCTGGGAGTCGGAGCCCGCGAAGCTCGTCCACTGGCCGTACGGCACGTCCCTCAAGTCGCTGCACGCGCAGGGCGAACCCCGGCCCGCCGTCACCCGGCTGCACCGCACCGCCGGGAACCGGATCACCGTCACCGACGCCGACGGCGAGATCCGCACGTACCGCGCGGCCGTGTTCACCGCGCAGTCCTGGATGCTGCTGTCCAAGGTCGTGTGCGACGACGACCTCTTCCCCGTCGACCACTGGACGGCCATCGAGCGCACCCACTACATGGAGAGCTCCAAGCTGTTCGTCCCCGTCGACCGCCCGTTCTGGCTCGACAAGGACCCGGCGACCGGGCGGGACGTCATGTCGATGACCCTCACCGACCGGATGACGCGCGGGACGTACCTCCTCGACGACGGGCCCGACAAGCCGGCCGTGATCTGCCTGTCGTACACGTGGTGCGACGACAGCCTCAAGTGGCTGCCGCTGTCCGCGAACGAGCGGATGGAGGTCATGCTGAAGTCGCTCGGCGAGATCTATCCGGGCGTCGACATCCGGCGCCACGTCATCGGCAGCCCGGTGACCGTGTCCTGGGAGAACGAGCCCTATTTCATGGGCGCGTTCAAGGCCAACCTGCCCGGCCACTACCGCTACCAGCGCCGCCTGTTCACCCACTTCATGCAGGACCGGCTCCCCGCCGACCGGCGCGGCCTGTTCCTCGCCGGGGACGACATCTCGTGGACCGCCGGGTGGGCGGAGGGCGCCGTGCAGACCGCGCTGAACGCGGTGTGGGGCGTGATGCACCACTTCGGCGGGCAGACCGACCCGGGCAACCCCGGCCCGGGGGACGTGTACGACGAGATCGCGCCGGTCGAACTCCCGGAGGACTGAACCTAGTTAGGCAGCGGCGTCAGCAGCATCCGCCCCGCGAACCCCACCGCCGCGTCCAGCCGCTCCTCGAACTCCTCGGTGAGGTCGGGGAACCGGCGCAGCGCCCACAGCGCACGGGCCGTCGACCAGGTCGCCGCCCGGGCCCGCTCCAGGCTCCACGAGCCCAGCAGGTGCGTGAGCGGGTCGGCGAGCTGGAGCAGATCGGGACCCGGCATCAGCTCCTCCCTGATCCGCTCCTCCAGCGTGACGAGAATGTCCCCCACCTGGTCGAACTCGTCCTCCAGCTCGGCCGGTTCGCAGCCGAGTTCACGGCACGCGTCCACGACGGCCAGCGCCAGGTCGTGCCCGATGTGCGCGTTGATCCCGGCCAGCGCGAACTGGAGCGGCCGGACCCCCGGATGCCGCCGCATCTGGAACAGCGGACGCCAACAGGCGGGCGTACGGCGGTCGTTCAGGTCCGCGTCGACGGCGTCCAGGTACCGCAGCGCGAACCGCACGTCCAGGGTGACCGCCGCCAGGGGGTCCGGGAAGCGGCCCGTGTCGATGCGCCGGTCCACCTCCTCGGTGACGGCCAGATAGACCCCGTTGAACACGGCGACCCCGTCCCGCGCGGGCAACTCCGCGCCCAGGGCCCGCATCCGGGCGATCACCGCGTCTACGGCGGACGACGTGTAGCGCTCCAACTCCGGCATGGAGGAAGGGTGACAGGCCCGGCAGGGGTTCGGGGCGCGGACGGGCGGGCTTCCCCGGAACGAGGGACACCGGATGTCAGGGACGCGGGTCCGGCACCGCTGCGGCCTCAGGATCGGCCTTCGCGCGTTCGGCCCCGCGCAGCACGCCCGCGAAGAGCAGCAGCCCGCACGACAGGGCCGTGACCAGCCCGAACGACACGGTCAGGCTGCTCGCGTGCGCCACCCCGCCGATCAGGCTCGGCGCGATCAGCCCCGACGTGTACGTGATCGTCGCCACGCCCGCGATCGCCTGACTGGGATTCGGCCCCGCGTGCCCCGCCGCCGCGAAGCACAGCGGTACGACGACGGCGATGCCGAACCCCGTCAGCCCGAACCCGGCCATCGCCACGGCCGGGTGGTCCGCGACGACGACCAGCGCGCCGCCCGCCACGGCGAGCCCCCCGCCGGCGCGCACGGTCCGCACCACCCCGAACCGGTTCACCACCGCGTCCCCGGCCAGCCTCGCGATCGCCATCGTCAGCATGAAACCGGTCGTGCAGGCCGCCGCGAGCCCCGCCGACGCCGTCAGCCGGTCCTCCAGGTACACCGCCGACCAGTCCATGCTGGCGCCCTCCGCGAACACCGCGCAGAAGCCGACCGCGCCGATCAGCAGCGCCGAGCGCGGCGGCAGCGTGAAACGGGGCGGCGCCTCTTCGCCCTGCGTCGGCCGCAGGTCCAGGACCCAGTGGCAGGCGGCCAGGCCCAGGGCCGTCAGGATCAGCGCGGCCAGCGCGTGATGGATACGCGCGTCCGCGCCGAGGTGCGCGGCGAGCGTGCCCGCGCCCGAGCCGATCAGCGTGCCCACGCTCCACATGCCGTGCAGACCCGACATGACCGACTTACCGAGCCGGTGCTCGATCTCCACGCCCATCGCGTTCATCGCGACGTCCGCCATCCCCGAGGTCGCGCCGTACGCGAACATCGCCAGGCACAGGGTCAGCACGTTCGGCGCCAGCGACGGCAGGACCAGGGAGAGCGTCCACAGCGCGAGCAGTGTCCGCAGCGCCGTCCGCGTGCCCAGGTGGTGCGTGACCCAGCCCGCCAGCGGCATCGCGCAGGCCGCGCCGAACGCGGTGAACGCCAGCGCGAAGCCCAGCTGGCCCGCGCCGAGGCCCGCGTGGTCCTGGATCCACGGGACGCGGGTCGCGAACGACCCCGTCACCCCGCCGTGCACGGCGAACACCGCCGAGATCGCGTACCGGCCCCGGCGTACGTCCGTCCCCATGCCCACCCCTCGGTCGAGCCGCTGTTCCCTGCCGCGCGGAAAACTATCAGGGACCCTTCCTGATAAATAGAGGGCGCCTGCGGTCCGAGACGGTCCCGGCCATGGGAGGATCCCGCCATGCCCGCATCACCGAGCACGGCCCGAGCCATCAACGACCGGCTCGCCCTGCGCCTGCTCCAGCGCGAAGGTCCGCTGACGGCAGGGCAGTTGAAGCAGCTCACGGGGCTCTCCCGGCCGACGGTCGCGGACCTCGCGGAACGCCTCACGGCCGCGGGGCTGATCGAGGTCGTCGGTGAGACCGGCGCGCACCGGCGGGGGCCCAACGCGAAGCTGTACGGGATCGTCGCGAGCCGGGCCTCGCTGGCCGCGCTCGACGTACGCACCGACGGGGTCGCCGTCATCGTCTCCGACCTCGTGGGGCGCGTGCTCGCGGAGGCGGCCGTCCCGATCGCCGGGGACCTCGCCGCGGACCTCGCCCTCGACCAGGCGGTCAGCCTCGTCGAGCGGGCCGCGAAAGAGGCGGGGGCCGACACGCTCCACACGGTCTGCATCGGAGCGCCGGGGCTGATCGAGCCGGCCACCGGAGACCTCCGCGACTCCAACGGGCTCCCCACCTGGCACCGGCGTCTTGTGGCGGTTCTCCAGGAACGTTTCCCCTCAGCCCGCGTACTCGTCGAGAACGAGACGAACCTCGCGGCGCTGGCCGAGCGAGGGGAAGGAGCGGCCCAGGACCGCGACACGTTCGTCCTGCTCTGGCTCGGACAGGGAGTCGGCGCCGCGGTGGTCCTCGACGGGACCCTGCGCCGGGGCGCCTCCGGCGGCACCGGCGAGATCGGGTTCCTGCCGGTGCCCGGGGTGGGGCTGCCGTCGGCCACGGACTGCGAGGGCGGGTTCCACTCCGTCGCTGGGGGGTGGGCGGTCGAGCGGCTGGCGCGGGAGTTCGGGGTGCCGGGGGAGGGGGCCGCGGAGGTGGTGCGGGGAGCGGCCGACGCGGTGACCCGGGCGGAGGCCCGGGCCGACGACGCCGGGACGGCTTCCGGGGGCGGGGCGGGGACGCCGGCCGAGAACACCGCCGGGGGAGAAACCGCCGACGGTACGGGCACGGCGGGTGCCGGGGACGCCGGGTCCGGGAGCACGGCACTGCCGACACCCACTGCCGCTGTCGAACTTCGTGCTGGTGTCCCCGTCGAGGAGGCTGCCGCCGTCCCGCCCCTCCCCGATCCCCCCGCCGCCCTCTTCCTCGACGCCCTCGCCGACCGTCTCGCCCTCGGTGTCGCCTCCGTCGTAGCCGTCCTCGACCCGGGATGCGTCGTCCTCGGCGGCGAGGTCGGGCAGGCCGGCGGGGACCCCCTCGCCGGCAAGGTCGAGGCGCGGATCAGGCGGATGGCGCCGTTGGCCACCGAGGTCAGGGCCAGCGCGTTGGGCGGCGGGGCCGTGTTGCGCGGGGCCCTGCTGACCGCTCGGGAAGCCGCGCAGGACGAGCTGTTCGGGGCCTCGTAGGGGGCCGGGGACGCCCGCGGACGGCTCCAGACATCGGCGTACGGCATCAGCACCCGTATGCGGCGCCAAGCCCCTCCCGCCCCCCGCCCTACCCACCCGCCAAGTACTCCTCGAACGTCCGCTTCCCCACCGCGTTCCCCGGCGTCAGATGCCCGCCCGCGCGGAACGCGCGGTACGTCGTGCCCCACAGGGGGACCCGGAGCAGCCGGCGTTTTCCGCCCCGGGCCTTGAGGTACGACCGGGCGAGGGAGTCGAACGTCCGGATCTCGGGGCCGCCCATGTCCGGGACTCGTCCCTGGGGCTCGGTCGAGGCCAACTCCGCGAGGCGTTCGGCGACTTCGGTGACCTCGATGGGCTGGTCGCTCACTCCGGCGGGGACCGGCAGCAGGGGGGACTTGGCGAGCGTGCCCAGCACGTGGGCGACGAGGTCGTGGAACTGGGTCGCCCGCAGGACCGTCCAGCCCATGCCCGACTCCTCCACCAGGTGTTCGACGGCGAGTTTGGCCCGGTAGTAGCCGAGCGGCACCCGGTCGACCCCCACGATCGAGATGAACACGAGATGCCCCACCCCGGCCTCGCGCGCTGCCCCGATGAGATGGCGGGCGGCCTTCTCGTCACCCCCGCGGGGCGAAGTCGCGCAGTGCACGACCGTGTCGACGCCCGCCAGCGCCGTACGCAGAGCGGGCCCGCCGACGGTCAGGCCGACGGCGTACTCCGGCCCGCGACGGCTCAGTGCCCGGACCTCGTGACCCCCCGCCCGCAGGCGTTCGACGACGGGCCGCCCCAGGGTTCCCGTCCCGCCGGTCACCAGAATCGTGGACATGGTTCAACTCCTTCGAGAGGGCGATCCATACCCAGCGTGCCGGACCGCTGCCTGTGAGCCACCCCACATGCTTCACCCGTATGGACGACCGTCCGCCGTGGCACACTGACCGTGTACCTAAAGCAGCGCACTCCGGGGTCGGTGAAAGTCCGAACCGGCGGTTACAGTCCGCGACCCGATCGCTTCCAGTGATCGGTTGACCAGGTGGAATTCCTGGACCGACGGTTAAAGTCCGGATGGGAGGCAGTGCGCGGCGGGTTCACGCACCTCTGGTGCGCCGCCGTACGTGCGCTCGTCCGAGGACGAGCGCGTACGTGTGTCCGGCGTCCCCCTGTGTGCTTGCGCCCGTGTTCTCTGTCGTCTCTCGACAGGCCCCGGAGTCCGTGCCCGATCGTGGCAGGAGGACCCGGGAAGTGTTCACCGGAATCGTTGAAGAACTGGGTGAGGTCACCGCCGTCGAGACCCTCGGCGACGCGTCCCGGTTCAGGCTGCGCGGCCCTGTCGTCACCGACGGCGCGAAGCACGGCGACTCCATCGCCGTGAACGGGGTCTGTCTCACGGTCGTCGAGCACGAGGGCGACGAGTTCACCGCCGACGTGATGGCCGAGACCCTCGACCGCTCCAGCCTCGGCGCGCTGACCGTCGGCTCCCGCGTCAACCTGGAGCGCCCGATGGCCCTCGGCGCGCGGCTCGGCGGGCACATCGTGCAGGGCCACGTCGACGGCACCGGCGAGATCCTGGCCCGTACGCCGTCCGAGAACTGGGAGATCGTCAAGATCTCGCTGCCCGCCGACCTCTCGCGGTACGTCGTCGAGAAGGGCTCGATCACGGTCGACGGCATCAGCCTCACGGTCGTCGAAGCGGCCCCGGACCACTTCACCGTCAGCCTGATCCCGACGACCCTCGACCTGACCACGCTCGGGCGCAAGCAGCCCGGCGAGCCGGTCAACCTCGAAGTGGACGTCGTCGCGAAGTACGTCGAGCGCCTGATGGGCGACCGGGTCCCGGGAGCGGCGGAGTGAACTGGCTGAACTCCGAGGCGTTCGTCCTGTTCGACCAGCACATCATCTGGTCGGACATGATCGGCAACATCCTCGGCCTCATCACCCTCGCGCTCGGCTGGCGCCGCTCGCTGGCGACCTGGTCGGTGCAGTTCCTCTCCGGGCTCGTCCTGTTCATCGCCTTCTACGGGCATCTCGCGGGCAGCGCGGGCAAGCAGGTCATCGTCATGGTGGTCGCGCTGTACGGCTGGTGGCAGTGGAGCCGCGACCGCACGCGCACCGGGATCGTCCCCCGGTTCGCCACGTGGCACGAGCGCGGCGCGATGATCGCCGCGGGCGCCGCCGGCACGGTCGCCGTCGCCCTCCTCTTCAAGGCGTACCCCAGCCTCTCCTGGGACCCCTGGCCGGACGCGTACATCTTCGTCGGCACGATCGTCGCCATGTACGCGCAGGCCAAGGCCATGGTCGAGTTCTGGATCGCCTGGCTCCTGGTCGACGCCGTCGGCGTCCCCCTCAACTTCGCCAACGGCTACGCCTTCTCCGGCTTCGTCTACGTCATCTACGGCGTCCTCGTCCTGTGGGGGATGCGCGACTGGTGGCTGCGCTCACGCCGGACCGCTCTGGAAGGAGTCCCCGCATGAGCACGGCAACCGTCCTCTACGACACCGACACCGACGACCTCACCCTCGACCCCGTCGCCCAGGCCGTCGCCGACATCGCCGCCGGCCGGCCCATCGTCGTCGTCGACGACGAGAACCGCGAGAACGAGGGCGACCTGGTCGTCGCCGCGGAGAAGATCACCCCCGAGATCGTCGCGTTCATGATGAGCGAGTGCCGGGGCCTGATCTGCGCCCCCATGGAGGGCCCCGACCTGGACCGGCTGGCGCTGCCCCAGATGGTCGCGGACAACACGGAGTCGATGACGACGGCCTTCACGGTCTCGGTCGACGCGTCCGCCGCGCACGGCGTCACGACCGGGATCTCGGCGGCGGACCGGGCGACGACGATCCGGCTGCTGGCGGAGGGGGCGGGCGGATCGACCGAGGCCGGTGGCGCGGCTCAGGCGAACCGCCCGGTTCAGCCGGGCGACTCCGTCCACGCCGACGACTTCGTCCGCCCCGGCCACGTCTTCCCCCTGCGCGCCCGCCCCGGTGGCGTACTCGTCCGCAACGGGCACACCGAGGCCGCCGTCGACCTCGCCCGCCTCGCGGGGCTGCGGCCGGCCGGGGCGATCGTCGAGATCGCCGGGGAGGACGGCCGGATGCTCCGGCTCCCCGAGCTGATCCCGTTCGCCCGCAAGCACGGGCTGACGATCATCTCCATCGAGGACCTGGTCGAGTACCGCGGGCAGCGCGAACTCGCCGAGCGCGCCGACCTCACGAGGGTCGGCTCCGGCGAGCTGGACGCCCGCGCCGCGACCCCCGTCGCAGAGACCCCCGCCGTAGAGACCCCCCTCGTCCACCGCGAGGCCGAAACCCCCCTCCCCACCCCCCACGGCACCTTCACCGCGTACGGCTACCGGGCCGCCGACGGCATCGAGCACATCGCCCTCGTGCACGGCGAGATCGGCGACGGCCACGACGTACTGGTCCGCCTCCACTCGGAGTGCCTCACCGGTGACGTCTTCGGCTCGCGGCGCTGCGACTGCGGGCCCCAGCTGGAGGCGTCGCTGAAGCGCGTCCGGGACGAGGGCCGGGGAGTCGTCGTGTACCTGCGCGGGCACGAGGGGCGCGGGATCGGCCTGCTGCCCAAGCTGCGGGCGTACGAGTTGCAGGAGCAGGGCCACGACACCCTGGACGCCAACCTGGAGCTCGGGCTGCCCGCCGACGCCCGGGACTACGGCGCCGGCGCGCGCATCCTCGCCGACCTCGGCGTGCGCACCGTACGCCTGATGACCAACAACCCCGAGAAGACCGCCGCGCTGGCCCGGTACGGCCTGACCGTGAGCGGCCGGGAACCGGCCCCCGTGCAGGCCGGCGAGCACAACATCCGGTACCTGCGCGCGAAGCGGGACCGGATGGGACACGACCTGCCCTGGCTGGAAGCGGCCGGCGGCGACCAGGGAACGACCGGAGGAGAGAAGTGAGCGGCAAGGGCGCACCGGAGCTGTCCGTACGCAATGTGGGTGACCTGAGGGTCGCCGTCGTCGCGGCGCAGTGGCACGAGAAGGTGATGGACGGCCTGGTGGACGGCGCCCTGCGCGCCCTGCGCGACCTCGGCATCGACGAGCCGACCCTGATCCGGGTCCCGGGCAGCTGGGAACTCCCCGTCGCGGCGAAGGTCCTCGCGGGCCGCGGCTACGACGCGATCGTGGCGCTCGGCGTCGTCATCCGCGGCGGCACCCCCCACTTCGAGTACGTCTGCCAGGGCGTCACCCAGGGCCTCGCCCAGGTCTCCGTGGAGACCGGCGTCCCCGTCGGCTTCGGCCTGCTCACCTGCGACACCGAGGACCAGGCCCTGGACCGGGCCGGCATCGAGGGCTCGAACGAGGACAAGGGCCACGAGGCGGTGACCGCGGCGCTCGCGACGGCGGCCGTCCTGCGCTCAGTATCCGAACCGTGGCACTGAGCCGAAAGAGCATCGGGCTAGAGTGACCTCACCATGTCCAAGAAGACGTTCGAGGAGCTGTTCACCGAGCTCCAGCAGAAGGCCGCCACCGGCGACCCCGCCACCTCCCGCACCGCCGAACTCGTCGGCAAGGGCGTCCACGCCATCGGCAAGAAGGTCGTCGAAGAGGCCGCCGAGGTCTGGATGGCAGCCGAGTACGAGAGCAAGGACGCGGCGGCCGAGGAGATCTCACAACTCCTCTACCACGTCCAGGTGATGATGGTCGCCCGCGGAATCTCGCTGGACGACGTCTACAGCCACCTGTAGAAACCCGCTTTCCGACAATCCGCTCACACAGAAGGAAGCCGACCTCATGCTGCGCATCGCCGTCCCCAACAAGGGTTCCCTCTCCGGCCCTGCGGCGGACATGCTGCATGAGGCCGGCTACCAGCAGCGCCGCGAGTCGAAGGAGCTGCGGGTCGTCGACCCGGTCAACGAGGTGGAGCTGTTCTACCTCCGCCCCCGCGACATCGCGATCTACGTCTCCTCCGGCCGCCTCGACATCGGCCTCACCGGCGAGGACCTCCTCGTCGACTCGGGCGCGAGCGCCGAGGTCATCCTCCCGCTCGGCTTCGCCCGCTCCACGTTCCGCTTCGCCGCCAAGCCGGGCACGGCCACGACCTTGGCGGACCTGAACGGCAAGACGGTCGCCACCTCGTACGAGGGGATCGTCGCCAAGTACTTCGCCGACAACGGCATCGACGCCTCCGTCGTCCACCTCGACGGCGCCGTGGAGACCGCGATCGAGCTGGGCGTCGCCGAGGTCATCGCGGACGTCGTCGAGACCGGGACCTCGCTGCGCAACGCGGGACTCGAGGTCTTCGGCGAGCCCATCATGAAGTCCGAGGCGGTCGTGATCCGCCGTACCGGCGCCGACACCGAGGACCCGAAGGTCCAGCAGTTCCTGCGCCGCCTCCAGGGCGTCCTGGTCGCCCGGACGTACGTGATGATGGACTACGACTGCCGCGTCGAGCAGCTGGAGAAGGCCGTCGCGCTCACCCCCGGCCTGGAGTCCCCGACGGTCTCCCCGCTGCACAACGAGGGCTGGGTCGCCGTCCGCGCGATGGTCCCCACCAAGGAGGCGCAGCGCATCATGGACGACCTGTACGACATCGGCGCGCGCGCGATCCTCACGACGGCCATCCACGCCTGCCGGCTCTGAGGGACCGCACGATGCCCGAACTGCCCGTCACCTTCCGGCCCGGCCGCACCCGCGCGGTGCTGCTCGGCTCCGGTGTGATGATCTTCCTCACCATCTCCGCCGTGGCCCTGCTGCTCGAACAGCTCGGCCCGGGGGAGCGGCTCAGCTTCATCGTCACCGGCGGCCTCGTCTTCTGGGTCCTCGCGCTGCTCTCCCGGGTGCGCGTCGTCGCCGACGAGGCCGGGGTCACCGTCGTCAACATCGTGTCCCGCAGGCGCCTGGACTGGGCGGAGATCCTCCAGGTCAACCTCCGTCCGGGCGACCCGTGGGTGTTCCTGAACCTCAGCGACGGCACCAGCCTGCCCGCGCTCGGCATCCAGCCGGGCTTCGACAAGAAGCAGGCCATCACCGACGCGAGCGCCCTGCGCGCGCTGGCCGACGCCCGCTCGATCCAGGACCCCGAGACGTCCTAGGACGACATCCGGGTCGCCGGGCCTGCCGCTGAGGCCCCTGTCTTGATTAATCTGGTGGCGGAGACTTTCCCTTGCGTCTCCGCCCCCGCCGTACCGCGCCCCGGCGGGCGGGGGCCACCTGCTATCCGAGGAGTGACTCCCTCCGGCAATGGACGGATCGTCCTGTAGTACCTGCGCCGCCCCCTTCCCCCTCACCCCGGAGGCGGCGGCATCATGACCACCCCCCTGCTGCTCCTGACGGCCGCGTTCGTCCTGATCCTGGCCAACGGCTTCTTCGTGGCCGCGGAGTTCGGACTCGTCACCGTGGAGCGCCCGGACGCCGAGAAGGCCGCCGCCGAGGGCGACAAGCGCGCCCGTACGGTCGTGGAGTCGCTGAAGGAGCTCTCCTTCCAGCTCTCCGGCACCCAGCTCGGCATCACCATCACGTCCCTCGTCGTCGGCATGCTCGCCGAACCGGCCCTCGCGGAGCTCCTCGGCGGCCCGTTCACGGCGATCGGTGTGCCCGAGGGCGCCGTCTCCGGTGTCGCCGTCGTCGTGGGCATGCTGCTGGCCTCGGCCGTCCAGATGGTCATCGGTGAACTCGTGCCGAAGAACTGGGCGGTGTCCAAGCCGCTCCAGGTCGCGCGGTTCGTCGCCGGCCCGCAGCACGCGTTCTCCCGGCTCTTCCGCCCGGTGATCGCCGCCCTGAACACCGTCGCCAACCGTCTCGTGCGCGCCCTCGGCGTCGAGCCCACCGACGAGCTGGCCTCCGCCCGCACCCCCGGTGAACTGGTCTCCCTGGCCCGGCACTCCGCGCAGGCGGGCGCCCTGGAGCAGGACACGGCCGACCTGTTCGTCCGCACCCTGTCCCTGGCCGAGCTGACCGCGCAGCACGTGATGACGCCCCGCGTGAAGGTCAGCGCCCTCCAGGCGTCGGCCACCGCCGAGGACGTCGTCAACCTGACCCGCGCGACCGGCCTGTCCCGCTTCCCCGTCTACCGCGAGAAGATCGACGAGATCGTCGGCATGGCCCACCTGAAGGACGCGCTCGCCGTGCCGGTCCACGACCGGCTGCGCACCCCGGCGAGCCGCATCGCCCGCCCCGCCCTCCTGGTCCCCGAGACCCTCCCCGTCCAGCCCCTGCTGGCCCGGCTGCGCAGCGAGCAGCCCATCGCCGTCGTCGTCGACGAGTACGGCGGCACGGCCGGGGTGGTCACCCTGGAGGACATCGTCGAGGAGATCGTCGGAGAGGTCCGCGACGAGCACGACGGCCAGGACACCCCCGAACTCGCCGCTGCCCCGCCCGAGGACGGACGGCCCGCCTGGGACGTCGACGGCAGCTGCCGCGTCGACACCCTCCAGCGCATAGGCCTCACGGTCCCCGAAGGGCCGTACGAGACGGTCGCCGGCCTCGTCGCCGACCTCCTCGGCCGCATCCCCGCCGTCGGTGACCGCGCGGAACTCCCCGGCTGGCGCCTGTCGGTACGCCGGGTGGGCCACTACCGGGCCGAGCGGGTGCGCGTGGTGCGTACGGGCGTCGTCGTGGAGGTGGCGCGATGAGTTCCGGTCGTGTCCGCCTCGCCCCGGAGGCCGTCCGATGAGCCTCCTGCAACTCCTCTTCGCCGCGCTCCTCGTGCTCGCCAACGGCTTCTTCGTCGGCGCCGAGTTCGCGCTCGTCTCCGTACGCCGCTCCCAGATCGAACCCCTGGGCACGGCGCGGGCCCGGCAGGTGCTGTACGGGCTTGAGCGGCTGCCCCAGATGATGGCGGCGGCCCAGTTCGGGATCACCGTCTGCTCGCTGACCCTGGGCGCGGTCGCAGAACCGACCGTCGCGCACCTCCTGGAGCCGGTCTTCGAGTGGATCCACCTCCCGCACGGCATGATCCACCCCCTCGGGTACGTCATCGCGCTGGCGGCGGTCGTCTTCTTCCACCTCGTGATCGGCGAGATGGTCCCGAAGAACCTCGCGATGGCCGCCCCCGAGAAGGCGGCGCTCTGGCTGAGCCCCGGCCTGGTGTGGTTCGCGCGCCTGTGCAAGCCGGTCACGATCGCGCTCGGCGCGGTCGCCCAGGGCATCCTGCGCCTCTTCCACGTCGAGCCCAAGGACGAGGTCGAGGCGGTCGTCACCAGCGAGCAGCTCAACCGCCTCCTGGAGGACTCGGGCCAGGCGGGCCTCCTCGACCCGGAGGAACGCGAACGCCTCGAAGACGCCCTGGAGCTGGGCTCCCGCCCGATCACGGACGTCCTCCTGAAACGCGAGGCGCTGGTGACGGTGACCCCGGCGGTCACCCCGGGCGAGATCGTCGCCCTGACGGCCCGCACGGGCTACTCCCGCTTCCCGATAGCCGCCGAGAACGGCGCCTTCATGGGCTACCTGCACATCAAGGACGTCCTGGACCTGGAGGACTCGGAAGGCGCGGTCCCCCAGCACCTGTGGCGCCCGATGACGACCCTGCGCTCCGAACTCCCCCTGGACGACGCCCTGACGGTGATGCGCCGAGCGGCCACGCACCTGGCCCAGGTGGCGGACGGCTCGGGGAAGGTGCTGGGTCTTGTGGCGCTGGAGGACGTCCTGGAGATGCTGGTGGGCGAGGTGACGGACCCGGCACACCGGGAGGCCCCTGAAGGGGCGCTGGCCGTCTGACGCGGGGCGCGGGTCTCACATGGCCGAGGGGTCCTGAGGCCCGCGCCCCGACAGCACTTCCCCGTACGCCTGCATCAGGTCCGCCAGCCGCAGCGTCGCCAGGTCGTCCCGCGACAACGCCCCCGTGTACATCGACAGCCGCAGATCCCGGTACGCGCAGCTCTTCTCGTACAGCGTCCGCAGGAACCGCCCGTTGCCCAGCTCGTCGATCCACCCCTGCTCCACGACGTGCCCGGCGATGGAGCGCAGTTCGTCGAGGGCCTCCTCGTCCCACACGTCCCCGTTCTCCGCCGCCAGCACCTCCCCGATGGAGGTGAGTTCGAGCGGCCGGTAGGAGGGGAAGTCGACGCGCGAGGTGAACCGGGACGACAGCCCGGGGTTCGCCGCGAGGAGCCGGTCCATCCCCTCCGGGTACCCCGCGAGGATGACGACGAGGTGATCCCGGTTGTCCTCGGCGCGCTTCAGCAGCACCTGGAGCGCCTCGTCGCCGTACGCGTCCCCCTTGCCGTAACCGGAGTTGGAGAGCGAGTACGCCTCGTCGACGAAGAGGACACCCCCGAGCGCGGAGTCGATGAGTTCGTTGGCCTTGACGGCGGTCTGCCCGAGGTACTCCCCGACGAGGTCGGCGCGCTGGGCCTCGACGAGGTGATCGCCGCCGAGGAGCCCGAGCGCGTAGAAGACCCGCCCGAGGATGCGCGCGACGGTGGTCTTGCCGGTGCCGGAGGGACCGGAGAAGACGAAGTGTCGTTTCGGCGGCTGGACGGGCAGCCCCTGACCGGCGCGCAGCCGGGCCATGTTGAGCTGCGCGGAGAGCGCCTTGACCTGCCGTTTCACGGGTTCGAGCCCGACCATGCGCTCCAGTTCGGCGAGCGCTTCCTCAAGTAGGACGGGGTCGGCGGGCCCGGGCGGCAGCGAGGAGGCGACGGACTTCTCCCGCACCCCGGACTCCCCGACGGGCGGCAGCGGCACGACGGGCGGCAGGTCACCGGGGTCGGTGAGCTTCAGGTCGCGCCCCTCCGTGCCGAACAGCGGATCGAACCCGTCGGCGGCGTCCACGCTGTCCTGCCCGAACCCGGTGAGGGTGATCGCGGCGAGGTCGGCGGAGTCGTCGTACCCGTCGCCCTCGGCGATAGCGGCGAGCCGCGCGGACGTGTCCATGAACGCGGCGTCGACGCGGTGGACGGCGCGGTAGAGGGGGAGGGCGGCGGCGGAGCGCCCGGTGCCCTCGTGCGCGCGGGCGAGCCAGTAGCGCAGTTCCTTGCGCTGGGGCTGTTCGCTGCGGCAGCGCATGAGCGCGGTGGACAGCAACGGCTCGGCCTGGCCGTACATTTCGAGCCGGACGCGGGCCATCCCGCCGAACAGCCCCGCCTCGATGCCGAGCAGCGGATCGTCGAGCAGCGGGTCGGTGTGGCGGGTCAACTGCTCCCAGTCCTTGACCAGATAGGCCCGGCAGGCGTGCAGGAACCGCACCTGGTGGTCGGTGTCGACGGGCGGCAGGCCCGCCAACGCCCGGTCCAGTTCGGGGACATGGCGTCCGTCGAGCCAGTGCGAGGCGTGCGCGAGCAGCAGATCGCGCGGGCTCTCCAGCACGGGCTGCACCCACCAGCCCAGCCAGTACCAGGAGTTGAGGGTGCGGCGGTGGCGGGTGCGCTGTTCGCCGAAGCGGTCGCGGTGCCGGAACATCCGCAGCAGCGCGGTCGTCGTGTCGACGCGCAGCGCGTGCAGCCCGAGCCAGCCGTCGGCCATGCCGGGGTCGATCCGCACGGCGGTGCGGAACTCCTCCTCGGCCTGCGGATAGGCGCCCATCGTGTAGGCGTCCACGCCTCGCAGCCAGGCGAGGTCGGCCGGGGCGTCGGGGCCCCGGGTGCCGAAATCCATCACGTCCCCCACAAACCGTGCCCCCGTCGGATGGCCGGTGGGCCGTCGCCCGCCGACCGCCAGAGCCGAACCGCTGTGCATCAGACCGGAGTTGAGAGCATCCGCCGGTAGGTCGCACCGAGGGCATCGTACCCGCGTGGGAGGGGTCGGCCGTAGGGTGCCGCACCGGACGTTTGACGAGGTGGGAGCAGATGGGGCGCATCCGGAACGGTGACCCTGGGTGAGCGGAAGGGGTCGTTCCACGGCCGGAGAAGAGACTCACGGACCGGGGGAGGACAGAACGAAGCCCCCGATCACGGGGGAACAACCGGGGGCTTCGCGTCTTCGGGCGGCTTCGAATGCCGCACATTGAGAACGTAAGTCCTGTACGGCCCCTCGGTCAAGCCGAGTTGAAGCAGTGAGGCGCATTCGTCCGCAAGACCCTTCACCGTTTCACCACAACACGGGCGTTTAACTACCGTGTGTGACATCCCGGTACGGACCAAGCGCTCCCGAGGGCCCCGGCAGCACCTCGTACCCCTCAGTTGTCTGCCGTACCAGGAGATTCGCGGAAGGTCGTGTGGGGTCTTCGGCGAAATGCGCCCGCTCCGCCTCGACCCAGCCGTCCCAGAACCCCCGCTGCTCCGCCCCGTCCCGCGCCCGCCCCCGCGCCCAGGCGCTCGCGTGGCCCATCTCCATCCACAGCACCGCCGCGAGATACGGCCGCAGCGCCCGCCGCCCGGCCCCGACGCCCTCGATCAGCACCACGGGCGCCGCGGGCAGCACCCGGGCCGGCCCGAAGACCCGCGCCCGCCAGTCGTACGGCGCGTACGAGGCGTCCTGTCCTCGCCGGAACGGCTCGACGACCCGCGTCAGCACCCGCTCCGTCCAGCCGAACAGCTCCTCGTGGCTCGCGACGTCGTCGATACGCAGCACCGGCGCCCCGCCCAGCTCCCCGGCCAGCCATCCGGCGAACGTCGACTTCCCCGACCCCGCGTGCCCGTCCACCCCGACCAGCCGCACCGGACCGCAGGACGGCGGGAGGTCACGCAGGAGGGCGGCGAGCTGATGGATGGCGGGTCCTGTGCGTCGTACGGGAAGGGGAGAGGGCGAGGTCAGTCTAGGTCGCGCCCATGTCGGTGCCGGACAGTGCGGACACGCGGGGTCATAGTGGGCGGACAGTCCGCCGAATCCCCGGGGGTGCCGTCCCATGAGCAATGCCGAGCAGCCGTCCCGCCGGACCGTCCTCGCGGCCGTCGTCACCGCCGCCGCGACCGTGACGGCCGCCGCGTCCCCGCCGCCACCGCGCACGGTCGACTTCCGGGGGTGGACGTCGCAGGGGGACTGGTGCGCGGGGGAGGCGGACGGGGTGACCGTGACCGAGGGGGCCGGCATCGTGATCGGGGACCCGGCCGGTACCGCGCCGTACACCGACCCGCACACCGGGACCACCGCCGACTGGGAGTACGCGACCTGGACCTCCCCGGCGTACCGGTTCGCCGTGCCCGCCACCGAGGTGATCGCCTCCTGGAACGCCGACACCCCGCCGGGCACCTGGCTCCAGACCGAGCTGACCTGCACGTACTCCGACGGCACGGCGACCCCCTGGTACGTCATGGGCCGCTGGGCCGCCGGTGACCAGGACATCAGGCGGACCTCCGTCGACGGCCAGAAGGACGGCCGCAGCACCGTCTGGACGGACACCCTCGCGATCGACGACCCCGCGACCGGCCCGCGCCTCACCGCCTGCCGCCTGCGCCTGACCCTCCACCGCAGACCGGGCACCCGCCTCACCCCGACGGTCTGGCGCGCGGGCGCGATGGGCTCCGACGTCCCCGACCGCTTCACCGTCCCGGCCTCGGCCCCCGGCCTGGCGCGGGAGTTGATCGTCCCGCGCTACTCCCAGGACATCCACCGGGGCCGGTACCCGCAGTACGACGGCGGCGGCGAGGCCTGGTGCAGCCCGACCTCCTCGCAGATGATCGTCGAGTACTGGGGCGGACGCCCCACCGCCGAGCAACTCGCCTGGGTGGACCCGGCGTTCACCGACCCCCAGGTCTGCCACGCCGCCCGCCACACCTACGACTTCCAGTACGAGGGCTGCGGCAACTGGCCCTTCAACGCCGCCTACGCGGCCACGTACGCCGGACTCCGGTCCGTCGTCACCCGGCTGACCTCCCTCACCGACCTGGAGACCCTGATCGCGGCCGGCATCCCGGCGATCACCTCGCAGTCGTTCAGGAAGGAGGAACTGCCCGGCGCCGGGTACGGGACGGCGGGCCACCTGATGACGGTGATCGGGTTCACGCCGGACGGGGACGTCATCGCGGGCGACCCCGCCTCGCCGACCGATCAGGCGGTGCGGCGGGTCTATCCGCGGCGCGAGTGGGAGAACATCTGGCTGCGGACCAAGCGCTACGACGCCGAGGGCAAGGTCGCCTCCGGCAGCGGGGGCATCTGCTACCTGTACTTCCCCGCACGGCCCGACGCGCGGCAGCGGGCCGCGCTCACGGCGGTCGGCGTCACCGTGTGAGCAAGCTCTCGGCCGCAAAAGCCCTGAACGATGGCAAGGTGGACGAATGACAGCGAACTCTGCCACCGCCGCCGAGGTCCGCACCGGCGGCCCCCGCGAAGACGGCCCGAAGGTCCTCGAACACGCCCTCGGCTGGGTCCTCGTCGCGGTCGTCGCGATGCTCGTGACCCAGCTCGGCCTCCTGTGACATGTGCCGGTGGCCTATGCCGGATGCGACGGCCGATGTGACCTGACCCACGCTTGACCTGACATACTGCGGTGGTCCCGCCACCGCCCGAGACCAGGGTCGAGTATTGAACATCAGTGCACAGCGCGACGCCGCCCGTCCCAAGGCCCGCGGCACCGAACGCTCGTTGGCGCGCCGCGCCGAACTCATCTCCATCGGGCGGAAGTTGTTCGCCGACACCTCCTACGACGCGCTGTCGATGGACGACATCGCGCGCCAGGCGCACGTCGCCAAGGGGCTGATCTACTACTACTTCCAGTCCAAGCGCGGCTACTACCTGGCGATCATCCAGGACTCCGTCGCCGACCTGGTCACCTTCGCCGCGAGCGGCATCGAACTGCCCCAGGTGGACCGCGTCCACCGCACGATCGACAGCTACCTGCGCTACGCCGAGCACAACCAGGCCGCCTACCGCACGATCGTCAGCGGCGGAGTCGGCTTCGACGCCGAGGTGCACGGCATCCGGGACGGGGTGCGCGAGGCGATCGTCGCGACCATCGCCGAGGGCGCGTACGGCCGTACCGACATCGCGCCGCTCGCCCGGATGGGGCTGCTGTCCTGGGTGTGCAGCGTCGAGGGCGCCGCACTCGACTGGATCGACCGGGACAGTCCCCTCTCCCGGGACGACATGCGGGAGTTGCTCGTGAAGACGCTGGGCGGGGTGTTCCGGTCGATCGAGGAACTGGACGCGGGATACCCGGCGCCGAAGGAGGCCCGGCGGGAGGGGTGAGGGAGCAACGGGGGGCCTGGGGCGGGGAGTTGGGGGTCGGGGGTTCAACGGCCGGTCGGTGAAGGTGGGTTGGAGCCTTCGCGCGCTGAACACCCCTCGCCTACAGCCCCGTCGGGAGCTCGCCTCCCGGCACCCCGCCGAACTGGCCCGGCCGCACCTGCGGCGCCGCCAGCCTGCTCCACTCCGGGTCGTGGTGACCCGGCAGAGTCCGCCCCCGGTCGGCCCAAGTCCGCATCAGGGCGCGGTAGATGGGCGGGTCCGGCGGTGACTCCGCACCGGCCGGTAAGAACTCGAAGGGCGCGGGGACGAACCGCTGCCGGTGCCGGCCCGGTGTCGAATATGTGGGAGTCATACTTTGGCAACGCCGTGAGCCGTGTGGAGGTCACGGGCGTGCCGGTCGGGCGTCAGTTCGTGAGGTGCCCCGGTCCGGGTACCGGAACCGGGGCGTCGACGAACCGTCAACTCCCTTGAGAAAGCCGCGCGTTGGAGTGAAATCAGGCGGCGCGGCGGACCGCCGCCGGCACCTGCGCGGGCCGTGCCGGACGCACCGGGCGCGAACCGGGGCCGCCGACGTGCGAGAACGGCTGGGTGCGCCAGTCGAGCCCCTGAGGGAGCGTCAGCACCGGCGCGATGTCCTGCGTCCGCTCCTGGAACACCTCGTCGGCGGACCGGGCGTCCGTCGCCGCGCGGCCGGTCCCCGCGCAGACCGTGAGCCCGAACGGGTTCCACGGCGAGGCGCACAGCGCGTGCTCCGGCAACACCTCCTGGTCCGCCAGCAGCGCGATCGGCTGCGCGCAGTCCGGGCAGACCACCCGGAACAGGTCGGCGCCCTCGTACGCGTCGAACTCGTCGTCCCCGTAACCGTCTTCGTCCGGATCGACACCCTCCGGAACGAGCTCGACGACGGGCTGGAGCCGCTTGGGCGCGGTACGACCAGGGCGGTTGGCACTCTGCATGGGATTCTCCCCCTCGGGCTGGGGCCGTTCAGGCGCTGCGGCCTCGACCACAGCAAGCACTTCCCAGTCGGTCTCGGCGGTAATCACGGGAGCATCACGGAGCACGTTCGAGCGGTGTGGCCTTCGTCACATGCCGCGGGGAGATGTCAGGTCGCCCGGACGCCGCCCCAGGGGTCCCCGCGGCCCCTCCCGTACATCACGAACCGGCTATGACCTGGGCCGTATAGGTATACGAAGAGTTCAAGCGCACTGTAGGTTCAGCGCCATGGAGGAGCTGGACCGACAGATCGTGCAGCTGCTCGTCAAGGACGGGCGGATGAGCTACACCGACCTGGGCAAGGCCACGGGCCTGTCCACGTCTGCCGTGCACCAGCGGGTGCGGCGGCTGGAGCAGCGGGGCGTGATCCGCGGGTACGCGGCCGTCGTCGACCCCGAGGCCGTCGGGCTGCCCATGACCGCCTTCATCTCGGTCAAACCCTTCGACCCCAGCGCGCCCGACGACATCGCCGACCGGCTCTCCGGAGTACCCGAGATCGAGGCGTGCCACAGCGTCGCCGGGGACGAGAACTACATTCTGAAGGTCCGGGTGGCCACGCCCCACGAGCTGGAGGAACTGCTGGGGAGGCTGCGGGCGCTGGCGGGGGTGTCGACGCGGACGACGGTGGTGCTGTCGACGCCGTACGAGGCCCGGCCGCCGCGGATCTGAGGATCGGGCGGGCAGAGGATCGGGCCGGCATATGAGCTGATCGTCGTACAGACTGCGGGTTCTGTGTCCGGCCCCTGCGTGCCGCGCTGTCAGTGCCGGGCGGGACACTGTCCCCATGAGTGAGCGCATCCCCGACCCCCAGACCGTCCTGCTCCGCCGAGGAGAGGTCCACAGCCCCGCCGACCCGTTCGCGACCGCGATGGTCGTCGAGCGCGGGCAGGTCGCCTGGGTCGGCTCGGAGGGCGCGGCGGACGCGTTCGCGGACGGGGTCGACGAGGTGGTCGACCTGGACGGCGGGCTCGTCACCCCCGCGTTCACCGACGCCCACGTGCACACCACCTCCACCGGCCTCGCCCTCACCGGCCTGGACCTCTCCGACGCGCCCTCCCTCGCCGACGCCCTCGCGCGCGTACGGGCGTTCGCCGAGGCCCGGCCCGCCGACAAGGTCCTCCTCGGACACGGCTGGGACGCCTCCCGCTGGCCCGGCGGGCGCCCGCCCACACGCGCGGAGCTGGACGAGGCGACCGGCGGGCGGCCCCTGTACCTGTCCCGCATCGACGTCCACTCGGCCGTCGCCACGACCGCGCTCCTCGACCTCACGCCCCTCGGCCGCCCCGAGGGCCCCCTCACCGCCGACGCGCACCACGCGGTCCGCGCGGCGGCGTTCGCGGCCGTGACGCCGGCCCAGCGCACCGAGGCCCAGCGCACCGCCCTCGCGCACGCGGCGTCCCTCGGCATCGGCTCCGTCCACGAGTGCGCCGGCCCCGAGATCTCCTCCGAGGACGACTTCACGGGCCTGCTGAAGCTCGCCGGGGAGTCGGCCGGTCCGCGTGTCGTCGGCTACTGGGCCGAGCAGGACGTCGCCAAGGCCCGCGAACTCGGCGCGGTGGGCGCCGCCGGCGACCTCTTCGTCGACGGCGCCCTCGGCTCCCACACGGCCTGCCTGCACCAGCCGTACGCCGACGACGCCGGCACCGGCCTCGCCTACCTGGACGCGGGCGCCGTCGCCGCGCACGTCGTCGCCTGCACCGAGGCGGGGCTCCAGGCGGGCTTCCACGCGATCGGCGACGCCGCCGTCACCGCCGTCGTCACGGGGTTCCGTACGGCCGCCGAGAAGCTCGGCCTCGCCCGCGTCCGCGCCGCCCGGCACCGGGTCGAACACGCCGAGATGCTCACGCCGGACGCGATCGCCGCGTTCGCGGAGCTGGGCCTCACGGCGTCCGTCCAGCCCGCCTTCGACGCCCTGTGGGGAGGCGAGGACGGCATGTACGCGCAGCGCCTCGGCGCCGAGCGGGCCCGTACCCTCAACCCCTTCGCCGCGCTCCTGCGCGCCGGCGTCCCCCTCGCCTTCGGCTCCGACTCCCCGGTCACCCCCCTCGACCCCTGGGGCACCGTCCGCGCCGCCGCCTTCCACCACACCCCCGCGCACCGCGTCTCCGTCCGCGCCGCCTTCACCGCCCACACGCGGGGCGGCTGGCGCGCGACGGGCCGCGACGACGCGGGCACCCTGGTCCCCGGCGCCCCCGCCGACTACGCCGTCTGGCACACCGACGAACTCGTCGTCCAGGCCCCCGACGACCGGGTGGCCCGCTGGTCGACGGACCCCCGCTCGGGAACCCCGGGCCTGCCGGACCTCACCCCGGGCCGGGACCTGCCGGTCTGCCTGCGGACGGTGGTCGGGGGGCGGACGGTGTTCGAGAGGTAGGGGGCGCATTCACGGGCTCGGGCCGGGCGGATCAGGGGCGGCGGGGGAGTGCGGCCGAGGCGTTCGCGGGCGGGAGGGCTCGGGGCGTACGCTCCCGCCGCATCGGTCGCGGCGCTGAATTCCGATCATCAAAGCCGCGGTGCCGACGGGGTCTGCACCGCGCCCCGCCGACCGGCACCCCTCTCCGTCCCCGGCCCGCTTCCCGCCGGAGGCTCCTGCGTCCGCCCGAGTGACCCCACCCCCCTCCCCGCCGCAGGATCACCCGTCTGCGCGGGCTACCCGCACGGCGGCCTCCTCCCCTCTGACCAGCGCGTTGAGGAGAGAAGTGCAGGTGGCGCGGGTGTTGACAGTGGGCGGCGGGGGACCGGTAGGTTCGGCCGAGTCCACTGCCGGACGCCCCTTCGGAGAACCTCCGGGACTCGCCGCGGCGCCACTGGGTCAGGGACGGTGCACTGCCGAGGGCACCGCCACTGGGAGCCAGGCCCAGCGCTCGCACAGCGGCGACGGAACGTTCCGCCGAACGGGGAGGTGCGACCCGGGTGGGGCCCGGCGTTCAGTAGACAACGGCTTTCGGTCGACCCGCAGCCAGCGGGCCCCTGGTCGGCCCGAAGGGCGCCGGGCCTCCACCCGCAGAGTTCACCTCGCGCATCCTCGTCGTACACCGCGAAGTCGGGGAGCGGGGCGGGCGAACGTGCAGTCTTACCCCACTCTTGGGGATTCGACACCACTGTATGCATGATCCGGCATGTCGCCGCAGACAGCGGCCACTATGGTGGTCCCCTGCGTACGACTTGAAGGGGTAGCGGTGAACGACGGCGACGGGACCTCGGCACAGGACCGCGAACGGCGGTTCGGCCCGCTGGGCGAGACCTTGGTGATCATTCCGACCTACAACGAGGCGGAGAACATCAAGCGCATCGTCGGCCGGGTCCGCGAGTCGGTCCCCGAGGCCCACATCCTCGTGGCGGACGACAACAGCCCCGACGGCACCGGGAAGCTCGCGGACGAGCTGGCGGCCGAGGACGAGCACGTCCACGTGATGCACCGCAAGGGCAAGGAGGGCCTCGGCGCCGCCTACCTCGCGGGCTTCCGCTGGGGCATGGAGCACGACTACGGCGTCCTGGTCGAGATGGACGCGGACGGCTCCCACCAGCCCGAGGAACTGCCCCGCCTGCTGACCGCCCTGAAGAGCGCCGACCTGGTCCTCGGCTCCCGCTGGGTGCCCGGCGGCCGGGTGGTGAACTGGCCGAAGTCCCGCGAGTTCATCTCCCGCGGCGGCAGCTTCTACTCCCGCCTCGCGCTCGACCTCTCGCTGCGCGACATCACCGGCGGCTACCGGGCCTTCCGCCGCGAGACCCTCGAAGGGCTCGGCCTCGACGAGGTCGCCTCCCAGGGGTACTGCTTCCAGGTCGACCTGGCCCGCCGCGCGGTGAAGGCCGGGTTCCACGTCGTCGAGGTCCCCATCACGTTCGTCGAGCGCGAACTCGGCGACTCGAAGATGAGCCGGGACATCATGGTCGAGGCGCTGTGGCGGGTCACGGCGTGGGGCGCCTCGGAGCGGGTCGGCAAGCTGACCGGCAAGGGCGGCAAGCCGGCGCCCGCGCGCCCGGTGGAGGGGCAGCAGCAGCCGTAACCGCTGGTGTGTGGGGCGGTGAGGGGTGCGCGGCGCGGTGGCGTAGGGGGCCTGGAAGCGCGCGGCCCGAGCGGAGCCGTACAGCTTGCGCCGATCATGCCCTTATGCCGCTCTGAGCCCCTTCCAGGCACACTGGACGTATGACTGGCGCATCGACCCCCACGTCCTCCGTACGGCCCCCGCGCTCCCGTCTGCGGACGTTCCTGCCGCTCGGGATCGCGGCCTGGCTGGTGCTGGAGATCTGGCTGCTGACCGTGGTGGCGAAGGCGGCGAGCGGTTTCGTCGTCTTCCTGCTGCTGGTGGCCGGGATCGTCCTGGGCGCGGCGGTCATCAAACGCGCGGGCCGCAGGGCGTTCCGCGCCCTGAACGAGGCCCTCCAGCGAGGCGGCTCCCCCGCGGAGTCCGGCGGCGGCAACGGCTTCATGATGCTGGGCGGCCTCTTCCTGATGCTCCCCGGCCTGATCTCCGACGCCCTGGGCCTCCTCCTGCTGATCCCCCCGGTCCAGAAGGCCCTCTCGGCCCACGCGGAACGCACCGTGACCCGCAGACTGAGCACCACCACCCCCGGCACCCTGGGCGACGCCTTCCAGCAGGCCCGCATCCACCGCCCCGACGGCAAGGTCGTCCAGGGCGAGGTGATCAGGGAGGACGGCACGAAGCCGGACACCCCGAGGGACGAGCGCCCGCCGCTGACGTACTGAGCTTCCGGCTCTGTCGGTTCCCGCGCCGACCCCGCAACCGGCAGCCGAAAGACCGCGGGCGCCGTACGCAAACCTCACGTACGGCGCCCGCGGTCATCGAAATCAACGCATGCTGAAAAGCCGGCCCGAGCCTCGCGGGGCTATGCCGACTTGCGGCTGTCCCGAGGATGCACCGCAAGGTTCATCGCCCCGGACCGCAGCACGGCCAGGCGCTCCTCAAGAACCTCTTCGAGTTCCTCGCGGGTGCGCCGCTCCATCAGCATGTCCCAATGCGTACGCGCGGGCTTGGCCTTCTTCTCCTCAGGGCCGTCGCCGTCCACGAGGAGTGCCTGGGCTCCGCAGACCTTGCACTCCCACTCCGGCGGGATCTCCGCCTCGACCGAGAAGGGCATCTCGAACCGGTGCCCCTTCTCGCATGCGTACTCCACGGCCTGGCGCGGGGCCAGGTCGATGCCGCGGTCCGTCTCGTAGCTGGTCACCACGAGGCGCGTGCCGCGAAGAGCTCGCTCACTCATGAATCGTGCCTCCCGGGCTTGTCGCCCACAGGACAGGTGTCGCTGTCGTCGTCATCCGGTCAACGTCCGGTCGGCGGTAAAGATTCCCGTTCCGGGTCATGCGTCGCCGTCGTAGCCGCAGCCTTCTCAATCAGTGCAGTACCCACCGGCGCCCGCTTTGTCACATCTGTTCAGAGATGCAACCCAGCGTTTCGGCATCTTTGACGCGCAGTAACGGTACGCCTGGCAGGCCAAACGCGTACACTACCGCCCTTTCGCCCTGAGCGCTAAATCTTCTCGGGTACGGGATTTCCCGCGTCGCGGATCGCCCGCTCCACCGGGACCCTCGCGAGCAGCGCGAACCCGAGGGCGAAGAAGGCCACGAGGGAGATGATCGCGTCCCGGTAGCTACCGGTCAGTTGGTAGGTGACGCCGAAGAGCAGCGGGCCCAGCCAGCTCATCCCGCGGTCGCTCATCTCGTACGCGGAGAAGTACTCGGCCTCCTTCCCGGGCGGCACCAGGTGGGAGAAGAGCGAGCGGGAGAGGGCCTGGCTGCCGCCGAGAACCATCCCGATGGCGGCGGCCAGCAGGAAGAACCCGGCCGGGTTCCCGGCGGGCAGGAAGTAGCCCGCGCCCAGGGTGAGCGTCCAGGCGGCCAGCGAGCCGAGAATCGTCCGCTTGGCGCCGTACGTCCGGGCGAGCCGGCCCATCCCGAGGGCGCCCGCGACCGCGAGCACCTGGACCAGCAGGACGGCCCCGATGAGCGTGGACTGGCTCAGGCCCAGCTCCTCGGAGCCGTACACGGACGCCTGGGAGATCACCGTCTGGATGCCGTCGTTGTAGATCAGGTAGGCCAGCAGGAAGGCGAGGGTCAGCCGGTGGCGGCGCATGTCGCGGAGCGTCGCCGCGAACTGCCTCAGACCCGGCGCTGACGCGCCCGCGCGCGGGGCCGAGGGCCGGTCGCGCAGCCGCAGCAGGGGGATCAGCGTGAAGGCGCCCCACCACAGGCCCGCCGAGGCGAGACAGATCCGTACGGCCGTCGACTCGGACACCCCGAACGAGTCGTGCGCCAGATACAGCACCAGGTCCACGACCAGGACGATCGACCCGGCCGCGTACCCGAACGCCCACCCGCGCGAGGAGACCGCGTCGCGCTCCTCGGGGCCGGCGATCTGGGGCAGGTAGGCGTTGTAGAGCATCATCGACACGGCCTGGGAGGCGTTCGCCACGATCAGCAGCAGCCCGCCCAGCAGATAGCGGTCGCCGTCCAGGAAGAACATCCCCAGCGTGGCCGCGGCACCGGTGTACGCCGTGATCCCCAGGAGCGGCTTCTTGCGGCCCGTGCGGTCGGCCGCCGCGCCCACCAGGGGCATCAGGACGACGGCCACGATCACCGACAGGGACACCGAGTACGCGAAGAACGACCCCGCGCGCACGGGCATGCCCAGCGGATGGACGTACCCGTCCGCGTCGGCCGCGTTCTCGGCCACCGATGTCAGATAGGGGCCCAGGAACACCGTGAGGACGCTCGTCGAGTAGACCGAGCACGCCCAGTCGTAGAAGTACCAGCCGCGCTGCTCGCGCCGCCGGTCCGTGGTGTCGGCCACCAGGGTGCCGGTGCTCCCCACCCGTGCCTCGCTTCCCCGTGGGACCGCCGCGCGGGGGGCTCAGGCCCAGACGCCCCGCTCCCGCATGACCTCGCGCAGCGTGTCGATGTGATCGGTCATGATGCCATCCACGCCGAGGTCCAGAAGCCGGTGCATGCGGCCGGGTTCGTTCACCGTCCACACGTGGACCTGGAGCCCGCGCGCGTGCGCGAGGCGCACGAAGCGCCGGTCCACCACCTGGATGCCCGACTGCGCCTCCGGCACCTGCGCGGCGACCGCCGTACGCCGCAGGGCCGCGGGCACGCCCCAGGACCGCAGCCGCAGGTTCAGCACCCCCCGGGTGCCGTACGACGTGGCCAGGCGCGGGCCCGCCAGGCGCTGGGCGCGGATCACGCGGGCCTCGGAGAAGGAGCCGACGCAGACGCGGTCCCAGGCGTTCGCGCGGGCGATCAGGTTGAGCAGCGGGTGCATCGCGGGCTCGGCCTTGATGTCGACGTTCCAGCGGACCTCGGGGAACGTCTCCAGCAGCTCCTCGAAGAGCGGTACGGGCTCCTCGCCGCCCACGCGCGCGCGTGCGACGTCCTTCCACAGCAGGTCGGCGATCCGTCCGGCGCCGTCGGTGACCCGGTCGAGCGTGGAGTCGTGGAAGGCGACCAGCTTGCCGTCGCGCGTGGCGTGCACGTCCGTCTCGATGTACCGGTAGCCCAGCTCCACCGCGCGCCGGAACTGCGCCACGGTGTTCTCCAGGCCGTCCGCGGCCCCGCCGCGGTGCGCGAACGGGATGGGCCCCGGGTGGTCGAGGTACGGGTGGCGTATCAGCGTGGTCACCGCGGCAGTATGGCCCCCTCCGGTGTCCCGGTGGCAACGGCCGCGCTGCCGCGCGGTGCCGGCGCGACGGCGAACACCTTCAGGAACACCTGCGCCAGCGGCCCGATCGCCAGCGCGTACAGCACCGTCCCGGCCCCGAGCGTCCCGCCCAGCGCGAACCCGGTCACCACCACGGCCACCTCGACCGCCGTCCGCATCAGCCGGATCGAGCGGCCGGTACGCCGGTGCAGCCCCGTCATCAGCCCGTCCCGCGGCCCCGGACCGAACGCCGCCGCGATGTACAGCCCGGTCGCCACGCCGTTCAGGACGATCGCGGCGGCCATCAGCGGGACCCGTACGGCGAGGCCGTGCGCGTCGGGGACGAGCGCGAGGGTGGCGTCCATCGCGAGGCCGATCGCGAAGACGTTGGAGACCGTGCCGAGCCCCGGACGCTGGCGCAGCGGGATCCACAGCAGCAGCACCAGCGCGCCCACGACGATGGCGACCTCGCCGATCGTCAGCCCGGTCAGCTCCGCGAGCCCCTGGTGGAGCACGCCCCACGGCTCCAGACCGAGCCCCGCGCGGACCAGGAGCGCCGAGCTGACGCCGTACAGCGCCAGCCCGACGTAGAGCTGCACGAGACGGCGTCCCAGACGGTGACGCGTGACCGAGGCGGACAAGGGGACCCCCTGGTAGTGAAAGTGGACTGGTGCGTGTCACTCTGTGGGGGGATGCGTGACGCATCCAGGGCCAATTCGGGGAAGGTGGACTGATCTTTATGGCGCAGTGGACCTCGGCGGTGGGGCCCGCGCAACTCGCGCGGCTGCTGACGTCCCAGCAGGAGCGTCCGGCCGGGCCCGGCACCCGCCGTCCGCCCGCCTACCGCGCGCTCGCCGACGGCGTACGCCTCCTCGTCCTGGAGGGCCGCGTCCCGGTCGCCGCGCGCCTGCCCGCCGAACGCGAACTGGCCCTCGCGCTGTCCGTGAGCCGTACGACCGTCGCGGCGGCCTACGAGGCGCTGCGCGCGGAAGGGTTCCTGGAGTCGCGGCGCGGGGCCGGCAGCTGGACCGTCGTCCCCGCCGGCAACCCCCTGCCCGCGCGCGGGCTCGAACCGCTCGCCCCCGAGGACCTCGGGTCGATGATCGACCTGGGCTGCGCGGCCCTGCCCGCGCCCGAGCCGTGGCTCACCCGCGCCGTCCAGGGCGCCCTGGAGGAACTGCCGCCGTACGCGCACACGCACGGCGACTACCCGGCGGGCCTGCCCGCCCTGCGCGCGATGATCGCCGAGCGGTACACCGCGCGCGGGATCCCCACCATGCCCGAGCAGATCATGGTGACGACCGGCGCGATGGGCGCCATCGACGCGATCTGCCACCTCTTCGGCGGGCGCGGCGAACGCATCGCCGTCGAGTCGCCGTCGTACGCCAACATCCTCCAGCTCATGCGGGAGGCGGGCGCGCGGCTGGTGCCCGTCGCGATGGCCGAGGGGCTCGCCGGGTGGGACATGGACCGCTGGCGGCAGGTCCTCAGGGAGGCCGCCCCGCGCATCGCCTACGTCGTCGCCGACTTCCACAACCCGACCGGCGCCCTCGCCGACGACGACCAGCGGCGCCGGCTCGTGGAGGCCGCCCGGTCCGCCGGGACGGTGCTGGTCGCCGACGAGACGATGACCGAGCTGTGGCTCGACGAGGACGTCTCGATGCCGCGCCCCGTCTGCGGGTTCGACCCCGCCGGGTCCACCGTGATCACTGTCGGCTCGGCCAGCAAGGCGTTCTGGGCCGGGATGCGCATCGGCTGGGTGCGGGCCGCCCCCGACGTCATCCGCAGCCTCGTCGCCGCGCGCGCGTACGCCGACCTCGGTACGCCCGTCCTGGAGCAGCTCGCCGTCAACTGGCTCTTCTCGACGGGTGGCTGGGCGCAGGCCGTCGAGCTGCGGCGGATCCAGGCCCGCGAGAACCGGGACGCCCTCGTCGCCGCCCTGCGCGCCGAGCTGCCCGCCTGGGAGTTCTCGGTGCCCCGGGGCGGGCTGACCCTCTGGGTGCGCGCCGGGGGGCTGTCGGGGTCGCGGATCGCCGAGGCGGGGGAGCGGGTCGGGGTGCGCGTGCCGTCCGGGCCGCGGTTCGGGGTGGACGGGGCGTTCGAGGGGTACGTGCGGCTGCCGTTCACCGTGGGGGGCGCGGTGGCGGACGAGGCGGTGGCCCGGCTGGCCGCCGCGGCGCGGCTGGTGGAGAGCGGGCGGTCGGGGGGCGGGGAGACGCCTCGGACGTTCGTGGCGTGAGTTTCGGGGCGTGAGTTGCGTGGCGTGAGTAAGGGGCGCTCTCCCTGGAGAACGCCCCTTACCTCTCTGTCCTAGCGCGTCACGCCTTCTCCAGTGACACCGTCTCCACCGACACCGTGTCGTCGTCCAGCAGCGGTGCGCTGCGCGGGGGCAGGAGGTCCAGGACCGCCTGGCGGTCGGCGTCGCTGGTGGCGTCGTCGTACGGGTCCGGGGTCGCCGGGACCTGGAGGCGGTGGACCGGGCCGGTGCCGAGGCGGGCGTAGCCGCGGCCCGGGGGCATGTGGTCGACGGGGGTGGTGTGCGGGGGTGCGCCGAGGACGGCCGCCAGCTGGTGGGGGGAGGCCGGGCCGAGCACCACACGCGCGCGCGTGTGCTGCCGTACGGCGTCGCCGAGGGCGTCGAGCGCGTCGAACTGTTCCGTCACGACCACGGTGACCTGGGCGGCGCGGCCGTGCCGGAGGGGCGTCTGGAGGTGGGTCTGGGGGTCCTTCTGGCCGTCGGTGGCCGCCAGGTGGGTGAAGGCGGTCGGGCGGTCCAGGAGGAGCCACAGGGGGCGCTTGGTGTCCTCGGGCGGGGGGTGGCCCTCCTGCCGGGCACGGTTCGCGGCGATCAGCCGCCGTTCCGTCTCCTGCGCCGCCCACTCCAGCGCGGTGAGCGCCCCGGCGAGCCCGACCTCGACGCCGAGGACGCCGTCGCGGCCGGTCAGGCACGCGTACTCGCCGGTGCCGCCGCCGTCGACGATGAGGACGTCGCCGTACCGCAGGGCCTGGAGGGCGATGGAGCGCAGCAGGGTGGAGGTGCCGGTGCCGGGCTGGCCGACGGCCAGCAGGTGGGGTTCGGTGGAGCGGATGCCGGTGCGCCAGACGACCGGCGGGACGTCGCGGTGCTCCTCGCCGTGGGTGAGGGGGAGCGTGCGCTGGGTGTGGGAGGGGTCGGTGAAGCCGAGGACCGTCTCGCCGGGCGCGGTGACGAAGCGCTGGGCGGCGAGGTCGGTGGGGAGCGGGTCGAGGACGTCGACGCCGAGTTCGTTGCCCTCCTCGTCCCAGGCGAAGAGGTACTCGCGGCCCCGGCCGGCCTTGGCGGACAGGAGCTGCTCCACGCGCGCGCGTGCCTCCGGCTCGCCGTCCGGGAAGTACGCCGGGTAGCGGATGCGCAGGCGCGCGACGCGCCCGGAGTCGTCGAAGTCGTACGCCGGGAACGCCTTCTCCCAGTCACCGCCGTGGGCGTACAGCGGGGAGGGGTCCTCGGCGGTGGAGAAGTACGGGACGAGGGCCTCGTACAGGGAGCCGAGGCGGGCCGTCTGGGCCTCGTCGGGGCCTTCCGGGGCCGGTGGGGTGCGGTCCCGGCCCTGCCAGGCCGCCGCCGCCATCAGCGCGACGACGGCGAGCAGCGGCCCGTACGGCACGAACGCCACGACCAGGACCACCGAGGCCACCAGGAACAGCAGCGGTCCGCGCTTGTCCTTGGGGGTCTCGGTCCATCTGCGCCGCCCGGCCGAGGCCAGCCGGCGCAGCCCGCGCGAGATGGTGATCAGCGGGTGGAGGACGTCGGTGGCGCTGTCGGCCGCCGTCCGGGCCAGCTCCCGGCTCCGGGCGATCTGCGCGCTGCCTGTGCTCAGAATGCGGGGGAGAGGGCGCCGGGCCACTGCTGTCTCCTGGAGGTGCGTACGGGATGGGTGGTCAGAACTTGATGCCGCCGAGCAGGCTCGCGAGGCTCTCGCCGCCGGCCTTGATGCTGGGGGCGATGGCCGTGGAGGCCATGTAGAAGCCGAAGAGCGCGGCCACCAGCGCGTGGGACGCCTTGAGCCCGTCCTTCTTGAAGAACAGGAAGACGATGATGCCGAGCAGGACCACGCCTGAGATGGACAGGATCATTTGAGTTCTCCTGGCTAGGGGGGACAGTCACCATGAGTACTTCCAGGCTCACAGGATGTATCTATACGATAAAAGGTGCAAAAGGGTGAATTGGTGAGAATTTCCACCGTTCGGGGTAACTCTGCTTGCGCCACCTGAAGGGGATGATTGCCTCGAACGGTCCTGTTCGTGATCTTTGCCACGGCGGGCGCCGCCCATGTGCGTGACGAGCCAGTACCCTGTCGATTCACCCGTACGGCACAGCGCCGGCATCCGAGAGGCGGTCCGAACCGATGGCTGAAGCCCCCGACCCCGAGGTCGTGGAGCTGGCGACCAAGATCTTCGATCTGGCCCGGCAGGGTCGGACCGAGGCGCTCGTGGCGTACGTGGACGCGGGCGTTCCGGCCAACCTCACCAACGACCGCGGCGACACCCTCGTGATGCTGGCCGCCTACCACGGCCACGCCGACGCCGTCCGGGCCCTCCTGGAGCGCGGCGCGCCCGCGGGGGACGTCAACGACCGTGGCCAGACCCCCCTCGCGGGGGCCGCGTTCAAGGGTGAGACGGAGGTCGTACGGGTCCTCCTGGCGGCCGGCGCCGACCCCGCCGAGGGCACCCCCTCGGCCGTCGACACCGCCCGCATGTTCGGCCGAGCGGAGCTTCTGGAGCTGTTCGGCGTTGGGTGAACAACGGCCCTGAGGGCGGCTGTTCACCAGGTGATAAACAGATTTTCGGCAGGTAAATCGACCACAACGGGGGAGGCGGTACCAAGCCGCCGGATATTTCGGTCGCGGCAGGCAGAACGGCCGGGTCATCATGACGTCGTGATTCACGGACATGATGGCTGGGCAGGTGTTGCCGCACCGCGTGGGCCGTGACGCGGCCCGCATGGGCCACCGACGAGAGGCAGAGGAAGATGGTCTACAGCAAGCAAGAGACGGCGGGCGCCCCGACGTGTTGTCACGCGGCCAGGTAGTGCACGATCCCCGGTTGCGTCGACGCTTGATGTGAGGCTGTTTCCCATGTTCGATCCGGTCATAGCGCCCAGCGGAACCCTGCTCGGCCTCCTCCAGAGGGGCCGCGGCGACGGCACGCTGCACGCGCTCACCGCACCGCGCGCCGAGGCGCTCGCGGCCCTGAACCACTGTGTGCTGCGCGATCCACGCCACGACTGGCAGGTGGAGAACCGCTCCCTGTACTACGCCCGTCTCTACCTCGACCTGAACGGCGAGCTGGACGACATCGAGGCGCATCTCTTCGACGCCGAGGACGCCTTCGACACCGAGGAGTCCCGTACGGGCCTGGCCCTCGCCGTCCTCGGCCACCTCGCCTCGTACGGCAGGCGCGACGCCCTGTGGCTGCTGCGCCGGTACGCCACCTCGGGCGCCAACTGGTCCTGGGCGCTCGACGAACTCGCCCTGCGCGACGACGACACGGGCCTGCGCGCCCTCGCCATGCCCGTGCTCGCCCGGTTCGCCACCGACGCCGAGGGCGAGGCCGAACTCGCGGCGACCGTCCGCGACGCCTTCGAGCCCCGGCCCTGGCGGCTGTGGGCCGAGGATCCGCGCGAGTACGTCTCCGCGCGTGTGCGCGCCGCCCAGGAGACCGGCTGTTTCGACCGCTGGCAGCGCCAGATGAGTCCCAGCGGGCCACGCCCCGGCTGGAGCGTCGCCGCCGTCTTCGAGTGGGCCCAGCAGGGCGTCGAGCGCGGCGCCGCGCTCCATGTGCCCGCCGCTCGCTGTCTCGCGGCCGTCGCGGGCCCCGAGGACCGTCCCGAGATCCTGCGGGCCGCCCAGGACGGCACCGAGGGCGCCCGCTGCACCGCGCTGCGCTACCTCGCCGACAGCCACGACCCCGCCGTCCTCGACCTCGTCGAACAGGCCGTCGCCACCGGCACGACCCCTGTCGTCGAGGCCGCCGTCGACTCCTTCGAGCGGATGCGGTCCGTCGCCGCCGTCGACCGCGCGCGCGGGTGGGTCCACCGGCCCGACCCGCTCGGCGCCGCCGCCGGACGCGTCCTCGCCTGCCGGGGCGCCACCCGCGACAGCGACCTCGTCCTCGGCGCCCTGCGCGAGGCCGTACGCGGGGACGGATGCGACGCGACGACCCTGTGGCCCCTGATCGACGGCGCCCGGCGGCTCGGCATCGTCTGCGCGGCCCCCGTCCTGCGGCACATCTACCGCGAGACCGCCTCCTCGCACCTGCGCGGCCACTGCGCACAGGCGCTCGCCGCCACCGACCCCTCCTTCGCCACCGGCTTCGCCGTCGAATGCCTCTGGGACTGCGAGGAGACCACCCGGGAGGTCGCCGCCCGCCACGCCGAGACCGGCGACGCGCGCGTGGTGGAGCGATTGCGCCGGCTCGCCGCCGACCCCGCCGAGGAGGCGGAGGTCCAGACGGCCGTACGGAGCCGGATCGGCCCGGACACGGCCGCCATGTGACCGCTTCCGATTTCGCGTGATCGTTCTTGATCGGAACAGGCTCCCCCGTGTGATCGAAACGGGCCCCCTTCCGCCCGCCGGGTGAACACCCGACGACCCTCGGGTCAGACGGACATGGACACCGTCTGACCTGCTCGGGTGTGCAGCTCAACGCTCATGCGGCGTTCGTCGTTCGGAAAGATCCACTTTGACGCGTTCACGTCCGGCGCGGAGACAACACCCGTATGCGTGTCGTCATCGTGACCGAATCCTTTCCCCCCGACGTGAACGGCGTGGCCCACTGCGCGCTCCAGACCGCCCGGCACCTCGTAGATCGCGGTCACGCCCCCGTCGTCGTCGCCCCGGCCCCCGCGCCCGGGCACCGGCCGGACGCCTCGGCGCCCTGCCCCGTCGTGCACGTCCCCTCCCTCCCGCTCCCCGGCTACCCCCAGGTCCGCGTCGCCCTCCCCAGCCGACGCCTCGCCGCGACGATCGTCGACCACCGGCCCGACGTCGTCCACCTGGCCAGCCCCTTCGTCCTCGGCGTGCGCGGCATGGCCGCCGCCGCCAAGTTCGGCGTCCCCGCGCTCGCCGTCTACCAGACCGACCTCGCCGGCTACGCCCGCACCTACATGGGCGCCGGAGAGGCCGCCGCCTGGCGCCGCATCCGCTCCGTCCACTCCGCCGCCGACCTCACCCTCGCGCCCTCCAGCGCCTCCCTGCACGACCTCTCCGCCCACGGCGTGCCCCGCGTGAAGCTCTGGCCCCGCGGCGTCGACACGGTACGGTTCCGTCCCGACCTCCGCGACGACGCGGTCCGCCGCGAACTCGCGCCCGACGGCGAGACGATCGTCGGCTATGTCGGCCGGCTCGCCCCCGAGAAGCACATCGAGCTCCTCTCCGGCGTCTGCGCGCTCCCCGGCGTCAAGGTCGTCGTCGTGGGCGACGGGCCCAGCCGGCCCGCGCTCGCCGAGCAGCTCCCCGGCGCCGTCTTCCTCGGCCGCCGCACCGGCGACGAACTCGCCCGGATCTTCGCCTCCCTCGACGTCTTCGCCCACACCGGGCCCTTCGAGACGTTCTGCCAGACCGTCCAGGAAGCCATGGCCAGCGGCGTCCCGGTCGTCGCACCCGCCGCCGGCGGGCCGCTCGACCTCGTCGCCGACGGGCGCACGGGGCTGCTCTTCCCGGCGGGCGACCGCGACGCCCTGCGGGACGCCGTCGCCGCCCTCGCCGCCGATCCCGCGCGCAGGACGTCGTACGGCGCCGCCGCGCGCGCGATGGTCGAGGGGCGGACCTGGGCCGCCGTCGGGGACCAGCTCATCGGGCACTACGCGGACGTGCTGGCCGCGCGGCGTCGGCAGGCGGTGGCGGCGTGAACCGGGAGCCGGACGAGGGGCTGCGTCGGCGTGAGGACGTGGGCGGGCGCGAGGGGGTGCGGGGGGTCTCCGGGGCTGAGGGTGCCTTCGAGGGGCTGGGCGCGGCCTCCGGGGCGCCTGAGGGGGCCTCTGAGGGCCTGCGTGCGGGCTCCGGGGTGGAGGGCGCCTTCGATGGCCCGGGTGAGGACTTCGGGGCGCCTCGGGGTGCCTTCAAGGGGCCGCGTGAGGGCTCCGGGGGGCGTCGGCGCGCGCGTTCGGGAATCCGCGAGGGCGACTGGCCGCGGGCCGTCCGTAACGGTGAGGGGCTGCGGATCGTGCGGCTCGCCAACTTCGTCGCGCCTGCCTCCGGAGGGCTGCGCACCGCCCTGCGTGAGCTCGGCAAGGGGTTCCGCGAGGCGGGGCACGAGCCCGTGCTGATCGTTCCCGGGCCCCGCCACACCGACCAGGACACCGAGCAGGGGCGGGTCATCACCCTGCCCGGGCCGGTCGTCCCCGGGACCGGCGGGTACCGCGTGCTCACCGACAAGAGCCGTGTCGCGCGCCTCCTGGAGGAACTCGGCCCCGACCGGCTGGAGGTCTCCGACCGGACGACCCTCAGGTGGACCGGCCGCTGGGCACGCCGCGCGCGCGTGCCCGCCGTGATGGTCTCCCACGAGACCGCCGACGGCGTCCTGCGCACCTGGGGCCTGCCCGAGGGCGCCGCCCGGCGCGCCGCCGACGCCCTCAACGTCCGTACGGCGCACACCTACGCGCGCGTGGTGTGCACCACCGAGTTCGCCGAGCGGGAGTTCGTCCGCATCGGGGCCCGCAACGTCGTCCGCGCCCCGCTCGGCGTCGACCTCGTCCAGCGCCACCCCTCGCTGCGCGACCCCGCCCTGCGGGAACGGTACGCGCGCGCCGACGAGGTCCTCCTCGTCACCTGCACCCGCCTGTCCGTCGAGAAGCGGCCCGGTACGGCGCTGGACGCCCTGGAGGCGCTCCGCGCGCGGGGCGTTCGGGCCCGGCTCGTCGTCGCCGGGGACGGGCCGCTGCGGGCCCGCCTCGAACAGCGGGCCCAGGGGCTGCCGGTGACGTTCCTCGGGCACGTCGGCGACCGGGGCGTCCTCGGGGCGCTCCAGGCGTCCGCCGACGTGTGCCTCGCCCCCGGGCCCGCCGAGACCTTCGGGCTCGCCGCGCTGGAGGCCATGGCCTGCGGGACGCCGGTCGTCGTCAGCGCCTCGTCCGCGCTGCCCGAGGTGATCGGGGGCGCGGGAGCCGTCGCCGCCGACCGGGGGGAGGCGTTCGCGGACGCCGTCGAGTCGCTTCTCGCGCGGCGCGAGGAGGAGCGGCGCGGGGAGGCTCGGGCGCGGGCGGAGTGCTTCGGGTGGGAGGGGGCGGTGGACGCGTTCCTCGCCGCTCACGATGCGGCGGTGCCGTGTCGGTCCGGTGGGGTGGGGAGGGTTGCGACGATACCGTTGCGTTCTGACGTTGACGATGCGACGCAACCGTCTCGTCCCGACGTGTCTGACGCAGCGGTCCTGTCTCGTCCCGACGTGTCCGACACGACGGTCCCGTCCCGTCCCGGCGTCTCCCGGAGCCTCGCGTGAACCCCGTCCGTTTCGTCGCTCTCGGGGACTCGCTGACCGAAGGAGTCGGCGACCCCGTGGGCGAGGGCTGGCGCGGCTGGGCGGCGCTCCTCGCGGGCGGGCTCAGCGGGGAGCCGGTCGCCTTCACCAACCTCGCCGTCAGCGGGGCGCAGACCCGGGACGTGGTGGAGCGCCAGCTCCCGACGGCCCTGGCGCTGCGGCCCGACGTCGCCTCCGTCGTCGTGGGCGTCAACGACACCCTCCGCTGCACCTTCGACATCCAGGCCGTCGCCAACCGGCTCGACACGGTGTACGGCGCCTTCGCGGGCCGGGGCGTGACCCTGCTGACCGCGTGCCTGCCCGACCCGGGGGAGATGCTGGGCCTTCCGGCCGCCCTCGCCCGCCCCCTGGCCCGGCGCCAGCGGGCCGTCAACACGGTCGTGCACGCCCTGTCCGAACGGCACGGCGCTGTCCATCTGCACGCCGCCGAGGGCGCCTGGATCAGCGACCGGACGATGTGGAGCGCCGACCGGCTGCACCCCGGTGAACGGGGGCACCGGCAGCTCGCGACACGGTTCCACGCGCTGCTCCGCGAGTCGGGGCGGGCGACGGGGCCCGCGCCGTCCCCCGACCCCGAGTTCCCGGCGCCGACCCGGTCGGCCGGCCTCTGGTGGCTCGCCACCCAGGGCAGCGCCTGGGTGGCCCGGCGGTGCACCGATCTGCTGCCTCAGCTGCTGACCCTGGCCGCCGACGAACTGCGCCACCGCGCGCGGGGGACCAGCGCGCGGCTGGATCTGCGGGCCGCGGCAGCGGTTTCGGCGGCGTTGGGGGCGGTTTCGGTGGGCGCCGCCTCGGTGGGGGAGAGGCGGGCGGACGTGGCGTGAGCGGTTGACGGCAGGAGGTCCGCGTCGGCGCGGGCGTTCACAGCGCCGAGTCCGGCACGGTGAAGGCGCGCCACGCGTTCACGGCGTCGAGCCAGGCACGGCGGACGCCCGCGCGCGCCCTCGGCCCTTCACCGCCGCCGCACCTCCACGAACCGCACCGGCGTCCCCGGCACCGCCTGAGCCGCCGCCGCGAGATCCCGCGCGCGGACGACCGCGATCACCGGATACCCCCCGGTGGTCGGGTGGTCGGCGAGGAACACGACCGGATGCCCGTCCGGCGGGACCTGCACGGCGCCCAGGACCATGCCCTCGCTGGCGAGTTCACCGGTCCTGGCCCGCTCCAGGACGGGCCCCTCGGTGCGCAGGCCGATGCGGTTGCTGGCCGGGGAGACCCGGTACGCGCGCGTGGTGAACGTTTCGAGGGCCCGGGGGGTGAACCAGTCGGCGCGGGGGCCCGGGGTGACGTGGAGGACCAGTTCGGCGGGCGGCGCCGGTCGGGGCGCCGTGTCCACGCGCGCGCGTGGAGGCGACGGACAGCCCAGAGGGAGGACCGTGCCGTTCGCCAGCGGCGCGGGGCCCAGGCCCGACAGGAGGTCCGTGGACCGGCTGCCGAGGACGGGTTCGACGAGGAAGCCGCCCGAGACGGCGACGTACGAGCGGACACCGGACGTCACCGCGCCGACCTCCAGCAGCGCTCCGGCCGGGACGTGGACCGGGGCACTCCAGGGCGCCGGACGCCCGTCCACGGTCACCGCGCAGGGCGCGCCCGCGACGGCCACGGTGACCGTGCAGCGGGGGCGCAGGGCGCAGCCGTCGAGGGTGGTCTCCAGGACGGCGGCGGAGGTGGGATTCCCGACGAGCCGGTTGACGAGGGCGGCCGTACCGGGGTCCAGCGCGCCGGAGCGCGGTACGCCCAGGTGGGCGTGGCCGGGGCGGCCCTGGTCCTGGAGGGTGGTGAGAACGCCGGCGCGGACGACGGCGAGAGCGCGATCGGTCACGTCCGGGCTCCAGGATCCACACGGCCCACGGCGACGTCCTGCCCGGCCGGGACTTCACGGCCCACCGGAACGAACCGCACGCGCGTCCCCGGCGACAGCAGCGCGGCCGGCGTGCGCGTGTGGTCCCACAGCACCGCGTCCGTCGTGCCGATCAGCTGCCAGCCGCCCGGCGAGGAGCGCGGGTACACGCCGGTGTACGGGCCCGCGAGGGCGACCGAGCCGGCGGGGACGGCGGTGCGTGGAGTGCTGCGGCGGGGCACGTCGTAGCGCGCGGGCAGGCCCGTGAGGTACCCGAAGCCGGGGGCGAAGCCGCAGAAGGCGACGCGGAACTCGGTGGACGCGTGGATGCGGGCGACCTCTTCCTCGGTGACGCCCCAGTGCGCGGCGACGTCGGCCAGGTCCGGGCCGTCGTAGCGCACCGGGATCTCCACGGCCGCCTCGGTCCGCGCGGCGACCGGCGGGATCTCGGCGCCCGCCAGCTCGGCGGCGAGCCCGGAAGGGTCCGTGAGGCCGTCCAGGAGGACCGTACGGGCCGCGGGGACGAGTTCACGGACCGCGAGCAGTCCGGCGGAGCGGCGACGGCTCAGCTCGGCGTGCAGCGCCTCGGCCTCGGCGCCGGAGGACACCTCGACGAGGAGCGCGTCGTCGCCGACGGGGAGGATGCGGAGGTTCGTGCTCATGGGTGCCTCTCCCGGCCGGCCCGTACCTGTGCCCGCGTCGGTGGCCTGCCGGGGCCGTGTTCCCGCCGTCCGCCCCGTACGGCGGTTCCGCGCGGCCGGCCCTGCGCGGGGCCCTCACCGCGACCGCCCTCACGCGCGCCTCTCACCTCGACCGTAACTCTCCTCACGCGAACGCCCCCACCCGCACGCCCGCCTCCTCCAGCCGCTCCCGCACTCTGCGTGCGAGGTCCACCGCCCCCGGCGTGTCCCCGTGCAGGCACAGCGACCGCGCCCGGACCGCGACGGAACCCCCGGTCCGGGAGAGAACGTGCCCCGACGACGCGAGGGCGAGGGAACGTTCGACGACCGCTTCGGGGTCGTCGATGACGGCCCCCTCCTGCGTGCGCGGGACGAGCGTCCCGTCGTCCGTGTAGGCGCGGTCCGCGAACGCCTCCGGCACCGCCGTCAGTCCCGACCGCTCCGCCAGCTCAAGGAAGCGGGAGCCCGGCAGGCCGAGCACCGGCAGGGGGCCCGCGAGGAGGACGCCGTCGACGACCGCGCGCGCCTGTTCCTCGTCGTGGACGATCCGGTTGTAGAGCGCGCCGTGCGGCTTGACGTACGCCACGCGCGCGCCCGCGGCCCGCGCGAAGACGTCGAGCGCGCCGATCTGGTACGCGACCTCCGCGGCGAGCTCGTCGGCCGGGACGTCCATCGCGCGCCGCCCGAACCCGGCGAGGTCCCGGTAGGAGACCTGCGCGCCGATCGTCACGCCGTTCTCGGCCGCCAGCGCGCACACGCGCCGCATGGTGACCGGGTCCCCGGCGTGGAAGCCGCAGGCCACGTTGGCGCTGGTGACGACGGACAGGAGCCGTTCGTCGTCGGTGAGCCGCCAGCGGCCGAAGCCCTCGCCGAGGTCGGCGTTCAGATCGATCATGCTGTCTCCTGCCGGAGGCCGGGGCGAGGGCCGAGGTCGAGTGCGGGTGAGCCCACGCGGTAATGATCGTCCCGCGCGTCCGTGAGGAACATCTGTCCCGGCGCGTGCGTGAGGGCGAACGGCGGGCGCGAGGCCATGACCGCTGCCTGCGGGGTGACGCCGCAGGCCCAGAACACCGGGATGTCGTCCGGTCCGGCGTCCACCGGGTCGCCGAAGTCGGGCCGGGCGAGGTCGGCGATGCCGAGCCCCGCCGGGTCGCCCAGGTGTACGGGGTCGCCGTGCACGGCGGGCAGCAGCCCGGTCTCCCGTACGGCCGTCTCCAGGTGCCGGGCGGGCACCGGGCGCATGGACACCACCAGGGGGCCCGACAGGCGCCCTGCGGGGCGGCAGGGGCGCTCGGTGACGTACATCGGGACGTTGCGGCCCTGCTCGGTGTGGCGCATCGGGACGCCCGCCCGGGTAAGCGCGGACTCGAACGTGAAACTGCACCCGATGAGGAACGCGACCAGGTCATCGCGCCAGTACGCGCGCGCGTCCGCCGGCTCGTCCGCCAGTTCCCCGTGCCGCCACACCCGGTAGCGCGGCAGATCGGTCCGCAGGTCGGCGCCCTCGGCGAGCGGCGTCGTCCAGGAGCCCGCGTCCGTCACGTCGAGCACGGGGCACGGCTTCGGGTTGCGCTGGCAGAACAGCAGCATGTCGTACGCCCAGTCGGCGGGGACGGCGATCAGATTGGCCTGGGTGTGGCCCGCCGACACGCCGGCCGTGGGTCCCGAGAGGCCCTCCCGGAAGCGGGCGCGGGCGGTTTTCGGGCTCCACGCGTGTGCGCGCGGGTCGACGGCGGCCACGGGACGGTCGTACGAAGTCGCCTTCACGTCAGTGTCCTTCCCTTGGTCTCCGGCAGGCCCAGGAGAGCCAGTGCCGCGATGCCGTAGCCGATCGCGCCGAAGACAAGGGCGCCGCCGACGCCCCAGCTGTCGGCGAGGAAGCCGACGGTGGTGGGGAAGACGGCGCCGACCGCGCGGCCGGTGTTGTACGTGAAGCCCTGGCCGGTGCCGCGCACGGCCGTCGGGTACAGCTCGGCGAGGTAGGAGCCGAAGCCGCTGAAGATGGCCGACATGCAGAACCCGAGGGGGAAGCCGAGCACCAGCAGGAGCGTGTTCGCGCCGGGCGGGATGTTCGCGTACGCCAGGACGCAGACCGCCGACAGGAGTGCGAACACCCAGATGTTGCGCCGCCTGCCCAGCCGGTCGGTGAGGTAACCACCGGTCAGGTAGCCGAGGAAGGCGCCCGAGATCAGGAACGTCAGATAGCCGCCCGTCCCGACGACCGACAGGTTCCGGTCGTTCTTCAGGTACGTCGGCACCCAGGTCGCCAGCGTGTAGTAGCCGCCCTGCACGCCCGTGGAGAGCAGCCCGGCGAACAGGGTCGTCCGCAGCAGAGGCCGCTTGAAGATGGCCGTGAACGAGCCCCTGCTGGCGCTCTGTTCGCGTACGGCGACCGCCTTGGGGGCGTCCTGGACGCGGCGGCGCATCCACAGCACGAGGACGGCCGGCAGGGCGCCCGTCCAGAACATCACGCGCCACGCGAGGTCGTCGTCGAAGACCGAGAAGACCAGCGTGTACACGATCGCGGCGAGTCCCCAGCCGACGGCCCAGGAGGACTGCACCGCGCCGAGCGTGCGCCCCCGGTGCCTGTCGCTCGCGTACTCGGCGACCAGGATCGCGCCGACCGCCCACTCGCCGCCGAAGCCGAGGCCCTGGAGGGCACGGAAGACCAGCAGCGTCTCGTACGTGGGCGCGAAGCCGCAGGCGACGGTGAACACGGCGTACGTGACGACGGTGATGATCAGCGCGCGCACGCGCCCGATGCGGTCGGCCAGCACGCCCGCGACGGCGCCGCCGACCGCCGAGACGACCAGGGTGACGGTGGTGAACAGGCCGGTCTGGCCGCTGTCCAGGCCGAAGTACGCGGCCAGCGCGACCATGCTCAGCGGCAGCGTGAAGTAGTCGTACGAATCGAGGGCGTAGCCGCCGAACGCGCCCGCGAAGGCGCGCCGGCCCTTCGGCCCGAGCGCGCGCAGCCAGTTGTCGGCGTCGGTCGTGGGGGAGTGCGTGTCGGTCGTGCTCATGGGACACCTCGCAGGGAGTGCGTGGGGATGAGCCGTGCGGGACCTGGCCAGGATGCGTAGCAAGGTAGAGGATCGTTGAACGATCCTTCAATACCCATGTTGTTTCGTTGAGATGTCTGCGGTTGAATTCCGGGCATGACGGAGCGGGTGGAGCAACGGGCGGGACTGGCGGACGATCGCGCGCTCCTGGGGCGCACCAGCACGGCCGAACGGGTCGCGGACATCCTCCGCAGCCGCATCGCCGAGGGCTACTTCCTGCCCGGCACCCGGCTCTCCGAGGACAGCATCGGCGGCGCCCTCGGCGTGTCGCGCAACACCCTGCGCGAGGCGTTCCGGCTGCTCACCCACGAGCGGCTGCTCGTCCACGAACTCAACCGGGGCGTCTTCGTGCGCGTCCTGACGGTCGAGGACGTCGAGGACATCTACCGCACGCGCGCGCTGATCGAGTGCGCCGTCGTCCGGGGCCTCGGCGAGCCGCCGTACGCGCTCGACGCGCTCGCGGCCGGGGTCGCCGACGGGGAGGCGGCGCTGCGCGAAAGTGACTGGAAATCGCTGGGCACCGCCAACATCCACTTCCACCGCGCCCTCGTCGCCCTCGCGGGCAGCGAGCGCACCGACGAGTTCATGCGCGGCGTGTTCGCCGAACTCCGCCTCGCCTTCCACCTGGTCGACGACCCGCGCGCCCTGCACGAGCCGTACCTGACGCGCAACCACCAGATCCTCGAGGCGCTCCGGGCGGGCGACCGGGACGGGGCGCGGCGGCTGCTGGTGACCTACCTCCGGGATTCACGCGAACGAGTGACAGAGGCGTACGAACGCCGTGTGTCAGACATGCCCTAGTACGCCCCGGGATCCACCGGCGCACCCCGGCGTTTGGGTCGTTGTCAGACCGAGGACCTAGTCTGTGCACCGTGACTTCGCCTGCATCGACGGACCGCGTTCCGCCCCAGCTCAGCGCGGCGCCGCGCCCCGCACCGGGCCCGGCCGCCGACGAGGGCCTGGCGCGTCGGCTGCGCGCGCTCGCCTGCACGGCCCCGCTGCACGACCTGGACGCCCGCAAGGCCAATCTCGCGGGCGAGTACTCGGTGTACGGCATGGCGGAGATCGCCCTCTCGGCGATCGACCTGGTCACCCTGAACATGGACTTCGACACCGGCGCCGACCACGACCACGTCGTCGCCCGCCTGCTGCCCCGCATCGCCGCCCAGGCCCCCGAGCGTCCCGCCGCCGAGCACGAGCGCGTGGCCCGCTGGGTCCTGGAGAACCTGATCAACGTCGGCAGCGTCGACCGCGGCTTCCGCGCCGTGTACGGCACGTTCGCCGCCGACGGCAGCTATGTGCGCCGCGACTACGACTTCAAGCTCGTCGAGGAGGTCCCCGGCTTCGACGGCGCCGTCTACCTGCGGACGACGGACGAGGCGGTCAACGTCCTCGTCGGCGCCCTCGACACGGACGTCACCAGCGCCCAGATCGCCGCCGAGGTCAAGCTCGAAGTCCTCATCCGGCGCGGCCGGCTCGCCGACGCGCAGCTCGCCGCCGAGCAGGCCCGCTACCGCACCGTGCAGTACTCCGAGACCCTCCGCCGCGCCCTGGAGGCGACCCGGCGCAACGTGCGCGCGGTCGACTGGCTGAACGCCGTACCGGACATGATCGCCGAGGCCCTCGACCACGTCGCCGACCGGTACCGCCACGAGAACGCGATCCTCACGAACATCCGCAAGGCCCGCGACGAGATCGAGGACGCCGAGAACAAGCGCCGCGCCGCCGAACTCGTCGACATCGTCAAGGACTGCATCCGCCGCCACACGCAGTTGCAGTCACGCCTCCTGGAGGCCGGCCCGCTGTTCCGCGCGGAACAGGACCGGCAGGCCTTCTCGACACCCATGACGTCCTCGGGGATAGACCTCTACGGCCATCTCGTCGCGCCCGTGCTGCCGCTGCCGCTGGAACAGGCGAGCCGCGTCACCGGGGCCTTCTTCGCCAAGGGCGCCGGCATGCGCACGCCGGTCTCCGTCCGGGTCGCCGACCTCGTCGAGATCCTGCTCACGCCCCCCGTCGAACGCGAGCACCTCGGCGCGGAGATGCCCGAACCGGACCTCATCGCCACCCCGGACGACAGCCGGTTCAGCGAGGAGCAGCTGGCCGCCGCCAAGGTGCTCCTCGACCTCCCCGCCGACGCCCCCCGCAGGCTCTCCGGCCTGCTCGCCGAGGCCCGGCGCGCCGACCCCGAACTGCCGTACCTGGTCGCCCTGCTGGCCGTGCACGCCGCCAGCCCCGCGGTGGGCACCGCCTACCGGCAGGGCGAGGAGAAACTGCTGTTCGCCGTGGACGACGGCACGGAACTCGACGACCCCGAATTCGGTGGCGCGGACCTGATCGTCGGAACCGCATTGTTGGACGCTGTCGGAATGGCCGCCGATCGGACCGAGGCGGCTTGATGTTCTGGAGTTCTTGTCGTGAATGAGCCCGTCGAGTGGAGTGAACCGGAAACTCCCGCACCCCCGGCGCCCGCCGCCGTCACCCCCGCCGACGCGGCCGACGCCGCCCGGCTCGTAGCCTTCGGACTCCAGCCGAAACTACAGCCCGCGCGCGACCAGGAGTACGCCGAACTGCTGCGCCGCTACCGCGAGGACCCCGCCTTCGCGCGGCTCGCCGATGCCGTCGCCACCGGACTCGGCCTCGTCGTCCTGGAGGTGTCCCCGCGCGCGGGCATGGCCGTCACCGCGGGCGAGGACTCCGTGTTCGCCGTCCGCATGGGCGACTACGCGCGTCGCACCTCCGCCGACGGCAGCGACCGCTTCCTGCACGGCCTCGCCCACCTCGCCGTCGCCGCCCTGGCCTTCCCCCGCCCGGAGGACCTCGCCGATGACGGCTACATCGGCCGCGTCAGCGTCCACGGCGTCGACGCCTTCGTACGGCAGGCCTGCCGGCGCCTGGAGGAGCGCGCCGCCGAGGACGGCGAGAACACCGACCCGGCGTCCGACGCGCCCGGCCTGGAGTCCGCCTGGCGCGTGTGGACGCGCCGCAGCGCCACCGGCGCGACGAAGGACGCCCGCCGCCTCGCCGGGTCCACCACCGGCATCGTCGGCAAGGCCGTCGCCTTCCTCACCGACTCCGGGTTCCTCCAGCGCACCGGCGACGACAACGGCGGCACCTACCGCACCACCGCCCGCTACCAGCTCCAGGTACGGGACATGGCGGGCAGCGCCGCCCTCGCCGAACTGCTGGAACTCGGCATCGTGCCGGTGACCGACGGGACACCGACGCTGATGCCCGCCGAGGAGACCGAGGACCTGGACCTGGTGGCCGACGCCGGACTGCCGTTCCACGCGTGAACCGTTCGCGCCTCCCAAAACGATCCACTGACACAACCTGCCGACGATCCACCGCCGAGATTCAACGACGAGAGCCGCCATGTACGAGCTGTCCCGGGTCCGCCTCTACTCCATCGGTCCGGCCGGTGCGCGCTATGCCGACACCGTGCTCGACCTGCGAGGAGTGGGCGACGTGGTGCCCGACCCCGCACCCACCCAGGCGGAGTTCTTCCAGGACGAGCCCGTCGGCCCGCCGCGCCGCCCCGCGCCCGCGGGTGTGCTGTTCCTGGAGAACGGCGGCGGCAAGTCCGTCCTGCTCAAGCTGATCTTCTCGGTCATGCTCCCGGGCCACCGCAACACCCTCGGCGGCGCCTCCTCCGGCGTCCTGCGCAAGTTCCTCCTCGCCGACGACTGCGGACACGTCGCCCTGGAGTGGCAGCACGTGCTGACCGGCGAGTGCGTCGTCGTCGGCAAGGTCAGTGAGTGGCGCGGCCGGCAGGTCTCCAACGACCCCCGCAAGTTCGCCGAGGCCTGGTACTCCTTCCGGCCCGGCCCCGGCCTCTCCCTGGACAGCCTGCCGGTCGCCGAGTCCACCGCCGTACGCGCGCCCGTCGAGGGCGCCTCCGGGGCGCAGGGGCGCCGCCGGACCATGAAGGGGTTCCGGGACGCCGTCACCGACGCCGACAAGGCCTACCCGCACCTGGAGGTCCACTGGGAGGAGATCCACGACCGGTGGGTCGAGCACCTCACCGAACTCGGCCTGGACCCCGAACTCTTCCGCTACCAGCGCGAGATGAACGCCGACGAGGGCGAGGCCGCCGGCCTCTTCGCCGTCAAGAAGGACGCCGACTTCACCGACCTGCTGCTGCGCGCCGTCACCGACACCCGGGACACCGACGGCCTCGCCGACCTCGTCGGCGGCTTCGGCAACAAGCTCGGCCGGCGCGCCGAACTCATCGCCGAACGCGACTTCACCGCCGGGTCGGTCGACCTCCTCGGGCGGATCGTCGACGCCGCCGACACCCGCGCGCGTGCGCGGGAGGTCCACACCGCCGCCGAGCGCCGTACCCGCGCGCTGGCGCGCAGGCTGTCCGCGCGCGGCGTCCAGGAGCGGGCGCGCGCCGCCGACCTCGCCCAGCGGGTGACGGCCGCCGCCTACGCCGTCACCCACTCCGAGAGCGCCCGCGAGCGCAGCGCGCTCACCGCCGCCGAACTCGCCTTCCGGCACGCCTCCCTGGCGCTGGCCGCCGCAGAGAAGTCCGCCGCCGCCCAGAAGCGCGAACTGGCCGACGCGCGGACCCTGCACTCCGCCTGGCAGGCCGCCGAGGCCGCCCTGCGCCACCGCGCCGCCTCCGACCGCGTCGCGCGCGTGTCCGCCGCGATCCAGGAAGCCGAACGGGACGCCGCCCCGGCGCTCGCCGCGCGCGCGAAGGCCGCCGTCGACCTCGTCCGCGCCCTGCACGCAGCCGCCGAGAGCGCCGAGGCCCTCGCCAACGAGGGCGAGGAACGCTCGGCGGCCCTCCAGGAGGTCAGCGAGACCGCCTACCGGGACAACACCACCGCCGCCACCGAGGCCCAGCGCGCCCGCAGCGAGGCCCAGCACCTGCGCCAGCGCCTCACCGAGGTCGAGCAGGAGATCGCCGAGGCCGTCCGCGCGGGCTGGCTCGACGACAGCTCCCCCGACGCCGACCCCGCGCGCGCCGCCCTCGCCGCCAGCGACGCCGAGAAGAACGCCGTCGCCGCCTGGGACACCGCCCGCGAAGCCGCCCGCCGGGCCGCCGAGACGGCCCGTGAAGCCGCCTCCGCCGAGTCCCGCGCCGAACTCACCGCCGCCCGCGCCGCCGACGCCTCCACGGCCGCCGGACGGTCGTACGAGGCCGAGCAGCGCATCGCCGAGGCGCTCGCCGCCGAAGAACGGCTCGCCGAACTCCTCAGCAGCGAACCCCTCTCCGCAGCCGACCTCGACCGGTACGCCGACGAACTGCGCGGACTCCTCGACGACGCCGTCACCTCCGCCGAACGCCACCTCTTCGACCTGCGGACGGCCGCCGCCGACGACGCCCGCATCCTCGGCGCCCTCGGCGACGGCGGCCTCCTGCCGCCCAGCCCCGACGTGCTGGCCACCGTCGAGTTCCTCGGTGAGCACGGCATCCCCGCCCTGCCCGGCTGGCGCTACCTCGCGCAGTCCGTCGACCCCACCGACCACGCGCGCGTGCTGGGCGCCCGCCCCGAACTCGTCGACGGCGTCATCATCACCGACCCCGACTCCCACGTCCGCGCGCGCGAGGCGCTCTCCGAGGCCGCCCTCCTGCCCCGCTCCACGGTCGCCGTCGGCACCGCCGCCGCCCTGCTCGCCCCCACGCCCTCCGGCCACGACGACAGCGTCTTCCTCGTCCCCCCGAATCCCGCCATGCACGACGAGCACGCCGCCGACGAGGAACGGCAGGCCCTGCGCGCGCGGGCCACCGCCCGCGACGAGGAGATCCGCACCCTCGCCGCCCGCCTCGGCAAGGACCGCGAACTGTCCGCGCGGCTCGCGTCCTGGCGCACCGGCTGCCCCGCCGGACGGCTCGTCGAGATGGAACGGGCCGCCGAGGAGGCGCGCGCCTTCGCCGAGGAGACCGAGGCCGAACTCACCGAAGCACGCGTCGCGCGCGCGGAGGCCGAGGAAGCCTCCGCCGAGGCCGCCCAGGTCCGCGACGAGAAGCAGGAGGCCGCCCAGAAGGCCCGTCGTGCCGCCGACGCCCTCGCCGGGCTCGCCTTCCGCCTGCGCGAGCGCGCCGGCTGGCAGGTACGGCTGCGTGAACTCGCCGACGAGGCCACCGAGTCCGAGGCCCGCGCCCAGGCGTGCCTGGAGCGCGCCCGCGCCGCCGACGAGGACCGCCGAGGCGCCCAGCGCGCCGCCGACGACGCCCGCCGCACCGCCCGCGCGCTGCGCGCCGAACGCTCCGAGATCGCCGGCGCGCCCGACGACGTGCCCGAGGACGGCTCCCAGGCCCCCGAAGCGTCCCTGCCCGCCCTCAGGGAGGCCTACCGGGCCGCCTCGCAGGTGTACGAGAAGGTCGGCGTCGGCGCCGACCTCAGGGCCGAGCAGGCGCGCGCGGAGAGCGACGAGAGCGCCGCCCGCGCGGAACTCGACCGGCTCAGCAACAAGGTCCGCACGCGCGCCGAACAGCTCCTCCAGTCGCCCGACGGCTCCGACGGGCCTTCCCGGCAGGCCGCCTCCGCGCGCGCGGAGGAGCTCGTGCAGCTCCTGGAGACCCGCATGTCCACCGCCAGCGAACAACTCGGCCGGCTGCGCGGCGAACACGAACGCCTCGCCCCCGAGGAGGGCGAGGAACACACCGAACTGTCCGAGGAGCTCGTCCCGCGCGATGCCGAGCACGCGCAGGCGCTGCTGCGTACGGCCACCGCCGAACTCGCCGCCCGCACCGAGGCGCTCGCCCAGGCCCGGGACGCGCACGCCGAGATGCTCGCCGCGCACCGCACCGCCGAGGACGGCGCCGGCGGCTTCGACGAGGTCGCCGCGATGCTCCGCGACCTGCTGCGCGAACACGTCTCCGACGACGACCAGGAGACGCCCGAGCCCTACCCCGGGTCCCTGGAGGATGCCCGTACGTCCGCCGCCGAGACCCGGCGCGCCCTGCGCGGCTGCGCGGGCGACCTGTCCGCCGCCGACGCCGCCGTACGCGAGGCGAGCGACGTCCTCGTCCGGCACGCCAACTCCACGCGCTACGAACAGGTACGCACACCCGCGCGCCAGCAGATCCGCGAGCTGCCCGCGTCCGCGCTGCCCGAGCACGCGCAGAAGTGGGCCGACGCGTTCGCCCCGCGCCTGCGCGTGCTCACCGACGAACTCGCCCAGCTGGAGCGCAACCGCGACTCCATCGTCGACCGGCTGCGCGGGCTCGTCGAGTCGGCGCTGGCCACCCTGCGGTCCGCTCAGCGGCTCTCCCGGCTGCCCGAAGGGCTCGGCGAGTGGTCCGGGCAGGAGTTCCTGCGGATCCGGTTCGAGGAACCCGACCAGGCGACCCTCACGGAACGGCTCGGCGAGGTCGTCGACGACGCCACGCGGGCCGCCGTCAAGAAGAACTCCGACCTGCGGCGCGACGGCATGTCCCTGCTCCTGCGCGGGGTCGCCGCCGCACTCCAGCCCAAGGGCGTCGCCGTCGAGATCCTCAAGCCCGACGCCGTCCTGCGCGCCGAGCGGGTGCCCGTCGGGCAGATGGGCGACGTCTTCTCCGGCGGGCAGCTCCTCACCGCCGCCATCGCCCTCTACTGCACGATGGCCGCGCTGCGCTCCAACGACCGGGGCCGCGACAAGCACCGGCACGCCGGCACGCTCTTCCTCGACAACCCGATCGGCCGCGCCAACGCGACGTACCTCCTGGAACTCCAGCGCGCCGTCTCCGACGCCCTCGGCGTCCAGCTCCTCTACACGACCGGGCTCTTCGACACCACCGCCCTCGCCGAGTTCCCCCTCGTCATCCGACTGCGCAACGACGCCGACCTGCGGGCCGGGCTGAAGTACATCACCGTCGAGGAACATCTCCGGCCCGGACTGCCCCGGGAGATTCCTGCGGGGGAGGCGGTGCATACGGAGATCACGGCGACGCGGATGTACAAGAGGCCGGTGGCGAGCGGGGGGTAGGACGGCGCTCTCCGGCGGGCTGGGGGAGGCTGAGGGAGGGCTGTCGGAGAGGGCTGAGGGCAAGAAGGGGGCCGGACGCGGCTGTGTGTGGGGCTGTGGCCCGGGGGCGGCTCGGGCACGGTTCTGGGGGCGCTGTGGCCATGGGGCGGTTCGAGCGCGGTTGTTGCGAGGGCGCCGTGGCCCGGGGTGGCGCGGGCTCGGCTGTGGGGGGCGCTGTGGTTGAGATGCGGTTCGGGCGCGGCTGCTGGAGTGGAGGGCGGCTCTGAGGGGCCCTGGCCAAGGGGGGCGGACGGGGCTGTTGGGGCCAAGAAGGCGCGGCTGTTGGAGGGCGTGCGGGGCAGGCTTGTCCCGGGCCCGGGTCGAGGCTTGCCCGGGGGCGGCTGGGTGGCTGTCCTCGGGGAGCCGGGTGTGATGCCTTGCCAGTGCTCCAGTGCTCCAGTGCTCCAGTGCTCCAGTGCTCCAGTGCGACGCCGTAGACCGCTCCGGGAGCGGGGGCCCTCTGGGCGGGGCGGCCGACCGGGGCACACGTCCCAGGGGCCGAACCAGCCGAGCAGCACACCTTCCCGCGGCTGAACCAGTCGAGCGGAACGCCTTCCGGGGGCCGAACCGGCTTAGTGGCACGCCTTCCTGAGCCACCCCGTCCGCTCCAACGGACCGCCCTCCCGAGGCCCGAACCGGCCGGATCGGCGCACTCCGCGATAGCCCGCCCGCCCCAGGATCCCAAGCCTGAAACCGGCCGTTTCTCCGGAACCCACCCCGAACACCGCGCCTCCGGCTGGACCGTCCGCACGCGGGAAGCCCCGTCCGGTAACCGCCCCTGAGGAAAGCCCCTCCAGGGGCGGCTACTTGAAACATCCCCTCAGGATCGGCCGAGATGAGACGCTCCCCGGCGCCACCGGACGACACGCCCTCGGCCCCACTTTCACAGAAGCCGCCGCGAAACACCGAAGCAGCGACCACCCTCGCCCCGCCAGCCCGCCAGCCCGCCAGCCCGCCAGCCCGCCAGCCCGCCAGCCCGCCAGCCCGCCAGCCCGCCAGCCCGCCAGCCCGCCAGCCCGCCAGCCCGCCCCCGGCGCTGCGGGAGCCGACCCCGCGCCCCCGCGTGCGGGAGCACAGGCGCCTCGTACCCCCGCCCCGCCGGAACTCCCCTCAGGGGTGCGAGAGTTGCCCGGTCCCGCCCTGCTGCCGGCGTATCCGCTCCTGCGCCCGCTCCGCGGCGCGCGCCTCGCGGCGGGCCACTCGGCGTTCGCGGCGCAAGGCGCGCGCCGTGCTGCTGGGGGCGGAGACGACGCCGTAACGCTGGTTCCAGACCTGGCGGGTCACCCAGACGTCGAGAGCGGCCCAGGTCGCGACGACGGTGCTGGCGACGCTGCTGATCACCATGGGGAAGGCCAGCCAGGACTCGGCCATGGTGCAGAAGAACGCGATCATCGCCTGGAGCAGCGTCACGGCGATGATCAGGAACGCCCGGACCGCCGCCGTCCGCACCGGATCCGGCATCCGCCGCCGCTTGGCGGGCTCCTCCACCCACAACGGCCGCGCCCGGGGCCGCTGTTGCCGGGTCTGACTGCTCTGCGCCGTGCCCATCACGTGTCACACTCCCCACCGCCGGCCGACCCCTCGCCCGGTCCGAAGACCGGGTTCCCCAGTGGTTGCCCGGCTTGCGCTCATTTACGCCGCCGAGGTGCGGCATGCGGCCCATGTGGCCGGTTCCGCTCCCAATTCCCGATGAGTAGGACGAACGAGACGCCCGGAAGATTCCCAAGCGCCGATAAATTCTCGCCAACCCCGGAAGGGAACAGTTTGGCCACGGTCGTGCGACCGGCGTCCGATTCCTGACGGCAATCTCCCGCAATGCCCGGACAACTCCCCACGCCCCGACCCCGGAGCGGAGGTTCGGCCTCCGGACTGGTCTTCGAGTTGGCTGTGGGTCGGTAGTAGGCTCGCGGCGTTTGTTGACGCACATCCGTACCCCGGTCAGACGGGGTCCGAGCTGGGGGAGGCCATGCGCTTTCGCGGGAAGTCGATCCGCAGGAAGATCGTGGCGCTTCTCCTCGTGCCGCTCGTTTCCCTGACGGCGGTCTGGGGGTTCGCCACGATCCTCACCGGCCGTGAGGCGAGCCGTCTCTTCACGGTCTCGTCCCTGATGGAGAAGGTCGGGTACCCCCTGGAGGACACCGTCAGGGTCATCCAGCAGGAACGCCGCCAGACCCTCGTCTACCTCGCCGACCCCGACGCGCAGAACGCCCTCGCGGCCCTGCGCCGTACGCGCTCGGCGACCGACGAGGCGTTCACCGAGATCCGGAGCAACACCAAAGACCCGGACCTGCGCGACAGCCTCGACAAGGACGACGTCGAGGGCCTCACCACCGTCCTGGACGCCTTCGACGGCATCGCCTCCCTGCGCCGCGGCGTGGAGGACGGCACCCTCGACCGCAGCCAGGCCCTCGACCAGTACAACCGCCTGGTCGACCCCTGCTACACGCTCCTGGCCAAGCTGGACGTCGTCGACAGCGTCGAGATGGACAAGCAGTACCGCGCCCTCGTCGCCGTCGCCCGCGCGCGGGAGCTGCTCTCCCGCGAGGACGCCCTGCTCGGCTCGGCCCTCGTGAGCGGCCGGATCGGTCACGAGGAGAGCCGGATCATCTCCGACCTCCAGGCCCAGCGGCAGGTCATCTACGAGATCAGCCTCCCGCAGCTGCCCGACGCCGAGCAGGAGCGCTACGAGAGCTTCTGGTCCGGCGCCGGCACCGCGCCCCTGCGCAGCGCCGAGAACGCCGCCATCGACGCGATGGAGAACAACGGCGTCCCCAAGGGCGTCACCGCCCGCAGCTGGGACACCGCCGCCGGCAGCGTCCTGGAACAGCTCGGCACGCTCGACGAACAGGCCAACGACCGCTACCAGGACCGCGTCCGCCCGGTCGCCGTCGAGGTCATCGTCAAGGCCGTCGTCGCCGGCGTCTTCGGCCTGATCGCACTGCTCCTGTCGCTCTTCCTGTCGGTCCGCATCGGCCGCGCCCTCATCCGCGACCTGCGCCAGCTGCGCCTGGAGGCCCACGAGGCGTCCGCCGTACGGCTGCCCAGCGTGATGCGCCGGCTGTCCGTGGGCGAACAGGTGGACGTGGAGACCGAGGTCCCCCACCTGGAGTACGACAAGAACGAGATCGGCGAGGTCGGCCAGGCCCTCAACACCCTCCAGCGCGCGGCCGTCGAAGCCGCCGTCAAGCAGGCCGAACTGCGCTCCGGCGTCTCCGAGGTCTTCGTGAACCTCGCCCGCCGCAGCCAGGTCCTGCTGCACAAGCAGCTCACCCTGCTCGACACGATGGAACGCCGTACGGAGGACACCGAGGAACTCGCGGACCTGTTCCGCCTGGACCACCTCACCACGCGCATGCGCCGGCATGCCGAGGGCCTCGTGATCCTCTCCGGCGCGGCCCCCTCCCGGCAGTGGCGCAAGCCCATCCAGCTCATGGACATCGTGCGCGCGGCCGTCGCCGAGGTCGAGGACTACGAGCGCATCGAGGTACGGCGCCTGCCGCGGATCGCCGTCACCGGGCCCGCCGTCGCCGACCTCACCCACCTCGTCGCCGAGCTCCTGGAGAACGCCACGGTGTTCTCCCCGCCGCACACGGCCGTCCAGGTGCTCGGTGAGCGCGTCGCCAACGGCTTCACCCTGGAGATCCACGACCGGGGCCTCGGCATGACCCCGGAGGCGCTCCTGGACGCCAATCTGCGGCTCGCGGAGACCCCCGAGTTCGAGCTGTCCGACACCGACCGGCTCGGCCTGTTCGTGGTCAGCCGGCTCGCCCAGCGCCAGAACGTCCGCGTGTCCCTCCAGATGTCGCCGTACGGCGGGACGACAGCCGTCGTGTTCATCCCGGAGACGCTCCTCACGGACGACGTCCCGGACACCAACGGCATCGGCTTCCGCCTCGACCGCCCGCGCACGCCGAAGGACAAGAGGGACCTCCCCGTCCAGCTCCCGGGCATGCCCGCGCCGGTCCTGGACGGCCCCGTCGAGCTGGAGGCGCCGGTCGGCCTGGACTTCCCGCTGACCGAGGACGACGCCCCCTTCGGCCGCCGGCGCGCCGACCGCGAGCCCGCGCCCGTCGCCGAGCTCCCCTCGCGCCGTACGCCCAAGCTGGTCAGCTCGCACGGCCGTCCCGTCGGCGAGGACCCGCGCACGCGTACGGACGACAACGGCTACCCGGCGTCCCACGAGTCGCCCTGGGACCAGGGAGCCGGCGACCCCCTCGCCCCGCTGCCCTCGCGCCGCAGGGGCGCCTCCAGCCATCTGCCGCGCGCGGACGAGCCGGCACCGGGCGCGTCGGGCGCACCCGGCCACGGCTTCGGGGAGAGCGACCGCCGCCGCCCCGAGACGGCCCTCCCGAGGCCGCGCCCGGAGGCCGTCACGCCGCTGCGCCCCGAGACCCCGCGCGCGCGCCCCGGAGCCGCCCCCGCAGCCCCGGGAGCGGGCCCGCTGCCGCGCCGCGTCCGGCAGGCCAACCTGGCCCCGCAGCTGCGCCAGAGTCCCGCCGCGCGCACCGAGGACCGGACCGACCTCGCCGACCGCGACGCCGACCAGGTACGCAACCGTATGGCCTCGCTCCAGCGCGGCTGGCAGCGCGGGCGCGAGGAGAACGCCGAGGGCGACGACGCCCACGGCACAGCACCACGAGGAACGACTAAGGGGGACGGTCGATGACCGCACCGAAGACGAGCGGCCACACGCCCGAGCAGCGCGAGCTGAACTGGCTCCTCGACGAGCTCGTCGGCCGCGTCGCCAGCATCCGCAAGGCCGTCGTGCTCTCCGGGGACGGCCTGCCCACCGGGGTCTCCAAGGACCTCACCCGGGAGGACAGCGAGCACCTCGCCGCCGTCGCCTCCGGCTTCCACAGCCTCGCCAAGGGCGTCGGCCGGCACTTCGACGCGGGCAGCGTCCGCCAGACCCTCGTCGAGCTGGACGACGCGTTCCTGTTCGTCACCGCCGCCGGCGACGGCAGCTGCCTCGCCGTCCTCGCGGACGCGGACTCCGACGTCGGCCAGGTCGCGTACGAGATGACCCTGCTGGTCAAGCGGGTCGGCGTGCACCTGGGGACCGCGCCGCGCACCGACCTGCCGTCCGGCGGGCCTGTGGGATGACATGAGCACAGACGGTCAGGGAACGAAGCACTGGTTCGACGACGAGGCGGGTCCCGTCGTCCGCCCGTACGCCATGACGCGCGGGCGCACCACCGGCACGGGGCACCACCGCCTCGACCTCATCGCCGTGGTCGTCGCCGAACCCGACGCGGGCGACCCGGAGGACGACCACACGCTCTCTCCGGAGCACGTGGACATCGTCGGCCTGTGCCGCGTCGCCCCGCAGTCGGTCGCGGAACTCGCCGCCGAACTCGACCTGCCGATCGGCGTGGTCCGGGTGCTCATCGGGGACCTCGTGGACAAGAAGTTCGTCCACGTGAACCGTCCGGTGCCGCCCGCCGAGCTGCCGGACGAGAGCATTCTCCGCGACGTGATCACCGGCCTGCGGGCGCTGTGAACCGTGCGGGAACAACGGGGTGAGGACGTGAGTAGGCAGCCGCCGACGGACCGGGGGAGCGGCACGCCCGCCCTGGCCCCGCGCCGCCCGCACGACTGCCCACCGCCCCGTGAGCCGCTGTCGGAGCACCCCTGGAGGTCCTCCGGCACGGCGGCCCTCGCGCGCGTGCGCCCGACACCGCCGTACGACACCCTCCCGGCCGCCTCCGGGATTCCCCGCCCGTTACGGGTCCCCCCTTCTCCACGACTCCTGTACGGTTCCGGAACCGCCCTCCCGCGCGCGTGCGTCGTACAGACGCGGCGCAGGCCGCCCGGCGCAGCCGTCCCCGGATCCCAGCGACGGCCCTCGGCCGGTCCGCGAACCCCTTCGGCACGGTCGTCGGACCCGGCGGCAGCGAGAGACCCGGCGGCGCGGGCCACGGCCGACCGCCTTCCCCCATCCCAGCAAGCAGGAGAAGTGAACGATGATCTTCGGGCGTTCTGAGCGCGGGAAGCCGCCGGTCGAGCCCGTCACGCTCAAGATCCTGGTCGCCGGCGGCTTCGGCGTCGGCAAGACCACCCTCGTCGGCGCGGTCAGCGAGATCAGGCCGCTGCGCACCGAGGAGATCCTCACCGAGGCCGGCCGCCCGGTCGACGACACCACCGGGGTGGAGAGCAAGCACACCACCACCGTCGCCATGGACTTCGGGCGCATCACCCTGCGCGAGGACCTCACCCTGTACCTGTTCGGGACGCCCGGCCAGGAGCGGTTCTGGTTCATGTGGGACGAGCTGACCGAGGGCGCGCTGGGCGCGGTGGTCCTCGCGGACACCCGCCGCCTGGAGGACTGCTTCGCCGCCGTCGACTACTTCGAACGGCGCTCCATACCGTTCATCATCGGCGTCAACTGCTTCGAGGGCGCGGCCCGTTACCCGGTCGAGGCGGTGCGCCAGGCGCTCGACCTGGACGACAGCATCCCGGTCCTCCTGTGCGACGCGCGCGACCGGCGCTCCGTCAAGGACATCCTCGTCGGCGTCGTCCAGCACGCGATGGACTTCGGCACGCGCCGCCGGCACACCGTCGGGACCTGAGCCGTGCGGCCCTGAGCGGCCCGTACCCCCGCCGACCGGGGTACGGGCCGCGGTTCATGAGGGGGTGTCACTCCTCCAGCCAGCCGAGGCTCCGGTCCACCGCGCGGCGCCAGTTGCGGTACTCACGCGCGCGTACGGACGCGTCCATGGCCGGCGTCCAGCGCGCGTCCTCGCGCCAGTGCGCGCGCAGTTCGTCGAGCCCGTCCCAGACGCCGGTGGCGAGACCGGCCGCGTACGCCGCTCCCAGGCACGTCGTCTCCGGCACGCGCGGGCGGATCACCGGGACGTCCAGGACGTCCGCCTGATGCTGCATCAGCAGGCCGTTGCGGGTCATCCCGCCGTCCACCTTCAGGGACGTGAGAGCGACACCGGAGTCCTGCCGCATGGCGTCCACGACCTCCCGCGTCTGCCAGCTCGTCGCCTCCAGCACCGCGCGCGCGAGGTGCGCCTTCGTGACGTACCGGGTCAGACCGGTGACGACCCCGCGCGCGTCGGAGCGCCAGTACGGCGCGAACAGCCCCGAGAAGGCGGGGACGACGTAGGCGCCGCCGTTGTCCTCGACGCTCGCGGCCAGCGGCTCGATCTCGTCGGCGCTGCGGATGATGCCGAGCTGGTCGCGGAACCATTGGACGAGCGCGCCCGTTATGGCTATCGAGCCCTCCAGGCAGTACACCGGGGCCTCGCCGCCGATCTTGTAGCCCAGCGTCGTCAGCAGCCCGTGCTTCGACGGCACCGGCCGGTTGCCGGTGTTGAGCAGCAGGAAGCTCCCGGTGCCGTAGGTGTTCTTCGCGTCGCCCGCCGCGTAGCACGCCTGCCCGAAGACGGCCGCGTGCTGGTCGCCGAGCGCGGACGCGACCGGTACGCCCGCCAGTTGGCCCACGGCGGTGCCGTACACCTCGGCCGAGGAGCGGATTTCCGGGAGCATGGCCTCGGGGACGTCCATCGCGGCCAGCACGGAGGGGTCCCACTGGAGGGTCTCCAGGTTCATCAGCATCGTGCGGCCGGCGTTGGTGACGTCGGTGACGTGCCGGCCGCCGTCGGGGCCGCCGGTGAGGTTCCAGATCAGCCAGGAGTCGATCGTCCCGAAGGCGATCTCGCCGCGTTCGGCGCGGTCGCGCAGTCCGGGGACGTGCTCCAGGAGCCAGGCGACCTTGGGGCCGGAGAAGTAGCTCGCGAGCGGCAGTCCGGTGCGGTCACGGAAACGATCCTGCCCGTCCGCGCCGCCGAGCCGCGCACAGAGTTCGGCGGTGCGGGTGTCCTGCCAGACGATCGCGTTGTGAACGGGTTTGCCCGTTCCTCGATCCCACAGGACCGTCGTCTCGCGCTGGTTCGTGATCCCGAGGGCCGCGATCCGGTCGGCCCGCAGTCCCGCCTTGGCGAGCGCCCCGGCGACCACAGCCTGGGTCCGCGCCCAGATCTCGGTCGCGTCGTGCTCCACCCAGCCGGGCTTCGGGAAGATCTGCCGGTGCTCGCGCTGGTCCACGGCGACGATCGCGCCGTCGTGGTCGAAGACGATGCAGCGGCTGGACGTGGTGCCCTGGTCGATCGCGGCGACGTACCGCTCCGTCATGGCTGCCTCCTCAGGGGGCCGCGTTGCGGACGATCCCGGCGGACACCGCGCGGGCGACCGGCGCACGCGCGTGACTCCCGCCGGAGGCATGCGGGGAGGACGGCGCCTCGCCGCGTCGGACGGCGTCCCGCGCGCCGGTCCCCGGCGTCACCCCCGTACCGAAGGCCTCTCCGTTGCTCATGGCGTCTCCCGGGCCCGGTGCTCCGGCCTGGACAGGGTTCCCGCGCCCCGCCCGGCCTCCGTGACGAGCGTGCCGTCGCATCGGGGGAGTGCGGACAGCGCCCACACGGCGGCATGCCGGGACACGCCGAGAATGTGCGGCGATGTCACCCGACACCGGGAAGTTTTCACCGCCCCTGAGGGACCGTCAAGAAGGCGGACACGGGATGTGTACGAGGCCGGCTCGGGCGTCTCGCGCGGGCACCGCGGAGGCATGACGCGGGCCGAAGGCTCGGGGAGGCGCGGGGGCTGCGGGCCCGCTCCCCGGCCTCGGCCCACCCTGCGCTCCGCCCGCACAGGAGCCGGACCACTGCATAGCGCGTACCGAGCGAACCCCGCCCGCCTTGAGGACCCGTCCTGCCCTGTTGAGCGCCATGGCCGCCTTCCTGGGCGCCGCTCGGCAGACGGCGGCACCATCCGTGGTCGGTGACGCTGCCGGGCCCGCACAGGGACGCTCCGGGCCTGCGCGGGACAGTGGAGAGCGGCAGGGGGGCCGGCCGTCTGTCCGTCCGTGGACCAGGGGGTGCCGAGGATGGCGAGGGCCGGAGCGTCGAGGTCCGCCGGGGCAGTGGGGCGAGGAGGCCGTCGCCGATGTGCCCCGCGAGTGGAGCCCGGCAGTCTCCTCGCCTCGCGCTCACTGTGCGCCCTCCGCCCGCGTGGTCTCGTGCTGCCGGTCGGCTCTGAGGCTTCCGGCGCCCCGCGTGGCCTCGTGCCGCTGCTTGATCCTGACGCTTCCGGTGCCCGCCCGCGCGCGGTTCCTGGCTGCGGTACGCCCGTTCCCGGCCGAGGCTCATCCCGGCGCCCGCCCGCCTGCGGTTCCTGAGATGTTCACGTGGGTTTCCGGCCGGCCTGCGCCCCCTCGGCGGGGGCCGTTCACCGCACCGCGACCACCGCCGACCCGTGCCCGAAGAGCCCTTGGTTCGTGGCGATTCCCACGCGCGCGCCTGCCACCTGTCGCTCGCCGGCCTCCCCGCGCAACTGCCAGGTCAGTTCGCACACCTGGGCGATCGCCTGCGCCGGGACCGCCTCTCCGAAGGAGGCCAGTCCGCCGCTGACGTTCACCGGGGTCCGGCCGCCGAGTGCTGTCTCCCCGGCCTGCAACAGCTTGGCGCCCTCGCCCTCGCCGCACAGTGCGAGGTCCTCGTACCACTGGAGCTCCAAGGCAGTCGACAGGTCGTACACCTCCGCGAGCGACAGGTCCTCGGGTCCGATGCCGGCCTCCTCGTACGCGGCCCGGGTGATGGACGCCCGCAGCGTCTCCCCGTACGGTTCGGCGCCCGTCGCGGAGTCGGTGGCGATGTCCGGGAGGTCCAGCACCCGGGTGGGGTAGCGGGGCGTCACCGTCGACACCGCGCGGATGCGCACCGGCCTGCGGCTGCTGTGCCGGCGCGCGAACTCCGTCCCGGCCAGCACCAGGGCCGCGCCGCCGTCCGAGGTCGCGCAGATGTCCAGCAGCCGCAGCGGATCGGCGACGACGGGGGAGGCGTCGACCTCCTCGGGGGTGACCCGCGCGCGGTAGCGGGCGTTCGGGTTGAGCGCCCCGAGAGCCGCGTTCTTCACCTTGACCCGGGTGAAATCCTCCAGCGTGTCGCCGTACACGGCCATGCGCCTGCGCGCGTACAGGCCGAAGTAGGCCGGGTTCGTCGCTCCGAGGAGCCGGAAGCGCAGCCAGTCCGGGTCGTCGGGGCGGTCGCCCCCGGCGGGGCGGAAGAACCCCTTGGGCGCGGCGTCGGCGCCCACCACCAGCACTACGCGGGAGAGCCCGGCGAGGATGCGCGCCCGCGCCACGTCGATGGCCTGCGCCCCGGACGCGCACGCCGCGTACACGCTCGTCACGCGCGCGCCCTGCCAGCCCAGCGCCCGCGCGAACGTCGCCCCCGCGACGAACCCCGGATAGCCGCCGCGCACCGTGTCCGCGCCGACGACCGCGTCCACGTCCCGCCAGTCGAGCCCCGCGTCGGCGAGCGCCGCCCGCGCGGCCGTCACGCCGTACTCGGTGAAGCCGCGCCCCCACTTGCCCCAGGGGTGCATGCCCGCGCCGAGCACGGTCACCTCCGCCGTCATGACTCCACCTCCACCGGCCGCCAGTTCCACGTCGTCCACACCGTCCCGGGTTCTTCGCCCAGCACCCCCGCCACCGCCTCGACCTCCATGCCCACCGCCAGCTCACCGACCCCCACCCCGGGCGCCGCCTGCCCCAGCACCACCATCCGCTCCGCCGCCAGCTCTACCGCGACCAACGCGTACGGCTCCCACGGAAGTTCCCGGTCGCTCACGTAGGGTGACGGCGGCCGGTAGCGGCAGTCGGTGTACGACCAGATCCGGCCGCGCCGCGAGAGGGGCACCTCGGTCAGCTCGCCGCCCGCGCAGCCGGGGTTGCGGCAGTGGACGTCCTCCCGGGGGAAGAACACCGACGCGCACGCGCCGCAGCGCGTCCCGAGCAGCCTGAAGTCGTCCCCGTCCCCGGTGAACCAGCCGTCCACCACGGGCCTGCGCACGTGTGTCACGCGACCTCCCCGCACCAAGATCTGACGGAACGTCAGGAGTCTGTCACGGCCGCCCGCAAATGGGCAGGGCCCGGCGGGGGAAGTGTGCACGGCATGAGACGACCCTTCCGAGCCGCCCTCACCGCGCTCGCCGCCCTGCTGGCCGCGGCCCTCGCCCCCGCCCCGGCCTCGGCCTCGGCCCGCACCGAACCGAAGGCACCCGCCGACTTCGTCGCCCTGCGCTCGGTCGACCCGACGATCCGCCAGGAGATGCGCTACACCACCGTCCACAACTTCGTCGGCGCGCGCGTGGACGGCTACCGCGAACCCCTGTGCATCCTCACCCGCCCCGCCGCCGAGGCCCTCCACCGCGCGCAGGCGCGCCTGCTGCGCAAGGGCTACACCCTCAAGGTCTACGACTGCTACCGCCCGCAGCGCGCGGTCGACCACTTCGTGCGCTGGGCCGAGGACCTCGACGACCAGGCGATGAAGGCCGAGTTCTACCCCGAGGTCGACAAGACCCGCCTCTTCACGGACGGTTACATCGCCGAGAAGTCCGGCCACAGCCGAGGCTCCACCCTGGACGTCACCCTCGTGAAGCTCCCGGCGCTCCCGACCCGCCCCTACGTCCCCGGCGAACCGCTGGTGTCCTGCCGCGCGCCCCGATGGGAGCGATTTCCCGACAACTCCGTCGACATGGGGACCGGATTCGACTGTTTCGACACCCTCTCCCACACGCTCGACCCGCGCGTGCGGGGCGTCCAGCGCGCCAACCGGCTGCTCCTGAAGAACACCCTGGAGAGCCTCGGTTTCGTGAACCTCGCCGAGGAATGGTGGCACTACACCTTCAAGCCGGAGCCCTATCCGGACACGTACTTCGACTTCCCGGTGGCGACCGCGTCGCTCACCAGGGGGGATTGAAACCCGTCGACGAGACGCCCTCCGCGCGATCGGATACAGTCCGCCGCGTGTCACAAACTCAGCACACCACTTCGAACTCCGCACGGGACAGCCACTGTTCGAGCTGCGGAGCCCCCTACGGGGAAGGCGTCACCGGCTGGCCCCGCATCTGCCCGGCCTGCTCCACCGTGCACTACCGCAACCCCCTGCCGGTCGGCATCGCCCTCCAGCCCGTGTACGACACCCTGGGCACCGCCCTGGTCGTCATCCAGCGGACCGTCGAACCCGCGCGCGGGGGCATCGCCCTGCCCGGCGGCTACGTCGACGACCGCGAGGACTGGAAGCACGCCGTCGTCCGCGAACTCAAGGAGGAGACGGGCATCGACGCGGCGAGCCGCGACGTCCGCCTCGCCGACGCCATGAGCTCCCCCGACGGCCACCTCCTGCTGTTCGGCCTGCTCCCCGAGCGCCCCGCCGACCGCCTGCCGGCGTCCGCCGCCACCGACGAGACGGACGGCTGGCAGCTCCTGCGGCGCCCCGAGGAACTGGCCTTCCCGCTGCACACGATCGCCGTACGGGCCTTCTTCGAGGGCCGCTACATCTGAGCCGTCGGCCCGCCCGGCCCCCGCAGCCGCACCGGACAGGACGGTTCGAGCACGCCGTCCTCGTCCTCACGGCTCTCCCGCTCGACGACGACCCGCGGTCCCTCCCAACGGGTGACGTACCACTCGATCTCCGGCTCGTCCCAGCCGTCGCCCGCGTCCCGCACCACCAGGCCGCCGCCCGTCCGCCCCCGGGCGGGCGCCCACACCTCCAGCTCCAGGCCGCCGTCCGCGCCCCGCACCGGGATCACCGAACCCGCGCGCACGAGCACCGGGATCCGCCCCGCGGGCGCGTCCACCAGGACCTGCCCCGGCCCCTCGTACGCGCGCTCCGTCGCCGTGTCGTACCAGAGCCCCCTCGGCAGCTGCACCGCGCGCCGGTCCACGCCCGGCCCCAGCACCGGGGCGACCAGCAGACAGTCACCCAGCAGGAACGCGTCCTCGCAGTCCCGCAGCGCCCGGTCCTCCGGCGCACCCCACCACAGCGGGCGCGCGTACGGCGCACCGGTACGGTGCGCCAGGTGCGCCAGCGTCACGAAGTACGGCGCCAGGCGCCGCCGCTCCAGCAGCGCCTCGCGCGCGTGCGCCAGCACCTCGGGACCGAACTCCCACGGCTCCCGGCGCCCCGCCCTGATCGCCGCGTGCGTCCGGAACAGCGGCAGGTACGCGCCCAGCTGGAACCAGCGCAGGTACAGCTCCGGCGAGGGACTCCCGTCGAAGCCGCCGATGTCGGGGCCCGAGTACGGGATCCCGCACAGGCCGAGACCGAGCACCAGCGCCAGCGACGCCCGCAGCCCCGGCCAGCCCGTGGAGACGTCCCCCGACCACGTCCCGCCGTACCGTTGCAGGCCCGCCCAGCCGGACCGGGAGAACACGAACGGCCGCTCCTCGGGGGCCAGCGTCCGCAGGCCCTCGTAGCCCGCCCTGGCCATGCACAGCGCGTACACGTTGTGCGCCTCGCGATGGTCGCCGCCGCGCCCCTCCAGGTCGTGCCGCGCCGAACGGGGCAGCGTCGTGTCCCCGAAGGCCGCGAACGACGTCGGCTCGTTCATGTCGTGCCAGAACCCCGAGAACCCCTGCGCCAGCCGCTCCGCGTACAGCTCGCCCCACCAGGCGCGCACTCGCGCGTGCGTGAAGTCCGGGAACACCGACTCCCCGGGCCACACGACACCCCGCACGACCCGCCCGGAGGCGTCCCGCACGAACGCGTCCAGGGCCGCCCCCGCGTCGTACACCTCGTTGCCGGGCTCCGCGCGCACGGCCGGGTCGACGATCGACACCAGCCGCACCCCGTCCCGGCGCAGCTCCTGCGCGAACTGCGAGAGCTTCGGGAACCGCTCCTGGTCGACCGTGAACACCTGATGGCCGTCGAAGTGGTCGATGTCCAGGTGGAGCGCGTCCAGCGGCAGCCCGTGCTCCCGGTAGCCGGCGACGACCCGCCGCACCTCCTGCTCGCTGCCGAAGCCCCAGCGCGCGTGGTGGTACCCGAGCGCCCAGGACGGCGGCAGCGCGGGCGCGCCCGTCAGCGACGCCCAGCCGAGCAGTACGCGCGCGGGCGTGCCGACGACGACCCAGCAGCGCAGTGGCCCGCCCTCCGCCCGCACCTCGCTCGACCCGGCCCGGTCGTGCCCCGAACCGGCCCCCTCCTCGCCCTCCCGGAGCGTCACCGTGCCGTCCCAGGACGTGTCGTGGAACACCAGGTGCGTGCCCGCGTCAGCGACGACCACCTGCACCGGCATCGTCAGGTACAGCGGACCGTCCCCGGGCCCGAACGAGCCGCCCGGGTCGGTGTTCCACAGCCGGTACGTCCCCGCGCGCAGGCGCGGCCCGTCCGCGCGCCCGCCCAGCCCGAAGAACCGCGCGTCCGCCGCCACCTCCGAACGCTGCATCCAGCGCGCGGGCCCCCCGTCCACCGGCTCCCACCAGCGCGGCGGCAGATCACGCCGCAGCACCACGCCCCCGGGCGTGCACACCTCGATCGCCCCGTGCCGCGACACCGAGACCGTCGCCCGCTCGGCGACCACCCGCCAGCCGCCGTCCTTGTCGGGCTCCAGCACCGCGCGCGGATCGGCCTCGGGCGCCCCCGCGAGCGCGTACGACGGCTCCGGCTCCGCACCGTCCCAGCCCCAGAACACCGCGCCGTTGACCGCGACCATGATCCGCAGCTCGGACCGCTCGAACCGCAGGACGCCCCCGCCGGGCCCCGGCCGCGCCTCCCGCACGGACCCGGGCACCCGCGCCCGCTCCGCGCCCCGGGGCGGCAGCCCGGAGGCGTCCGTACGCCTCCTGCGCCACGCCGCGCGTACGGTGCGCAACCTCTGGGCCGCCCCCACCGAACCGACCACTTTTATCGAACGCACCAGGTCACGACCGTTCATGCTGCTCACCCTGCCATGTGCCGTTCCCCGCGCACGTGCCGTTCAACTTCCGTTCACCCGCGACGGGATCACGACGTCACGACACCGCCGCGGCGGAGCGCACCCTGGTGCAGAAGTCGATCACATGGCATCGTCCGTGTCAGCCGCCGCCCTCACGCGCACCGCCCGGGAGCCGCCCCATGTCGACCCTGAACCCTCGGCCGCTCTGGCAGCCGGACGCCGAGCGTATCGCCCGCGCCAAGGTGACGAAGTTCCAGGCCTGGGCGGCGCGGCAGCACGGCGCGCCCGCCGACGGCGGCTACCCCGCCCTGCACGCCTGGTCGGTCGCCGAACCCGAGGCGTTCTGGACGGCCGTCACCGAGTGGTTCGACGTCCGCTTCTCGACGCCCTACGCGCGCGTGCTGGGCGACCGCTCGATGCCCGGCGCCCAGTGGTTCCCCGGCGCCACCCTCAACTACGCCGAACACGCCCTGCGCCACGCCGCCACGCGCGCGCACGAACCGGCCCTCCTGCACGTCGACGAGACCCACGAGCCCCGCCCGGTCACCTGGTCCGAGCTGCGCCGCCAGGTCGGCTCCCTGGCCGCCGCCCTGCGCCGCCTCGGAGTACGGCCGGGAGACCGCGTGAGCGGCTATCTGCCGAACGTTCCGCAGGCGGCGGTCGCCCTGCTCGCCACGGCCGCCGTGGGCGCCGTGTGGACCTCCTGCGCCCCCGACTTCGGCGCCCGCAGCGTCCTCGACCGGTTCCAGCAGGTCGAACCGGTCGTCCTGTTCACCGTCGACGGCTACCGCTACGGCGGCAAGGAGCACGACCGCCGCGAGGTCGTCGCGGAACTCCGCCGCGAACTGCCCACTGTGCGCGCGGTCGTCCACATCCCCCTCCTGGGCACCGGCACGCCCGAGGGAGCCGTCGACTGGGCGTCCCTCACGGACGGCGACGAGGAACCCGTCTTCGAACAGGTCCCCTTCGACCACCCCTTGTGGGTCCTGTACTCCTCCGGCACGACCGGCCTGCCCAAGGCCATCGTCCAGTCCCAGGGCGGCATCCTCGTCGAGCACCTCAAACAGCTCGGCCTGCACTGCGACCTCGGCCCCGAGGACGTCCTGTTCTGGTTCACGTCCACCGGCTGGATGATGTGGAACTTCCTGGTCTCCGGCCTCCTCACGGGCACGACGGTCGTCCTGTACGACGGCAGCCCCGGGTACCCCGACACGGGCGCGCAGTGGCGCGTCGCCGAACGCACCGGCGCCACCCTCTACGGCACCTCGGCGGCGTACGTGATGGCCTGCCGCAAGGCCGGCGTGCACCCCGCGCGCGACTACGACCTCACGCGCGTGCAGTGCGTCGCCACCACCGGCTCCCCGCTGCCCCCGGACGGCTTCCGCTGGCTGCACGACGAGGTGGGCGCCGACACCTGGATCGCCTCCGTCAGCGGCGGCACCGACGTGTGCTCCTGCTTCGCCGGCGCCGTCCCCACGCTCCCGGTGTACACGGGCGAGCTCCAGGCCCCCGGCCTCGGCACCGACCTCCAGGCGTGGGACCCCCAGGGGCGGCCCGTGACCGACGAGGTCGGCGAACTCGTCGTCACCAACCCCATGCCGTCCATGCCGATCCGCTTCTGGAACGACCCCGACGGCAGCCGCTACCACGACAGCTACTTCGACACCTACCCCGGCGTCTGGCGCCACGGCGACTGGATCACCGTCACCGCGCGCGGGTCGGTGATCATCCACGGCCGCTCCGACTCCACGCTCAACCGGCAGGGCGTACGGATGGGCTCCGCCGACATCTACGAGGTCGTCGAACGCCTTCCCGAGATCAGGGAATCCCTGGTCATCGGCGTCGAACAGGCCGACGGCGGCTACTGGATGCCGCTCTTCGTGCACCTGACACCCGACTCCGTCCTCGACGAGGCCCTCCTCGACCGCATCCGCGGCACCATCCGCGAACAGCTCTCCCCGCGCCACGTCCCGGACGAGGTCATCGAGGTCCCCGGCATCCCGCACACCCTCACGGGCAAGCGCATCGAGGTGCCCGTCAAACGCCTCCTCCAGGGCACCCCGCTGGAGAAGGCCGTCAACCCGGGCTCCATCGACAACCTCGACCTGCTGGGCTTCTACGAGGACCTCGCCCGCAAACGGGCCTGAGAACGCCCCTGAGGGCCCCTCTCAGCCCCCGTAGGTGGCCTCGGACTCGCCCAGGACGCCGGCGAAGTCCTGGGCCAGCAGCGCCCCGTCAGCGGGTTCGAGGTCGGCCACCGAGATCCGTACGCCCGGCCCGGCCGCCAGCCGGAACCGGGCCCCTGCCGCGACCCACCAGCCGCGCGAGCGCAGCCCGTTGACGACCGCCGACTCGTCGCGCACCGGCACCCACACGTTCATCCCGCTCACGCCGTGCGCGGCGATCCCGCGCGCGGACAGCTCCCGCAGCAACGCCGTCCTGCGCAGCCCGTACGCCTCGCGCGCACGCGTGACGAGCGCGCGCGTCGCGTCGTCGGTCATCAGGCCGTGCACGGTCTCCTGGAGCAGGTGACTCACCCAGCCCGAGGTCAGCAGCAGCCGCCCGTCGTGCCGGGCCAGCGTCGTCGCGTCACAGGCCGCCGCCGCCCACCTGAGGTCGGTGCCGAGGAACTTGCTCACCGTACGCACGTGCACCCAGCGCGCGGGTCCGCCGTCGGTGAGCGTCCACAGCGGCGCGCCGGCCACCTCGGAGGCGTGGTCGTTCTCCACGACCAGCACGTCCGGCGCCGTACGCAGCACCCCGGCGAGCGCGTCCCTGCGCGCACGCGTGAAGCACCCGCCGTACGGGTTCTGCGCGCGCGGGCTGCACACCACCGCCCGCACGCCCGCGCGCAATGCCGCCTCCAGTGCCTCGGGCCGCACCCCCTCGTCGTCCACGGCGACGGGTACGGCCCGCAGGCCCAGGGCGGCGACCAGGTCCAGGAGGTGGTGGTACCCGGGGTCCTCCATGGCGACGGCGTCGCCGGGGCGCAGCTCCACGGAGAGCAGCCGGGCGATCAGATCGAGCGCGCCGTGCGCGAACGTCACGTGCTCCACCGGCACACCGTCCGGCGCGAGCCGGTCCCGTACGGCTTCTTCGAGGCGGGCCAGCCGCGGTGTCGAGCGGTGCGAGCGGGCGCCGGGGGAGAGGCGTGAGGGCGGGACCAGGCCGGGGAGCAGCGCGGGGTCGGGATGGCCTCCGGCGAGGTCCCGCAGGCCCTCCGGGACCCTCGGCGGGCGGCGCGGCGCCACCGACGGCACCTCTGCCACCACCGTCCCGCCCCGTCCCCGGGTCACGACGATGCCCCGCGCGCGGAGCTCCTTGTAGGCGGTGGCGACCGTCCCGGGACTCACCCCGAGGCCGTCCGCGAGCCGCCGTACCGGGGGCAGCGCTGAGCCCGGCCCCAAGGAGCCGTCGGATACGCCCCGTTCCACGGACGCGGCAATCTCCTTGGCCGTCGCCCCTGTGATCGCATATTGTGTTGCCACATTTGACATTATGTATCAATACAAAAAATGACGCAAGGGGGAACCATGGCGCTGACGCGTCGGAAAACCACCGGAGAGCCCCGCATACCCGGCGGACCCGACGGCCGCCGCATGGTCGTCATCGCCCTCGTCGACCGCATCGGCAGCGGCCTGTGGGCCACCGTCTCCGTCCTGTACTTCACCTACGTCGCCCACCTCTCCCTCGCCGAGGTCGGCACCCTCGCCGCCGTCGCCGGAGCCCTCGGCATCGCCGGCGCCCCCAGCGGCGGCCTGCTCGCCGACCGCTTCCCGCTCACCCGCGTCCTCGTCGCCGTCCAACTCCTGCGCGCCGCAGCCTCCTTCGGCCTCCTCGCCACCGACCGGTTCGCCCTCCTCCTCGCCCTCACCGCACTCGGCGGCTTCGGCGACCGCGCGAGCAGCGTCCTCACCAAGCTCTACGCCACCCGCGTCGCCGGCCCCGACCGCGTCCGCTACCAGGCCGTCCAGCGCACCGTCGCCAACGCGGGCTGGGCCATCGGCGGCCTCGTGGCAGCGCTGGGCCTCGCCCTCGGCGGCACCGCCGCCTACCGCTGGCTCCTCCTCGGCGACGCCCTCTCCTTCACCGCCGTCGCCCTGCTCACCCTGCGCTGCGGCGAACCCCCCTCGCCCGCCCGCACCGTCGCCGACTCCGACACCCCGGCGCAGGCGGCCCGGCCCCGAGGTCCCTGGCGCGACCGCACCTACCTCGCCTACGTCGCCACCGAAGCCGTCCTCTTCCTCGACGACGCCGTCTTCAAGGTCGGCCTCCCGCTGTGGATCGTCCACCTCGACACCGCACCCCACGGCCTCGCACCCCTGCTCATGGTTCTCAACAACCTCCTCGTCGTGGCCCTCCAGGTCCCCATGGCCCGCTTCGGCGCGACCACCGCCGCCGCCCGCGGCCTCCTCCTCCCGCTCTCGGCCGCCTTCGCCGCGGGCGGCGCCGCCATGGCCCTGGCCGCGACCGGCGGCGCCGTCACCGCGACCCTGCTCCTCACCGCCGCGGCCACCGCCTTCACCCTCGCCGAGATCCTCCACGCCACCGTCTCCTGGGAACTCTCCGTCGCCCTCGCCCCCGACACCGCCCAGGGCGCCTACCTCGGCGTCCACGGCCTCGCCCAGTCCGCCCAGCGCACCGTCGGACCACTCGCCGTCACCGCCGCCATCGCCACCGGCCCCCTCGGCTGGGCCGCATTCGGCACCGTCATCGCCCTGACCTGCGGAATCCAGCACCGACTCGTACGAGCCAGGCTCGCGCAGACCCCGTTGTCAGTGCCGCCGGTTACTGTGAGTGAGCATTGACCGAACGCTCTGCACACAGGGGGAACCCCATGAACCACACCGACCAGCGGACCATGCGCCGGGACCTGCGCCGCGAGATCGCCGGCACCATCGGCCTCCTCACCGACGAACACGACTTCAGCGCCATGCGCCGCTACCGCACCTTCACCTTCGACGACCACACCACCTACCTCCGCCAGGTCGAAGCCGTCCTCAAGACCCGCGCCGCCGAAGGCACCCACACCAGCCTCGCCCTCTTCGACCCCCAGGACTACGCCGACTACTGCGCCGACCACGGCCTCGACCCCGACACCCCGCAGACCCGAGGCCGCTACACGGCCGAACTCGCCGCCACCGGCCCCGTCATCGCCTACGACGGCGGCCCCCTCACCGACCTCGTCCCCACCCTCGTCGACGAAGCCGTCCGCCGCGCCACCTGGGAATATGCCGCGACCCTCCTCGCCCGCCTCGGCGCCTGCGCCTCCTGCGGCGAGGACATCGGCCGCGCCGCCTTCACCCGCGCCTCCGCCCTCCTCACCCGCATCCTCGCCAGCGCACCACCCGGCCACCGCCACCTCGTGTGCAGCGTCTCCACCGCACCCGAAACCCTCATCGCCGTCCTGCACGCCGAATCCGCCCCCGACGGCACCGCCCGGCTCGACGAGACCGAAGCCCTGGAGTTCACCACGATCCTCGCCCTCGGCATCGCCACCCACAGCCCCGGCGGACTCGTCCTGCGCGTCACCGCCCCCGGCACCCGCGACCGCGTCCACGGCTGGCGCCTGCGCGGCGAGGACCTCGAACCCCTCACCGCCGCCGAGGTCTTCGACGCCTACTGCACCGACGCCGAGTCCGGCGACCTGATCTCCCCCGAGTCCGACGTCGACTACTGCGCCCCGCCCGACCTCGGCGACGACCCCCTGCCCCCGACCGACCACCACCACTGACCAGGACAAGGACGAAAGACACCGGACGACGCCAGGGGCGCCCCACCCGAAGGCGGGACGCCCCTGAACCCGAACCGCAGAGAGGAGCACGCCCCTCGACTACTCGCCCGACAGCACCGCCTGAGCCGCGGCCCGCGCCTCCTCGGCACTGTCCGTCGCCCGCGCCGCCGCCGCGGCCCGCTCGCACTGCGCCAGCGTGTGCTTCGCCAACGCCGCCCGCACATAAGGAATCGAAGCCGACCCCATCGAGAGCGAGGTGACCCCCAGACCGGTCAGCACACACGCGAGCAACGGGTCCGCCGCGGCCTCACCGCAGACACCACAGCTCTTGCCCTCCGCCCGGGCCGCCTCCGCGGACAGCGCGACCAGATCCAGCAGCGCCGGCTGCCACGGATCCTGGAGCCGTGACACGGCACCCACCTGACGGTCGGCGGCGAACGTGTACTGCGCCAGGTCGTTCGTCCCCAGCGACAGGAACTCGACCTCCTGGAGGATCGACCGAGCCCGCAACGCCGCCGAAGGGATCTCCACCATCGCCCCGAACTTCGCCCGCAGCCCCGCCGCACGGCACGCGTCCGCGAACGCCCTCGCGTCCGCCCGGTCCGCCACCATCGGCGCCATCACCTCAAGGTGCACCGGCAGCCCCTCGGCAGCCTCCGCCAACGCCGCCAGCTGCGTCCCCAGCACATCGGGGTGCTCCAGCAGCGACCGCAGCCCCCGCACACCCAGCGCCGGGTTCGGCTCGTCGGCCGGCGTCAGGAAGTCCAGCGGCTTGTCCGCGCCCGCGTCCAGCACCCGCACGACGACCCGGCCCTCGGGAAACGCCTCCAGCACCTGCCGGTACGCCTCGACCTGCTTCTCCCGCGACGGCGCCTTCGTGCTGTCGTCAAGGAACAGGAACTCCGTACGGAACAGCCCGACACCCTCCGCGCCCGCCTCCACAGCGGCAGGCACGTCCGCCGGACCACCGACGTTCGCCAGCAACGGCACCTTGTGCCCGTCGGCGGTCAGCCCCGGCCCTGTCGACGCGGCCAGCGCGGCCTTCCGCGCGGCGGCAGCGGCCGTCAGCTCCGCCTTCTTCTCCTCGCCCGGCTCCACGAAGACCTCACCGGAACTCCCGTCCACGGCGATCACCGTCCCCTCGGCCAGCTCCCCGGCCCCGGGCAACGCCACCACGGCCGGCACCCCGAGCGCCCGCGCCAGAATCGCGCTGTGGCTGGTGGGCCCACCCTCCTCGGTCACGAACCCGAGCACCAGCGCCGGATCCAGCAACGCCGTGTCGGCCGGCGCCAGATCCCGCGCCACCAGCACGTACGGCTCGTCACTGTCCGGCACACCGGGCATCGGCACCCCCAGCAACCGCGCGACGATCCGGTTCCGTACGTCGTCGAGGTCGGCCACCCGCCCGGCGAGGTACTCCCCGGCACCCGCGAGCAGCTCGCGGTACGAGGCGAAGGCGTCGTACACGGCACGCTCGGCCGTGCTGCCGACGGCGATCCGCCGGTCCACGTCGGCCATCAGCTCGGGGTCCTGCGCCATCATCGCCTGCGCTTCGAGGACCGCCTGGGCCTCGCCGCCGGCCAGGTTGCCGCGTGCGGTCAGATCGGCCGCCACCGCGTCCACGGCCTGGCGGGCGCGGCCCTGCTCGCGCTCCGCCTCGTCGGCCGGGATCTGCTTGGCGGGCGGTTCCAGGACCGCCGTCCCCATGTGCCGTACCTGGCCGATCGCCACACCGTGGCTCACACCGACGCCTCGCAGCGTTGTCTCCATCTCACCGTCTCCGATAGTTGCGACGGCACGCGCCGCCGCGATGGTCGTGCCTGCCCACCGGCCGTCGGCCTACAGCCGGTGTGTCACTGCTGTCGTGCTCACTGCTGTTGTGTCACCGCCAGGAGAACAGAACGTCCCCGGACTTCACATCGCCATCCTCGCGTACGTCACCGAGGGAGTCGGCGGTGGCCTCCAGCGCCACGACCGGGCACACGGGGGACTTGCCCGCCTCCTCCACGGCCGCCGGGTTCCAGCGCACGACCGCCTGCCCGCGTGTGACGGTGTCGCCCTTGTTCACCAGCAGATCGAAGCCCTGCCCGTTGAGCTGCACGGTGTCGATGCCGAGGTGGACGAGGACACCGTGCCCTTCGGCGTCGACCACGACGAACGCGTGCGGATGGAGAGAGACGACGACACCATCCACGGGGGCGACGGCCTCGGAGGGCTCACGCACCGGGTCGATCGCCGTACCCGGGCCGACCATGGCACCGGAGAAGACCGGATCCGGCACGGCGGCCAGTCCGATGGCGCGTCCTGCGAGCGGGGACGTCACGGTGGTCACGGAGTGCCTCCCAGAGGGTGGAGGGGATGGAGATGTACATGGACCGTCACTGCCTGTCTCCGGCAGTGCACTGTGCAGCAGCGTATGTCATATGAAGTACCAGTTCCGCACGAGAGTTCCCTATCTGCGGTCTAGACCAGTGGTCCAGACCATGACCCTAATCGATTTGCATGCCGTCTGGCGCCGCGTGTACAGTCGTACCCCTGCTTGAGGGTGAGCGACGCGGTCTCGCGTCCTGCTCCAGGTAGCATCCAACTAGCTCAGACTCCTTTTTCTAAGGCTTCTTTCTGCATGCTCGCAGAACGGTGGTCAGAAGGACCCGGAGAACCTGATAAAGTCGGAGCCGCCGGAAAGGAAACCGCGAAACAAAAGCGGGGAACTGGAAAGCACCGAGGAAATCGGATCGGGAAAAGGATCTGATAGAGTCGGAGACGCAAGACCGAAGGGAAAAGCCCGGAGGAAAGCCCGAGAGGGTGAGTACAAAGGAAGCGTCCGTTCCTTGAGAACTCAACAGCGTGCCAAAAATCAACGCCAGATTAGTTGATACCCCGTCCCCGGCCTTCGGTCGAGGATGAGGTTCCTTTGAAACAAACACAGCGAGGACGCTGTGAACGAGGGGATCATTCCTCCTCTCGTTCCGCTCTCGTGTGTGCGAACCGGATTACCGGTAAACATTCACGGAGAGTTTGATCCTGGCTCAGGACGAACGCTGGCGGCGTGCTTAACACATGCAAGTCGAACGATGAAGCCCTTCGGGGTGGATTAGTGGCG